>JALOPW010000008.1 GCA_025453675.1 Methanolinea sp.
TGCATGTTCGGCGATTGTCCCTTTCACAAAGCTCTTTATCTGCTCATAATGCTTCAGGGCCTCTTTCTGGGGGACCACGTCAATCTTGTTCTGGACGATCACTATCTTCTTGATGCCCACCAGTTCGAGCGCCATGAGATGCTCTTTTGTCTGGGGCTGCGGGCAGGTCTCATTCGCCGCAATCACCAGCATGGCCCCGTCCATGAGGGCAGACCCCGAAAGCATGGTTGCCATGAGCGTCTCGTGGCCTGGCGCATCCACGAAGGATACCGAACGGAAAGGCACAGCCTTACCTCCGCATACCGGGCACTCCGGGTGGGTTCCGAATGCCTCCGGACCAGCACAGCGTTCGCAACGGTAGAATGTGGCATCAGCATATCCCAGACGGATCGAGATTCCCCTCTTTATCTCCTCGCTATGCCTGTCTGTCCAGGACTCGGTGAGGCCATACACCAGTGTCGTCTTTCCATGGTCCACATGTCCGACCACGCCGATATTCACGCTGGGAATTGTCACATCATGCAATGCCGATCAAACCTCTCTGATCTATATAAAAACAATCCTACTTAATACCCTGTGAGCAGGGAGTTTTCACGGAAGGTGCGGTTTTTTCGAAGAGCGAGACGTTTTAAAACCCTATCCTGCTGCCCGTGTGGCAATGCCATGGGTGATCATGAATGTTCATCTGCCTCACATGGCAGGCGCACCCTGGTGTAGCAGGGTGGATAGAAGAGCACGCCATCCTCTCTGAGCGGGTCCCGGATCACCACCTCCCTGCCTTCACGGCCCGATATGGTGAAGTAAGAATAATACAAGAGTCTCCGGATCTCCGGGTCCCCCGAGTGCCTGTCGAGAAATGACGGCTCGACTCCTTCATACCTTTGGTATACCGTCACGTTCATGGATCTCTTCAGAAGACTGGTGCTATACACCTGGTATGAGTCCTGAAATTCACGAATCACCAGCCATTTCAGGGGGTTGATGGTAGGGATGGTCAGCCCCCGGTGATGCGTGGCCACAATTGCCTTCATGAGTACATGTGCCAGAATGAATGCCATGCCAAAGGAGGCATAGAGAGAGAGGGCAGAAATACCGATGTAACCAGTGAGGAACATCAGGAGGAAGCCCACACTGGTTGCGAACAACACAAGGCTTGGCCCGGGAAAGATCCCGGCGGAAAATTTTTTTGAACTGACCGGATACAGGATGGGTATACCGGGAAATGCCAGGGCATCCAGACCGATATGCGTCAGGGCCCCGGCCCAGGAGAACCCCAGGGCAAAGACCAGCATTGGAACACCCGCATACCCCTGATCCGAAGAATAGAGCCATGCCCAGAACCCCAGCACTATACCGGTGGCGATCACAGTGGTACCAAGAATGCTGTGGGTGAATCCTCCGTGGGTAAAGATGAAGAGCCGGGGATCACGGTCAGAAATCCATTTCAGGAATATATCGCTGTCGGGGAGAACCGCCCCCAGCACCGCGAAGAGAACCGGGCCGCCCGGGCAGAGGGTATGAGAGAGCAGTACTGCAACCAGTCCATGGGTGATACTATCCACAATTTCCTCTCCTGTGCACAGGGAAGGAGAACCGGATGATCATGCCCTTCACCACACTCCGGGAAGAATACTGTTCATGGACCCGGCTGCCTTACCAGCACCACGGTGAGGTTGTCATCGCTCCCGTTCTGGAACGATTCGTATACCATCTTCCGGCAGGCACCCTCCAGGTCATCACCCCTCTCACTGATGATCTCCCGGATGCGGGCGTTTTCCAGGAAATCCCCGATACCATCCGAACAGAGGACCAGAAACCCTGGCGGAAGAGCCGCCTCGTGCATCCCGGCCCCGGGATCATAGAGGTCAAAACTCCGTGAGTCTTCCGTTGACTCCATACCATTCCTTTGAACAGGGTCCCGGGGCATAAAAAATACTTTCCGATGACCCGGACTGCTCACCACACACTCCCCCCCCGGCCGCACCACCGCAAGTGTCATTGCCACTGCCGGGGGATCACTCCCTGGATTTGACTGCTGAGAGATGAAGAGGGCCTCATCTGCCTGTATCAGGAAAGCCTCCACTATTTCCGCGAGGGTTCCGCTGCACTCAATTCCCTCAACGCACAGTGCGTGAATGGCCACTTCGGCTGCACTTGGTCCCTCCACCGGCCCACCCAGCCCTTCCGCCACTGCGAAGAGGTAAATGCCACACACCTCCCTGGCAAGGCAGGCATCCTCGTTCCTCTCCCGGAGACCTTTCTCAGTAAATGCACAATACTCAAATGGGGACATCACGTGTATTCCACAGGATAGGTGTGGGTGCCTATAAAATTACTGAAAGAACCCACTGACTGCGTATTCATGAGGGAGGGTAAGAGGTTCTGGTAGCACTATGTATCACTATATCCGGATAATTTTCCGAAGTTTTAATTACTTATATATATGAGATACCAGATGAGTAGGATACAGACCATGACTATTGATACCGAACTCTCCAGGATAGGAATCTCACTTCCCAAAAATCTCCTCGACAAATTCGACGAAATCATCAACTATCGAGGGTATTCATCGCGATCAGAGGGTATCCGGGATGCTATCCGCAACTACATCACGTATTATAAATGGATGTCCGATGTGAAAGGGGAACGCCAGGGCGTGATAACCATGATCTATGACCACGAACAGCGGAACCTCCTGGCCACGCTCACCGATATCCAGCACGAATTCATGGGTATCATTCAGGCCTCGCTCCACTCTCACGTGACTCACGACAGGTGCCTGGAAGTGGTGCTGGTGAGGGGAGACGGATCAGAACTCAAGACCCTGGCCGAGCGCCTCATGTCCCAAAAAGGGGTTGAATCGGTGAAACTCACCACCATCCCTGTGACAGATTAACCTCCGCCCTCGCAGCTCTGGTCTGTATGGGATATAGCCTCCTGAAATCCCGTCCCTGATAAGAACTCTCGTTCTTTTTTCAACTGATCCATGCGGTCATCCCTGGCAGCCCTGGACCTTTCACCCAAATCCCCAGCCGGGACCAGTTGATCGACGCGATAGAAGAGGTGAGTGGAGTCCAGTTCCGCAAATGACTCCCCCTTTTCCGTCTTTTTGGCGACCACGCGCCCTGTAGTCCCGGTCCGGGGATAACGAACCCGCATCCCTACCTCCACATTTTCAGCCTGCATACACCAACTCCCGCGCTTGGAAACTATAAAAGTGTTCCCGGCTTACCGGGTATAGATGGACAGCGAACTGAACCGGGTGGAGAAGCGCTTTTTTTATGGGACTCACCGCATATGTGCACCGAAAGAGACCGCAAAGAGAGCCCGGCCCCTGATGAAATCCATCGGGGCCGGCCCGGTCAGGGAGATCACCGGGAACGACCGGGTTGGAATTCCCTGCTGCACTACCTCGCGATCCCGGACCCCCCGGGGAGGGTCAAAGGTTCACCCGGGGATGGGGCTGGATCTCCCCCTGGCCAGGGTCTCTGCCATGATGGCCGCCATAGAACGATACTCGGGTGAATATCATGAGGACCACATGGAATTTGCCGGGTACGAAGATTTGGGTGTTGCCAGGGCAATTGACCCGGAGACCCTGATTCTTCCGCGGCCGCTTGAAAGGGGCGAAAAGTTGCACTGGACCCCGGGGGTGGACATCATGAACAAAGAACAGGTCATGGTCCCGAGCAATGCGGTCTTTTTTCCTTACGATACCCTCGGGATGACCATGCCCCTCTTTCAGAGTGATCCGGCAGGACTGGCCAGCGGGAATGTGCGTGAAGAGGCCATCCTTCATGGCCTCCTGGAACTGCTGGAGCGTGATGCAATGAGTCGGGCAGAACGCCAGAAGGATATGGGAAGGAGACTGGTGATAGATACTGATGGGCCTGCACGAGCACTCCTGGATCAGTTCACCTCTGCCGGAGTGGCCATCCATCTCTGGCTCCTGCGGGGACGAAGCAGGATCCCGGTGATCGCTGCTGCCGCTGATGACCAGGTCACCAGGGACCCTGCACTCCTGATGATGGGTTCAGGGTGCCATCCGGACCCGGATATTGCCGCGGTCCGTGCACTCACCGAGTTGGCATTCAACCGGGCCGCATATCTCAGGGACGGCATCTCTTCCGCCAGCCGGGAGATGCTCCTCTCCAGGGCTGGATATGAGCGCATGAAGCGCATCAACCGTGAATGGTTCGTCGAGGCCCCGGAGATACCGCTGTCAGGGCTTGACGACGTGAGCGCCCCGTGGATAGACGAAGACATCTTCCTCATAGTCGACGAATTGAGCGCTACCGTGGAGAGGGTGTGCGTAGTTGACCTTTCCCGCACAACGGTCCCGGTTGTCCGGGTAATCGTCCCTGGCCTCGAGGTCTCTCACCTCCACAAAAACCGGAGGGCAAGAAAAGCCGAGTGATGCTGCGCAGACCGTCCGACGCCTGTTCATATCATCACTCTCTTGAGGAGCCGGGCAATTCTGCGGGTGCTTTCCCTCGCCTGCACCTCCGGTAGCACCGGGGATCTCTCCTCCTTCAGTGCTTCCAGGATATGAGCGATTGCAATACCCAGTGAGGGGCCGTACCCCCCCTCCAGGACCAGTGCCAGGGGCCCGGGGCTTGCGTCCCTGATGATCGCGGTCAGTAATCCGAAATCTTCCGGAGAGAGTCTCATCCCCCCCTTGGGATCATCATCCAGCGGATCCTGCCCTGCTGATATGATCACCACATCGGGATGGAAATGCGACAGGGCTTCTGCGAACACCTCCCTGAAGATAAGGGCATAATCGCCTGCCCCTGCACCGGCCGGGAGCGGGGCGTTCAGGTTGAACCCTCTCCCCCGCCCCTCACCGATCTCGTCGACCCACCCACTCCAGGGGAATACATTCTGCTGGTGAATGGAGCAGAAAAGGACCCTGTCGCTCTCGTAAAATATCTTCTGGGTGCCATTTCCATGGTGGAGGTCCCAGTCCACGATGGCGACCCGGTCAACGCGCTCAAGTGCCCATGCCGCTGCCACTGCTGCATTGTTGAAGAGGCAGAATCCCATGGCCTTGTCAGGCTCGGCATGGTGGCCGGGGGGGCGGATCAGGGCAAAACAGTGCTCCCCTTCGAGCGCCAGGCGGGTTGCTGCAATCGATGAACCGGCAGCGAGAAGTGCCACCTGGTAAGAATCCTCGGTGATGTAAGTATCCATGTCCAGGTAACGCCTGCCACCATACCCGCACAACTCTTCGATCATCCGGATATGCCGTGGGTGGTGCACCCGTGCCAGGTCATCGAAGGTGGCCTCCTCCACGGGTCTTGTGGGGTAGTCCGGCGGGATGCATTCGAGTGCCCGGGTCAGGCGCCGGCTGTTCTCATCGTGCCAGCCCAGGTCATGACGGGTGAATTCCTCTCCAAAAATGACAGAGCACCTGGGTGCCATTCACCCGACCTGCAATCCCTGCATGACCGCCTCCTCGGAGACGTCGAACTCCTGGCCAGTCCCCTCGATGCGGTATCTGCCTATAGCCTTCACTTCAGAAGATGAGCCGGTGGTAGCATAGGGCACGATGAATTCCCCGCCTGTGCTGGCCTGCCGGTACGTGAATATTCTCCCGGTATTGGTGACCACGTCCAGTGCAATGACCCCCGTCCCCCGAATCCTTGCTCCCGGCACATATTCAAAGACCTTCACATACTTGATGTCAGGGGGAGACTGGGGCATGACGTTCGTGGGGGATTCGTGGACAAGGCGGTAATGCCTGAGCGCAGGTATGGGGTCCAGGGGGATGAGGAGGCCGGGGGAGAGTACCAGCGCCCGGGTCCCTGGCATGGCCTTCTGGTTGTAGGCCTCAGCCGCCGCCCTTGCCTCCGGGACATTCATGACCTGTGCCATGGTCGCCACCGGGAGTGAAGACCTCCGCTCATCGACCTCTATGTAATAGGCCTGGCCCGGCTCAGCCATGGAGCCGTCAAAGTTGTGGAACCTGGATATCATGGTCCGGAAATACGGTGCATCATACAGGGTGACGGCGCCATACGTCTCAGGCTGGTTTGTTTCAGGGGCCAGTATGGTCTTCACATACGGTGCCTGCCCTGCACTGGAGTTGTACCAGGTGGCCATGGCCCAGAACTTCCCGGTATCCATCTCGATATCCGTCATCACGTACCTGACCCCGAGGGTGTCTGCTATCGCGGTGTTCCTCTCCTCGGTCTCGGCCAGGAAGAACGTGGCAGCCCCGTTCTCGCCCGCCACCCCAGACTGGAAGGGGTTGGCATTCGGGATCCGCTTAGAGATGTAGGTGATCATGTGGCCGTAGTCCCACCATGACATCACCCCGTAGGACTGTTCAGGGTACTGAAATGCCCCGCCATCATAAATCCGGTAATAGTCAATCCCGGGGTCGGGCGTGTGGGTACCCAGCCAGTCCAGGGACTCCCGCCAGTCCTGGTTCATGCGGATACCCCCTGATGAGGACACCTGGTATTCGTAGGAGACCTGTAAGTACGCGAAGGCCACAGCCAGGATCAGTACCAGGACCACCGCTCCCAGGTGGAGGGGGTTCACTTTTTTTCCTGAAGATACCACTTTCTGCGGCTTTTTTTCCTTCTGCTTCCCCTTTGGGGGGGCAGCAACCCCTGCGGCATCTCCCTTCCCCCTACCACCGGAGAGCACGCCGAAGAGATCCCTTCCGCCCCATTCGAGGACCACTCCCACGAAGAGGCCTGAGAGCAGTGCCAGGGGCACGGCAAAGTAATACTCGTAGCGGATGTGTTGCCAGGTAGAATAGACTACCAGAAGGACCCATATCAGGACAAAGAGGTGCTCTTCCCTCTTCTGCCTCCACAGGGTGTAGCAGAGGGCGGCACCCCCCACTGCCATCAGAATAAGCCCGATGCTGAAGTTATTCCATGCCTCGGCCACCGTCCAGGAGCGGGCCTCCTGGATGGTGAGATAGAGTGGGTTCTGGCCGAAAAATTGGGAGATACTGGCCGTGAAAGTGGAAAAAACATCCGGGATTGTCACTGCAAAAGCTGCCATGAGGATCACGACCAGTCCTGCCAGGGCCCCCGCGTACTGGATTGGTCCCCTCTTCTCAAAAACCCTGGAGAACAGGAAGAGGATTGCAGTGGCCGCGATGATGAAGAGATATGCAAGGGGATGGCCCAGGGTATAATAATCGAACTGGAGCCCCTCCTTGTGCACGCCAAAGAGAAGGAAGCTTGCAGCCGCTATCCCGAATGTCACGGTGTTGATGAGGAAGAGTGAATCATCCTTTATTCCCCGGAGAAAATGCCAGATGCACTGGAAGAAAGTGAAGATCGCCACTACCAGGGCGAAGAGGACCATGGTAGGCATCACCAGGAGACCCAGCACATAGGTGACCCCGCAGGCCACGGAGATGAGGAGCGGGGTCTGCAGCGTCTCCATGCGGGAGAGATCCACCGGGTGCTCCCTCGTGTACACAAGGGCCCATACGTAGCAGAGACCAAAGACCGTGCTGAAGAGCACTTCTGCGATATGGTGATCCAGGTATCCGTATAAGGAACGGAAGAAGAACTGCCCGCCAATGGCCGCGATGAAGAAGGCAGAGAAGAGGCCGGTAGTGGTGTCCGAGATCTTTTTCCCCAGGAGATACATCACCGGGACCATCAGCGCAGCCATGATCGGGGGGATGAGAAGGGCAAGGGAGATGATCTCCGGCCTGGTGGTGGCCCCGGTGAGAAGACAGAGCCCGGAGATGATCCAGATGAAGAGCGGCCCCCAGTGGATAATCTGCCCAAAGGGATACAGGGTCATGGCCTCGAACCAGTTGTAGTTCGGGAAATTCACATTCATCTGCTCGATCTGCCGCAGATTATAGAGGGGATCATCACTTCCCACAAGGTTCAGGATATCTGTGGATCCGAGGGTTGCTGCAGGGAGCATCCGTATCCATATCATGAAAAGGGCGATTACGGCCAGAAAAATGATGATCAGGTACTTTTTGTAGTGCATAAAACCGGGCGCTTCCATAGTCTAGGGTTCCCTTCCTCTTTAGCACATGTTGGAACCCTTCTATTTTAATTCTTTGGGATTCTTCAAAATCCAGGCATTTTAGGGATATTTGGCCCGGAGAGAAGGATTTTTATCCTTCACCCCCGGAGCATACCAGGAGATCTTACCTGGAGGGCAATACTCTCCCTTTTGCTGCCAGGATCCCCGCAGTGTTCTCTTATGAAGGACCCGTGGAGATCCCGGGCTGGGTTACTCTTGATAATCCCAAACCATACTGCGGGCTTCATCTGCGAATGTGGAGAAATCAAACAGTGCAGCCCTCCTCTGGCATACCTCGCGGAATGCATCCGAATGCCTGCCTGTCTCGAGGACCGCTCTCTTTATGTCATCCGGATCCGGAGCCACCAGCCTGCCGCATACACCGTCCACCACGGTCTCCTGGTACCCCCCTTCCCGGACTGCTACCACTGGCTTTCCGCTGGCCATGGCCTCAACAGGGGTGATCCCAAAGTCCTCGTCAATGGCCGTGGTGATGAATCCCTCGCAGCGGGAGAAGTGGTTTCGCATCTCCTCCTCGCCCTGGACATGGCGGAAGATCACGTTTGGCGGGGCATTTCTGGCCAGGTCTTCATATCCGGGATAAACCTGGCCCACCACCACCAGCGTCTTTTCGGGCATCCGGGAGAAGGCCTCCACCTGCAGATGTACCCGCTTCCACTTGTCCACCCTTCCCACGGAGAGCCAGTATCCCTCTGACGGCCGCCAGGTGAAGCGGTCCGTGTGCACCGGGGGATAGAGTACCCTGGCATCACGCAGGTAAATCTTCTGGATCCGTGTCCGGACGGTATGGGAGATGCAGGCAAGGTTCTTCACGTGCCTTTGCACAAACCGCCGGTCCGCAGCACGGGCAAGTGCCAGCGCCGGGGTATAGAGTATCCGTGAGAGCGGGCTCTTCTGCTCGAGGAACTGGTAGTACATGTCATACATGGCCCTCCTTGGGGTGAGCATGTAGTAGAGATGGGGCACGCGGTTACTCAGGTACCTGACCGCCATATCGTCGATGCAGATATAGAAGTCGTAATCGAGGGTTGCCTTCCTGAAAAGGCGCATGCCGGCAATCTGGCGGGTCGGCTCATCCGGGAGCGGGTGCCCGAGGGACCGGATTTGGATCTCCCTCCCGGGATCATAATGTGATACTATTGCCTCATTGAAGTGCGGGACCACCACTTCAGCGTCGAGAACCCGGGCAAGGTCCAGGATCAGGCGCTCTGCACCACCAAGCACCGAGAACTCATAGCCGGTGAGGATGGCCACCCTCATGGAACCAACCCCCTCTCCTCATTTCTGTGGACCATCGAACTCATCCCGTCTTCTCCATCCCCTGGTGGAGATATGCATTCCATTGCAGTGCAATCCGCTCCCACCTCAATGCCTCGGGAACAGGATACCTCTTCTCCCGTTCATGAAATATCCTCTCGAGAGCATCACTGATCGCGGCGGGGTCACCGGGAGGAACGAACCACACCCCTGCATAGGATCCCAGGCTCTCGATGATCCCGCCGGTATGCGATGCCACGACGGGAAGACCATAAGACATCGCAATATGGCATACCGCACAGGGGTCATGCGATTCCCGGGTATAAGGCCCGGCAAATACGTCTGCTGCAGAGTAATAGAGCGCCACCTCCTCGTCGCTTACGTACCGGTCAACCATGGAGATCTTCTCCCTGTCAGGGGAGGTTCTGGCTCTTTCAACCGATTCCTGATCCTCCCATGCCTCCCCCACAATGCAGAGCCGGGAGTGTTGTTTGAGGTGATCGGGAAGCATTTCAAAGCCCTCGATGAGGTACCGCACACCCTTGAATTTCCGCAGCAGCCCGAAGAAGAGGATAACGTATTCCTCCTCTATCCCCAGTATCGCCCTGGCTCTCCCGGGATCGATGTGCGGATACTGGTCATACAGCCCATGGGGGATGATGTGGATCTCGCCGGCCGGAATATGATAACGCTGTACAATCAGGTCCCGGTCGTACCTGGTGTGGGTGACATATCCCCCGGCCAGGGTGCGCACCAGCCATCCCGTCACCCGGGCATAGACGCGGAGCGGCAGGCTTGCATCCTCAAGTGGGTCGACGGGCTCATGGAACTCGATCACCACGAACCTTCTCTTCCAGTTCAGCACCTGGATAAAGAGATACATGTGGGCCACGCTTGAGGTCCACCAGGGGATTATCAGCACATCGGATCTCCTCGCCCTCGCGTACGCCTTCATCCAGGTGACCGGGTTATACCAGTCCATCACCTCGTGCACATTCACCCGTGCATCAAAACGCTCGCTGGTAAGGGCTTTTCCCACCCGCTTCCAGCCAGGGAACAGTCTCCTCGGGAGCATGTGCCGGAAGAGGAGGGCATTCACCTCGCAAAGAGCGGTCAGGGCGTTCGCCATCCGGATGGTGAAGTAGGTAATACCTGAAAGGAACCTCGTTGAAGGCCCGAAGAGGGAGATATTCAGCCTGTTTTTCTCACCCCCTTCACCGTTTTTCTGCATTCAGGATGACTCCCTCAAATTCAGGCACATTATTCTACTGTCACGCTCTTGGCCAGGTTCCGTGGCTGATCGACGTCCCGCCCCAGGGCAACCGCCGTGTGGTAGGCGAGTAGTTGCACCAGTGCTGCGGATGCCAGGATGTGGGAAATGATCCCCCCATCCGGGAGCGGGATGAACACATCAGAGATTTCTTCCAGATCCTGGGTTCCCTGTACTCCCAATACGATCATGGGAGTACCCCGGGCCTTCATCTCCTTGATGTTGGAGAACATCACCGGGAATGCATGGCCCGGGGGGCAGAGGGCGACCACGGGGGTCTCTGGAGAGAGCAGGGCGAAGGGCCCGTGCTTGATCTCCCCGGCCGCGTATCCTTCGGCATGAATGTAGGTGATCTCCTTCATTTTAAGGGCGCCCTCAAGTGCCAGAGGGTAGAACGGGCCTCTGCCCACAAAAAACATGGATTGGGCATTCCTGCACAGGTCTACCGCTTGGGAGAGGTCCTGGAGCAATGCCTCACCAATAGCCAGGTGACCTCTTCCCAGGGAGTGTTCAAGGGCCCCCCCTGCCAATCGGTCAACCAGGTGAAAGAAGACCGCCAGTTCGGCGATGAAGGATTTGGTGGCCGCGACACTGATCTCAGGGCCAGCCCGCATGAAGAGCGTGTGGTCTGCAAGCCTGGTGATGGTACTCCCAAGTACGTTTGTCACCGCCAGGGTGGGGTGACTGAACATGCGGGCCTTCTGCATGGCCGCGAGGGTGTCCGCGGTCTCACCAGACTGGCTCACCCCCACCACCAGGTCTCCTCCCGGAGAGGTGAAATATTTGAACTCTGATGCCAGTTCCACCCGGGCAGGAATGCCGCAATGCTCCTCGATGAGGTAGCGGCACAGCAGTGCAGCATGGTATGAGGTCCCGCAGGCCACAAGGGTTACCCCCCCGGTATCCTGCAGGATATCAGGGATCTCCTCCTCCTTCAGGGCCCGCATGGTGGAGGAGAACACCTCCGGCTGTTCATAGATCTCCTTGAGCATGTAGTGCGCAAAGCCCCCCTTCTTCACCTCCGCAAGAGACCAGTCGATCTTCTGGACAGGCCTCTTTACACGTGTTCCCTGGTGCCGTATCTCAATTCCGCCGGTCGAGAGGGAGGCAATATCCCCATCTTCCAGGTATATGACCCGTTCAGTATGCTCGAGGAGGGGGGTGACATCTGATGCGGCAAGGCAGGCCCTGTCTCCAATGCCTATCACCAGCGGGCTTCTCTTACGGGCAGCAACCATCTCCCCGCACCCGGTTGCGATGACCAGGAGGGCATAGCTCCCCTCCAGGCGGGGGAGGACTGCACTCACTGCCGCTGCGAGGTCTCCCTTGAACTCCTCCTCAATGAGGTGGGGGATGACTTCCGTGTCGGTCTCTGAGCGGAACCCATGCCCCCGGGCCTGGAGCTCCCGCTTCAGGCCTGCGTAATTCTCAATAATGCCATTGTGGACCACCGCTATAGAGTCGTGGCAATCAAGGTGAGGATGTGCATTCTGGTTATTCGGCTCCCCGTGAGTGGCCCACCTGGTATGGCCGATCCCCATCTTCCCCTTCACCCTGGAGAGATCCGATGCCCCGAGAGAGATCTTTCCCTGCTTCTTCCTTACCGTGATGCCCTGATCCATCACCGCGATACCAAAAGAGTCATATCCCCGGTATTCAAGGCGTTTTAACCCCTCTATGATGATGGGTGCGGCTCTCCGCTGCCCGCAGTAGCCGAAGATGCCGCACACGTCTATACCACCAGGACCCCGTCCCCGTAGGCCATGGTGGACTGGATGCGGGACCCCCCGCGTATGGTCACATTGTTGCCCACGATGGCTCCTTCCAGGATGGTGAAGGGCCCGGCCCGTACTTTCTCGCCGAGTATTGCACCAAATCTCCCTTTGATCTGCTCACCCTGGATCTCCATCAGAGGGGATGCGGTGACCGTGCTCACATGGTCCTCGATATGAGCCCCCTCCCCGATGACTGTGTCCTTTATCCTGGAGTGGGACCCGACCTGCGTGTCGTCCATCACTATGGCATTCTGCACCAGTGTATAGGGTTCGACCCTTACCCTGGCCCCGATGCTTGAGAACGGCATGATGCAGGCATGGGGCCCGATCTCGCACTCCGGGCCGATCACCACGGGGCCGAGTATGATGGTCCCCGGGCCTATCCTGGTCCCCTTTCCGATCCGTACATGGCCCTGGATCATGCAGTTTCCCGATACCTCGCCGGCCTTCTCCGGCGGCGCGGAATGAATGAGTTTCTGGTTCATCTGCAACAGGTCCCACGGGTAAATGGCATCCTGCCAGTCATCTGCGGGAACCGCCCGGAGCTTCTTCCCTGATTTTATGAATGCTCCCACCGCATCGGTCAGGTCATTTCCCTGGATACAGGAGAAGAAGTCCAGGTCAAGGGAGAATATCCCGGTAGAGATGGTGAAACTCGGTGACTGTGCCGGCTTTTCCACGATGCTGGTCACGTATCCCCTCCGTGTCACCACCACCCCGAAGTTGGACGGGTAGGGGTGCTCCTTCACAAGCACCGCATTCCGTTCCTCCTTGATCCGGGCAATGGAGGCACTATTGATGAAATTATCCCCGGGAAGAACGAGGAACCGATCCGTGAGGAGGTCTTTTGCCTGCAAAAGGGCATGGGCCGTTCCCAGGGGCTTCTCCTGCACCACCACCTCCACCCGGGCATCAAGGGTGTTCAGGTGGCGGATCACCTGCTCCTTCCGGTACCCGACCACCACGATGATATCCCTTATCCCGCAGGTCTGGAGAGCGTTGATGACGTAATCCATGACCGGCGTATTTCCCACAGGTATGAGGGCTTTCGGCCTGCTCCTGGTGAGGGGCCGGAGCCTCTTGCCTTCACCGGCCGCAAGTATTACTGCCTGCATCTCGCACACCTACCGTATCTTCGCTCCTGCAGCGATATATCCATCCACCAGTGCATGGGGGCCTATCTGCGCCCCGCACCCTATTACCGCCCCAACATTCACCGAGCAATTGATCCCAAACTGCACCCGATCACCCACGATTGCACCCAGTTTTTTCCTCTTGGTAGGGATCCCCATAACCTTCACCTCTGCACGGTCATGACGCAGGTTGGCGACCTTTGTCCCGGCCCCGAAATTGCACCCGCTTCCTACCACCGAATCTCCCAGGTAATTGAAATGCGGGAGGTTCGTGCCAGGGAGGATAATGGAGTTCTTCACCTCGGTGGCATGCCCGATATGGCAGCGGTCCCCTACGGTGGTCGACCCGCGAAGGTACGCGTGGGGGCCGATGCGGCAGTTCTTTCCGATACAGCAGGGCCCCTCGATACAGGTACCGGGCCTGATCACCGATCCTTCCCCCACCGAAACCGGGCCCTTCAGCACCACTCCCTCCCCGATGAATCCTTCCATTTGGGGTTCCAGGTCACTCAACATTCGCTCGTTTGCCGAGAGGAGGTCCCACGGGTAGCCCACGTCGATCCATGATTCCAGCCGGAGTGCGTTCAGGTGCCCTTCCTGGATCAACATGGCCAGGGCATCGGTGAGTTCGAGCTCTCCCCTGGGTGAGAGCACTATCCTGTCCAGGAGGGGGATGATATCCGGGCTGAAGTGGTATAATCCCGCATTGACCAGGTTTCCCCTTGGACTGGGCGATTTTTCCTGGAGGCCGGTCACCACACTTCCATCCACCTGGACTGCCCCATAATCTGCCGGGTGATCCGAGGGAGCGACTGCCATGCAGTGCGGTCCTGCCGAGAGGATCCTTATTATATCGGCACCGGAGACCACCATATCGCCGTTCATCAGGAGAAAATCACCCGTGATCCATTCCCGGGCCTGCAGCAGCGCGTCAGCGGTTCCCCGCTGGTGACGCTGGACCGCGTACTCAATACCGACTCCGAATGCGCTCCCGTCCCCAAAATAATTCCGGATCTCTCCTTCCATGTACCCCGTGACCAGGAGGATCTCCGGTATCCCCGCATCCCGGGTTGCCAGTACCAGGTGTTCCAGCATGGGACGGTTTTTGAGCGGGAGCATGACCTTTGGCCGGGTGGCGGTGAGCGGCCGCATCCTCTTCCCCTCCCCTGCAGCCAGGATGACGCATTGCATACAGAATATCCTCTCACTGCCGCTTTATTTCCTTTTTCCACTCCCTGGCTGCAGCAAGGCCTTTCCCGAGGAGTGCTTCTGCCGCTGCAGGGGTCCTGCCCTCCGCGGTGACCCGTATCTTCGGCTCAGTCCCGGATGCCCGCACCAGGTACCACCCGTCCTCCTCTTCGACACGTATGCCGTCAGTGGGGACAGGCGCGCCAAGCGCCTTCATCACCTCATGTGCCCTCTGGCATGGAATGGAGCGACGCAGGAGCGGGTAGTGGGGAATGGTGTCGATTTCTGCCGCAATATCCCACTCCGAAGCCATCTGGCAGAAGAGGGCCGCGGCATACGGCCCGTCCGGGCAGAGGGAGTGCCAGGGAAAGATCCAGGCCCCGGACGGTTCGCCTCCCAGGTCTCCCCATTGCACCAGTTCTTCTGAGACGTGACTGTCACCAACCGGGGTGCGCCGTACCTCTGCCCAGTCCTCAATGGCCATGCTGGTGTCGGTGGTGGTCACTACCCGCCTGGCTCCCAGGTACCTGGAGAAGAGTACGAGCAGTATGTCACCGGATATGTAGCGCCCCCGGGAATCGAAGGCCATCATCCGGTCGGCGTCCCCGTCATGGATGACTGCCCCATCCGCCTCCCACCTCCTCACCAGGGTACGTAGATACCCGAGATACTCCTCGAGCGGTTCTGATGGGCGGGGAAAATAGCCGGACGGCGAGCAGTTGATGCACCGTGTGTCCATGCCAAGCCCTTTGAGTATACCGGGGCTGGCCACGCTCCCGGCACCATTCCCGCAGTCCAGCACCATTTTCCTGGTGCACTCGCAGTGCACCTCCCCGAGTATACCCTGCATGTAGGATTCGAGTATCCCGGCAGAGAGCACCGATCCGTAGGTATCCCAGGGTATCGGAGCGGTCTGTCCACAGCTCTCCGTTTCCAAAAGCCCCTCCATCTCCTCCTGCTGGGCTTTCAGGAGTGACGAGCCTCCGGGATTGAAGACCTTGAGCCCGTTATACTCCTCCGGGTTATGGGACGCGGTGACCATGCAGCCTGCCCCGTGTTCCGGGACCGCACCCGCTACCGCAGGGGTGGGAACCAGGCCCGCGGAATGGACGGTTCCCCCACCTGAGAGGACGCCGGCAGTGAAGGCATTCGCGATGGTCCGGGACGTGGTGCGGGTGTCCCACCCCATCACCACCTTCCGGTGCCTCATGCCGAGGACCTGTCCCAGGGCGAGCGCGGTGGACAGAAGCTCGCTGCCGTAAAGGGAACGAATGCCGGAGGAGCCAAAACGCATAAATATGAATCGTAGAGGGGAAAAATAGAGTTATCCTTTCCCGTAGGGACACCAGTGACGCAGATTCTCCAGGCTCGCGACACCAGCCGTTGACGGGCCAACAAGGAGTACCCGGTCTTTTACCGGACCATCCATGAGGGTACATCCTGCTTGGGAGATAAGACCCTCGCTGGAGACCAGGATCACCTCGCAATCCCCCGTGCCGGTGGTGCGATAGGGGAAGGATTCCAGGGCGGGGGCCGGGATCTTTAGTCCACCCACCCGGCGCTCCCCGATCTCCCTCAGGAGGTCCGCCCTGCATGCGGCATGGCACTCCCGCGGGCAGGACCTTCGCACCCGGGATATGCACAAGAACCCGGCTATCACGTTGATGATGGCGCACGCCGCTGCCCGGTGCGCAGGCTTCAGAAGGTCTGCATCGAAGAGAAAGGCAAGCCTCGTGGTGGCCCTGGTGGGCTCAAAGGTGACGAATTCTGCCACCCTCCCTCCAAAAGCCGCTTCCATGCACGCGCCCCGTTCAAACTGGCATACGGTCCGGTCAGGGTTCACCTGCAGGACAATGTTCCCGTCTTCGCATCCAGTATGCAGCGATAATTCCTGCAGTTTTTTTACCGCACGTTTGATAGAATCCATTTATCTCACCAGGGCTCTTTGTCTCTGAGGAACACGCGGCAGGGTGAACCGTCCAGCCCTTCCAGCCGCAGGGGAAGCGCCACCATCCAGAAAGTCCCCTCCCTGACCATCCCGAGGTCAAGGAGCTCGATGATCACCACTCCACGGGAGAGGAGTGTCCGGTGCACGCTGCCGTCCCCGGAATAGGGCTCGATGGAGGGCGAGTCGATTCCCACGCACCCGATGCCAGCCCTGACGATTGCCTCGGCCGCGTCGGGGGAGAGCCCAGGGTAATCCTCATTGAATTCCGTCTCCCGGGAGAACCTGGTTTTTATCAGGATTTTTCGTACCCCCCCCAGTGATGGCTCCAGCAATCCTGCTCCTATCACCTGTTCTTTCCCCGGGATCTCGATGACTCTGCACTCCCCCATGAGCTGCCCGGGAGGGATGGCATCGACAGATGCTCCGCCGGGAATATAGTGAGAAGGTGCGTCAATATGCGTACCGGAATGTGTAGAGAGGTGAAGGCTGGAGAGGAGATACCGGCCCCTGTCCTCCTGGACCATTGAGGGCACATGATCCCCGGGGTACACCACCACGCTGCCGGTGAGGGGACGGGTCACGTCATACCAGGACATCTCCTCATACCTCCCATCCATAGTGACCCAGGAGTGGCACAAATACCACGCCACCAAAGGAGGTGCTGGTGATGTCCTCTCCTCTCTTCTCCAGCCGGATCAGCTCCTGGATGTCGCGGGCTCCCACCGGGGCCACCAGGCGGCCCCCCTCGGCCATCTGGGAGATCAGGGGTCCGGGAACCCGTGGTGTTGCCGCGGTGACGAGGATGGCCTGGTAGGGAGCCCCGGGGGGATATCCCTCCGTTCCATCCCCCACCACCACGCGCACATGGGAGATCCCGGCCTTCTCCAGGTTCTCTTCCGCCATCCTGGCAACCTCCGGTATCCGTTCGACGGTGATGACATCTGCACCCAGAACTGCAAGAATCGCTGCCTGGTAGCCACTGCCCGTACCGATCTCGAGCACCCTGTCGCCCGGGGAGATCTCCAGAAGCTCGGTCATGAGGCCGACGATGAAGGGCTGGGAGATGGTCTGTCCCTGTCCAATGGGCAGGGGACTGTCCCTGTAGGCTGCACCCTGGTATTCGGCAGTGATAAAGAGATGCCGGGGAACCTTGCGCATGGCCTCGAGGACCCGGGGGTTTCTGACCCCCCTGGCTGCGATCTGGGTATCCACCATGGCACTCCTCTCTCCGGCCCGGGGATCTGCAGGCATCTCTCTTCTCCTTTGCGCTTCCTCTGTTCAGAACCCGCTCTTCTCCGCGGAATCTATGGCCGCGTCGATCTGGTTCTGGAGAGACTCCGGCAGGCCGGCTATCTTCACATCAAGAAATCCCCTGATGATGGTTGCGGTGGCCACATCCTCGTCAAGGCCGCGGGACATCAGGTACTCGATCTCGTCCCTGGCGATCTTGCCCACCGCGGCCTCGTGGGAGAGCTCCGTATCCACCACGTCTCCCTTGATCTCGGGGATGGCATGGATGGTCCCGTCCTTGAGGATGAGTCCCCTGCACTCGATATGCCCCTTGGTGTGCCTGGTCGCCCCCTCGATCATCCCCCGGGAGATGATGGTACCTCCGGTGGTAATGGCACGGGTCAGGAGCTCGGCTGTCGCCCCTTCTGCGGAGAGCCGTACGATTGATCCAAGATCCATATACGAACCAGGGGTGCATACCACAATGCTGCTGAACCTGGCAATCGAATTTTTTCCTGCAAGCTCTGCGAAGGGTGACATCTGGATCTTCCGCACCGGCTGCATGCAGACATAATTGGAGAGGAAGATCCCGTTCTCTTCTATTCTCGCCGCACTCCGCGGGAATACGCTGATTTCGTCCCCCCAGTTGTGGATCATGGTCGAGGTGATGCGTGCATCCTTTCCCACATAGAACTCGCTTACCCCTATGTGGGAGCCGGTCTTTGTGTAGGAGGCGCTTGCGCACCCTGATATGAGGTGCAGTTCCGCACCCTCCTCGGCTATGATGATATTATGCACGTGCTGGACGGGTGTTTTTGCCAGGAACAGGCATGTCTGGAGAGGAAATACGGTCTTGCTCCCTTTCCTGGCGATGATCACAAAACCCCTGGGATCGGGCTGGTCTGCGACATACCGGGTGTACTGGTCCTTGTCCTTCTTCACCAGTTTCCAGGAGTATTCGTTGAGCCAGTCATACTTCGCGAGCGCCTCGTGGATGGAGAGGACCTCTATCCCCTTCTCGAGCGCCGCCACCTGCTTGATCTCCTGGTCGACCTGGAAGAAGCTTCCCGAGCGGTTCTTCATGTCGACCTCCAGGCCCGTCTGGGTCAGCCGGTCCCGGTCCGTGGTGGAGAGGTCTGCCATCTGCTCTATATCTTCTGGCATGCCAGGCACTCCTTGTATCCTGATGTCTTGATCACCCGGAGGATCTCCCGGGGGTTTCCATGGCAGCGGAAGACGCCATCGCACATCACGTGCCCGAAGTCCGCGTCCAGGTAGTCAAGTATGTAACCGGTATGGGTGATCACGAGGCCACTTTTCTTCCGGTTCACGATATGTACATCCTTTTCAAGCAGCCTGGCAATGGCATTCCCGATGAGGCTGATGTTCTCGAGATCCACTCCGCTCTCCGGTTCGTCGAGCATCACGAAATCAGGCTGCTGGACCATCAGCTGCAGGACTTCGCTCCTCTTGATCTCTCCGCCCGAGAATCCCAGGTTGATGGCCCGGTCCATGAAATTATCCATGTGCAGGTACCGGGTGTATTCGCTGACCATCCCGACACGGTCTCCGGAAGTGACTGCAAGCAGCTTCCCAAGCTTGAGCCCGGCGATGGTGGGGGGCCTCTGGAAGAGCAGCCCCATGCCAAGCTTTGCCCGCTCGTGGATGGGCATCCTTGTCACATCCCTCCCCTTGAACACTATACTCCCGCTGGTCACGTCCAGCCCTGCAAATCCCATTAATGCTCTGAGCAGGGTGGTTTTGCCTGACCCGTTGGGGCCCATAAGGACATGGGTCTCCCCTTCCTTGATGTGAAGATTGATATCATGGAGCACCTCCCGCTCCCCTATCTTCACATGCAGATCCTCGATATCCAGCATTGTGTCTCTCCAGACCTCTGGTTACACCTATATCTCGGGGCATAAGGATTAAACGGTTGTGACCTTCACATACTGCATCTGATAACCCCGGTGAATGCGATGATTCCTCGTAAAGAGGGAGATGTATTCTGTGCGGGTTTTCGGCTATGTTCTACCGGGAACTGCCACGAAGGGTTTTTCTGTGCTTCACATGCCGGGAAGAGCAGCGAGCCAGGCATAGGTCCCTTTGCGGTCGTACTGGTGGGTGATGAGATAGTTGTGGACGCCGGCCAGCCGGTTGAACCGGTTCACCACTTCCAGGAGATCGGCCCGTAACCTGTTATACTCCTGCACCTGGGCGTTGTATCCGGGAATCCTCATATTATACCCGCCCGTGTCACCGCGTGAAAGCATCTGCTCCATGGACGCCTTCTGGGAGTCGAGCCTGTCTTTCATCCCCTGCAGAATGCTCTCCCAATTCCGGATATCCGTCTCCAGGAGGGCAAGTTCACGCTCGGTCTCTTTCACCGACTGCCAGAGTTCAGCCGTCTCACGGCAGCGGGTATAGTTGAGAGTCCCGTCTCCCACCGGGATAACCGTGGGTAGGGATGTGAGCCGGATCCCGCCGGCGAGTTCTCTGGGAGGGATCCCTACAAGGCTCACGTTGGTGGTCTCGATATAGGCATACCCGGTTCCCTGGTAGCCGGGTTCATCACAGCCAATCCCCACTGCCATGTGCCTCTCCTGGTCGAAATAGAGGAGCGCTGTCCTGTATCCTTCACGGCTGAGAAGGCCCGCCAGGAGCAGGCTCTTGTCATCGCAGTCACCCAGACCGTCCACATAGGTCTCCACCGGGAAGCGAGGGCTGGTGAGGTTCTGGCTCTCGTAGGGAATGGACTGGACAAAAACCGCCAGGAGTTCTGCATACTCGTCCTGGTCCAGGCTGCGGGTGTTCCGCTCCACCCGGAAGAGGGAGAGCAGCCTGGAATAGAACCCATCCTGGCCTGTATCCCCGATAAGGGCCTGGTAAATACCCGCCCTCCACACCTCCTCCGCGATGGAGTGGTCATACACGCGGGCACTCTTCTCGGCTACCCTGGCCCCGGCGTACACTGCGGCGTCCACCGGGGTGTCGACCACCACGTTCCGGTCCTGGAACGGGAAAGTGTAGACCGCCGGGGGGGGCATGGCCCCCCCTTCAACAGGGACGATTCTCGGGTAGACAACCGGCGACCCGAACCAGGGAAGGGCTTCCAGGCACCCCGATGCGAACAGGGCAGAGAGGAACACACTCATGAGCATGATGCTGGACAACATTCGCACGGATATCACTCATTGGCTGGATTTTTGCAGGTAGTCCGGCAGGGCTGCGATGGAGGAGAGCACCGCGGTGGGAGGCCTGGCGATGAGGGGGGGCGCCTCCGGCCGGAACTTCCCTGTCTTCACCAGGAATCCGGCCATGCCCGAATCCATGGCTCCCTGCACATCACTGACCGCATCATCCCCGATCATGGCGCACTCTCCGGGAGAGAGCCCCATGGAGTCCAGTGCCATCCGGAAGAATGATCCGGATGGTTTACCTACCAGCTCGGCACTTCTGCCGGTTGCATACTCGAGTGCGGCGACAAATGGACCCGCCGAGAGGGAGAGCCCTCCCTCATCCATCCAGTAGCGGTCCCTCTCCAGGGCCATGAAGGGAACATCCTCCAGGATGAGGCGGAATGCACGGTTCATGGCCTGGTAAGTGAAATTGTCCCCGGCATCGCCCACGATTACCACCTCCGCATCATGCAGGGACTGCTGCAGGCCGGCCTCCTCAAAGTCATGGTGCACATCGCCGGTTGAGAGGAGGGATATCCTGGATCCCCCTCTCTGCCGGACCAGTGCCGCAGCGGCGGCTGCAGGGGTAAAGATGATCTCTGAGGGGATATCCAGGTTCATCGCCGAGAGCCGCAGGGAGATGCTCTTCCTGGATCTCCGGGTGGTATTGGAGATGAACCGGAACGGGTATCCCTCATGGCGAAGCCACGATATGGTTTCCATGGCCCCGGGGACCTGCACTCCACCGGTGTAGATCACCCCGTCAAGATCGATAAGGAACCCCCGGAGGCTCATGATCCTGACCCCCGGGCGAGGAAGGCTCCGGTGATCTCTCCGCAGATATCACGGCTCTTCTCAATGAACAGATCTGTCTCCCGCATGAGAATATCCTGCACCTCGGCCGGAAGGGTGCCTGACCAGCGTTGTACAAGGGAAGGTGTGATCTCCATGTGGAACTGAACCCCTGTCCCGGACCCGCAGGTGAAGAACTGATTCTCCACCCTGTCCCCACGGCACACCAGCCGTGCACCTTCCGGGAGATCAAATGTCTCCTGGTGCCACTGGAAGACAGGGAACTGCCAGGGAAGCGTGAAAGGGATCGAACCGCCAGCCCGGGAGACCATGCACCACCCCACCTCCCGGGCCCCGGGATAGACCCGTGACCCGAGTGCGGCAGCAATCAGCTGTGCTCCGAGGCATATTCCCAGCACAGGAGACCTCCTGGCTATCAGAAGGCGTATCTGCTCTTTTTCCGCGTGAAGAAACGGATATTCCTCCTCATCATTCACGCTCATCGACCCGCCGAGGAGTATGGTATGACTCCTCTCACCGGCAGGGATCTCGTTGGTCTCGTGGAGGGGGTGTACTCTGAAGGAAACACCTTTCTCGTTGAGAATCTCTTCCAGGCATCCTGCAGATTCCTCATCTCCATGCTGGCAGATGGCGATCATCACTCCTTTTCGGTTGACGCAAAAAGGGATAAGCAGTGGGGTCGCTCCACTTTCACGGTGCACAGTGAAGCCTGAAATGCAACTCCCCCCATAATCCCTCCAGAAGACTCCATGACCCTGCCACTGGCCTTTGAATCTGCCAGCAGACTCTGGCGGGAGCGCATTGTCAGGGCACCCGATTACACTGTGATCAGGAATGATCGCCTGTTCATGGCCAGCGTCTCCGGTGCGCCTATCCTTGAATCTGAATACCATGAGGTCCTGCGCCTGAAGTACTCCCTCCTGCAGAGGTACGAAGGTATCCCCCTCGAGGAGGTGTTCCCCGGCCGCGTTCTCGAGACCGCGGAAGGTGCGGTCTATTGTATCACCCGGCGCCACGGGCTCCGTCTTCCCGGGAGGGCCCCGGGGGAGGTCCGCCAGCAGCTCGAATCAGATCTCACCCTGGTGTACGGTATAGGGAAACGGAAGGAGAGCGAACTGAGGCGGAGGGGTTACCGCACCATTCCCGACCTCCTTCAGCACCGCCGGTTCAGGGATTCGGCCCGCGAATGCCTTCGGGTGCTGAGGGAGGGCAGTCCCGCGGATGTGCGTGCCATGGTATCCCGCTGGCACCCCGTCTCCCATCCCCACTGCCTCAGCACCGCCGGGCTCTACCGGTGTGAGCAGTTCCTCTTCCTCGACCTGGAGACGCTCGGCATCTACCAGCGCCCGGTGATTCTGGCCGGCCTGGCCTTCATGGATGGTGATACACTCGTCACCTGCCAGTATCTCGTCCGGAGCATGGAAGAGGAACTCCCCGCTCTCCTTGCAACCAGGGAGCACCTCTCCGGGGAGACGGTTCTCGTCACCTATAATGGCCGGACGTTTGATGTGCCATATCTGATGGAGCGGTATGCCATGTATGGAGAGGCCTGCGAGATCCACAATCCCCATTACGACCTCCTCCACCCCTCGCGGAGGCGATGGCGTGACGAGTTCCCCGACTGCCGCCTGATGACCCTGGAAGAGCGGCTCTTTTCCATTCACAGGGATCAGGATGTCCCCTCCATGATGGTACCCGAGTTTTACGAGGCTTTCCTCACTTCGCAGAATCCAGGGCCGCTGGTCCCCGTGGTGGAGCACAACTGCCAGGACCTGATCTCCCTGGCCCGCCTCTTCTGCCTCTTCCGGGAGGGGTGGTGATGGGTGTCGCACACCTCCTCCAATCTCTCTCTGCCGATCCCGGGCTGGCGCCGGGGTTCGTGCACACCGAAGAGATCCCTGCACGCGACGCGGAGTATGGCACGCTGGGCCGGGATCTCCCCCTCCCAATCCGGCAGTACCTTGATTCCCGGCACATCACGCTCTACTCCCACCAGTGCGAGGCAATCGAGGCGTTCCGGGCCGGGGAGAGCGTTATCCTCACTACCTCCACTGCATCAGGAAAGACACTTGCCTATGCCCTCCCTGTCTTCGAAGGGATATTCGAGCACCCGGAATCTTCTTTCCTCCTTCTCTATCCCACGAAAGCCCTCACCCATGACCAGCTACGCACATTCCTGTCCCTTGAGGAGCAGGTGGGGATCACCGCTTCCACCGCAGTGTACGACGGGGACACAGAGACCGGTCGGCGACCGCGCATTCGCCAGTCGGTCCGGATCCTTCTTTCGAACCCGCACGAACTCCACCATATTCTCTCCTGGCACCACCAGTGGAGCCGGTTCTTCTCAGGCCTTGGGGGGGTGGTCATCGACGAGGCGCACCGTTACCGGGGAGTGTTCGGCTCGCACGTGGCCCTCCTGTTGAGGCGCCTTCGCAGGATCTCCAGGCATTATGGGTCTGATCCCCGGTTCTTCCTCTCCACCGCCACCCTGGCCAATCCCTCGCAGTTTGCATCGAGACTCTGTGGTATTCCCTGCAGGGAGATCGGAAGGGATGGCTCTCCGCACGGCCCCCGGACATGTGTGTTCTACAATCCTTACCAGGCCTGGCCTCTGGCGCGCTCTGTGCACCGGGACACCTCGATCCTGCTGGCAAAGTGCATGGACCATGGCCTGCAGACCATCTGTTTTACCGGATCCAGGAAGACTGCGGAGTTGGTGGCGCTTCGGGCAGGGGATATGTCTTCCAGGGGAAAAAGGGATGCTGCACCCGGGATCGCAGCCTACCGGGCCGGGTACCTGCCTGAGGAACGGAGGCAAATAGAGGAGGGACTCCGGACCGGAACCCTGCGGGGTGTGGTCTCCACGAACGCCCTTGAGGTAGGGATCGATATAGGCTCCCTGGAGGGAGTGATCCTCTCCGGGTTTCCCGGCACCATGATGGCCGCCTGGCAGCAGGTCGGCCGGGCTGGCCGTTCCTCCAGGGAATCGCTCGCCCTGATGGTGGCATACGCAAATCCCCTTGACCAGTATTTCATGCACCACCCGGCATCGTTCTTCGGGGCCTCCCACGAACACGCCATCATCGACCTGGAGAACCCCTACATCCTCTCTGGCCAGATCCTCTGTGCCGGGGCCGAGCTCCCCCTTGATTGTGACCGGGACAGCGAATATTTCGGTCCGTCCCTCCCAACAGTCATCGCTGCCCATGCACGCGAATCACTGCTCGGGAAGACCAGGAGGGGGTGGATCTATTCGGGGAGCAGGCGAGCCTCTGACCTGGTGGGGATGGACGGCATCTCCCGCGAAACCTTCAGGGTCCTCTCTCAGGGAAGGGTGATCGAGACCATGGACCGGTCCCAGGCATTCCGCGAGGCGCATCATGGGGCGATTCTCCTCCACCAGGGGGAGCAGTACCGGGTGGACTCGTGCGACCTCGAGGGAAAGACCATCCACGTGACCCCGGTAGACGTCGAGTATTACACCCGCCCCTTGAAATCCGTGCATATCACGATCAAGGGGATCCGGGATCAGCGCCCTTTGCCAGGGGCACACCTCTCTTATGGGGACGTGGAGGTAACTGAGCAGTATACAGGCTATAAGCTCCTCAAATCCGAGACAATCATCGGGATTGAACCCCTGGACCTCCCTCCCATGCAGTTCGCCACCCGGGCGCTCTGGATTGGCGTCCCTCCCCCCGTGGCAGAGGTGGTCAACCTGCGGGGGGGGGATCTCGCAGGGGGCCTGCACGGGATGGAGCACGCCATGATCGCAGTGATGCCCTTTCATGTCCTCTGTGATCGCTGGGACATCGGTGGCCTTTCGGTCCCCTGCGGCGGGGATCAGGGGGATCCGACCGTGTTTGTTTACGACGGGTACGAGGGGGGTATTGGCCTTGCCGAGAAGGGGTATGAGATCTGTGAAGACCTCCTTGGGACGGCACGAACTCTTGTGGGAGAATGCGAATGCGAGGCGGGATGTCCCTCCTGTGTCCTCTCACCAAAGTGCGGAAATGACAACCAGCCCATGGACAAGGATGCGGCCCTGCAGCTGATCTCTCTCGTTTCAGGGGCAGAAACGGTAAAAAAATGAATGGAATACCTATTCCTTGTCTTTCAGGACGCAGATGGACGCCGGTTCCTTTACCAGGAGAGCCAGGCTCTCGGTGATGGAGAACTCCAGGCTGTCCCCGATGGGACCCACGAATCCAACGGTCATGTCCTGTCCGAGCACGATTGACGCATAGCGCTTCCCGGATGCCAGCAGGACACCCCCGCTCTTGAGGGCAGGTGCCTTGTACACGCCGTCCGAGACGATGGTCCGGATGTGCTCAAGCTCAGTGCTCTGTCCCTGCAGGTAGCGGCGGAAGAGGAGGTTGTATCGCGATGGAGCCAGGGCCAGGCTGTAGGGTCCGTGGTACCCGGCTTCATCGAGGAGGATCATGGCCTGGATGATATCATCGGCGGCCTTTCCAACCGTGTTCCACGACGAGAGCTTGAGCGTATTGGTGTCTTCCATGGTGAGAAGGCCTGGATTCCCCATGCCTCCCTCGAAGATGAGGGTATCCTCGTTCCGGGCGCACTCGATGGCTGCCTCTCCGGCAGCGGCTGCAGAGAAGGGAAGGCCGTTCTGTTCAAATGACAGCAGGTCCCTGATCCCCACAGTGAAAGTGGTGCTGATCATGTGCACCGGCACAAACTGGCTCACGGCCATGCACTCGCTGACCTGGCAGTCCTCAAGTGGGACTGCCTTGAGCCCCAGTCCATAGGGCCCCTCGATGTGCAGGAGCCGCCTTCCCGCGAGGATGCTCTTTGCGGCGTCGGCCATGGTCCCGTCAAGCAGGCTCCATGTTTCAGGCTGTATAGGGGCATCCTCCCTCCCCAGATAACGGTTGGTCATAGCTCTTTTTCACTCCTTCAATGAACCGATAGTGGTCGCTTCTCCCTTCTTGCCTTCCGTGTTCTGGGATGCGTTCCGGGTTGAGAACTTGGCAATCTCGGCCTCGACCTCCGCTGCTCCCTGGGAATAGAAGTCAGCCTCGTCTGGTGCCAGTTCCTGGAGCAACCTGAGAAATTCTCCGGCATGCACCCGTTCTTCATCCGCGATATCCAGAAGCACCTCTCGTGCCAGCTCGTGTTCGATAGATTCCGCGAGCTGGGTGTAGACCTGGATTGCTTCATACTCATCAGCGATCATCAGCCGAATGGCCCGGACAAGCTCGCTGTGTGTCAGCTTCCGGTCACTGTTCAATCCAGAAAATGCAGTGGCAAATTCAGGCATACCTCATCCATCCTCAAGTACGGGGTCCTGTGTAAAGAAACCCTACTGTAGCCTTATTTCATCTTTCATATTAATATGGTTCCTCTCCTGAACCGGCAGTCCAGGAAGTTCAGACCGGTTTCCCGAATGAAAATGGCTTCGCCATTTTCATAATTTATGTCCGAAATCCTGGAAGGAGTTCATAGTGTATTGGTATCTTCAGGCGATGACTGCGTGGCTCCCTTGTCCTCCGCAGAGGCAGCCGGTTCACACTGGTAACGGGCAAGGATCTGTCTGACGATCCTCCTCGAACTGCAGTAACGGTCCCCCTCGTAACTCCCGATCCGGACCAGCTCCACGGAGAGACCCCTCTTCTCAAGTTCCGACCGTATCTTCTCCTCGTTGAAGTGCTGATTGAAGCCGAATGTGATCACTGCCGGCCTCAGCTCCTCGATTGGCCTGAACATATCGTGGAGATCCCCGAGTACTGCGTGGTCAACCGGCTTTAAGGAGGCGACCATATTCACCCTCTGCTCTTCGGGAAGCACAGGACGTGGCTTGTGGCGGACATTCCTGTCCCTTGCCACGATGACATAGAGCTCATCGCCGAGCATGCGGGACTGCTCCAGGTAATAGAGGTGCCCGGGATGAAGTATGTCGAAAGTGCCGGTCGCTACCACACGCCTCACGCGATCACCTCGAGCGATACCGGTTCCCCATCCGCACGGAAGCACCGCCAGTCCTCTCTGGTGTACGGATATCCCACGATGAGGTGGTAGCGTCCGACCCTGGGAAAGAAAGAGAGATCGGCATTTGAGGGGGAGAGGACCCCGTTGGGATGGCTGTGGGCACTCCCGGCAACATGGGTGTCGAGTGGCATCATGTCAATAAAAAGGCTTGCGCTCTCCTCGCCACTCACGGTCCCTGGGAGCAGGAAGAGCTCGTGCAGCACTCCGTCCTCTTCTCTGATGACTCCTGCGAATTCGTAAGGGTGGCGGTCTTTTCCAATCTCCAGCAGGAGGTCAAGGAGATCCATGCTGATACCCCGTATCTGCATATGCCTCCCCATATTTGGTGAGTGACGGCATTAAACCATGGTGCGCGGAGAGTCCCGGTCACGGGGGCCTGTCCCTTTCTTTTTCGCATCTTCAGAATGGCCCGTCCTGCTCGAAACTCCGGCCGAAATGGATGGCCATCTCTGCCTTGTAGAGTTCTTTCCCGAGGTATGCAGCATGGTCAAGGAGGGAGACCTCCCCGGCTGCCAGGACAGTGGAGAAAAGATCTGCCCATGAGGTGCCCCTGTATGCCCTGTCCCCGATGACAGCAACGATCTCCCTCCCCTCGATCCCTATGCGGAAGTTACCGCGAGGATCATACTCGATATCGGCCGGAGCCGGGCGGGCCTGCACATTGTGTGAATACTCCAGTGGTGGCTCCCTCCTCCTTCGCTTCTCCTTGATCACCAGGAGATCGAGGCCCAAATCCTTGGGATACGGCCGGCCGCGGGCAAGTACCATCATCTCGGTGGCCCTTCGCATCTCGCACACGGATCCCCGCGTCTTGTCACTGTGCTCGCTGGAGAAGATGACCGCAGCCTCCACCTCTGCGGCTATCGCGGCCAGAAGGGCATTTGCGCCCACGGAATCGGCGTCCAGGAGCTCCACTACGTTGCCTGCGCCAAAGAAGATCGGGATATCGCAGCCTGAAAACCGGCCCAGGGATTCCACCAGGCCTGAACCCGCCGGGAGTAGCAGGGGGTCTGCCAGGAGGCACTCGATCCCTGATTCCCTGGCCTGGCGCACGTTTTCCATAAGTCCCGCCCTGCCCGGGACCACCACGGCTCCCGCTCCTGCCCTGGCGATCAGGGAGCCCACCAGGGGGATGTTCTCCTCCTGCAGGGAGAGGACCAGGTCAGCCCTCGAAAGAGATGCCGCGATGAGTGCAGGGTCCTGGGTGTCCACGGAGAGGGGCCCGTCGAGGTCATCGAGGTCAGAAAATACGGATCTTACCTGGCCGGGCGTGGCATCGAACCCAAACCCAAGGTCTACGATGTCCGCTCCCCTCGAGAAGAGATCCTCCACCCTCTCCCTGAGATCCGGGACCCGGTGTGCATCCGTGATCTCTGCCAGGACTTTCATGCGTGATCCGCCCCCGATTTTTACACCCCTGATACGGTAGAGGAAGTCGGCCCTGTGTTCAGCGCTTGCAATGCGGGATTTTGCCTCTTTGCGCCTTTTTTCTGCCAGAAAATCATCTGCGGGGATGGTTCTCGAGAGTTGCACTTCTGGCAGGAGCGGGAGGACGAGACCGAGATCTGCAGCATGCCTGGGGCCCAGGTAGACCGGGACCCCGCATGCCGCTTCCACCGAAGAGAACGAAGCGGTGCACATCCCGGAGACGATTGCCAGGTCATACCTCTCCTCAGCAAGGAGTGCAGTCAGCTGGGCGGGCGAGAGGAAGGATGCGATCTCCCCGGTGACAACTACCCGGGCATCGATCCCCGCTGCTGCCTCTTTCACCAACTCGTATGTGGCTCTTCCGGTGGGGAGGAGGATGCGCATAAATCTTCTTAATATCACGGAGGACAAAAAAGGTATGATCAGATGCTGAACTGCGATCTGCACATTCACACCAGTTTTTCCCGGGACGGGGAGAGCAGCGTGGAAGAGATTGTCAGGAGGGCGGAGCTGGTGGGTCTCGATGCGATTGCCATTACCGACCACGATACTGTGGAGGGCGCCCTCCATGCGCTGACAATCCCGACGAGGCTGGTCATCATCCCCGGGATTGAGGTCTCCACCCTCCAGGGGCACCTCCTGGTGCTCGGCGTCACCACGCCCATCCCCCGCGGGCTGGAGGTGAACGAGACCATCAGGCGGGCCAGAGATCTGGGGGGCCTCGTGATCCTGCCGCATCCCTACCACATATGGCGCCACGGGGTAGCCAGGCGGAAGCGATCCCCCCTTTCGGAGGTGGATGCAATTGAGGTCTTCAACAGCAGGTATATCGTGGGGTCAGCAAACCGAAAAGCTGCACGAATCGCCCGAAGACTGGGTAAACCCTGCGTGGGCGGATCTGATGCCCATAACGCCAGGTTCGTGGGGTACGGGAGGACCCTTGTCGATGCCTCCCCGGATCCCGCATCCATCCTCAATGCCATACGGGCGGGCAGGACAGTCGCCACCGGGAAAATGACCCCGCTTCGCACCTATACCCGCCAGTCTCTCCGAAACACATGGAAGAAGTTCACCCGCGGGATGTACCCCCGGTAAGGCTGGCGCTGCGTTGCGGATACCTGGGAGATCGTTTCTACGGATCCCAGATGCAGCCTGGGGTAAGGACCGTGGAAGGCGAGTTCGTGGCCTCATGCCTCCGGACGGGCCTCTTTTCCAGCCACCGCGAGGGCCGTTTCCAGGCTGCGGGGCGAACGGACCGCGGCGTGCATGCAAGGGCACAGGTCTTCTCCTTCTCCACTCCTTTTCACGAAAGGGCTCTTGCCGCTCTGAACTGGCAGCTCCCGGCGGATATATGGATCACAGGATACGCAGTGACGGAACCCGGGTTCAATCCCCGCCACCAGGCCATCAGCCGAACCTATCGCTACTATTTCGGGGAGATGGGCCTTGATACTCCGGCCATGGACCGGGCGGCACGCTGCTTCGTGGGGACATTCGACTTCTCCCAATTTGCCCGTGTTGAAGGAAAAGATCCGGTACGGCAAGTGTTGTCCTCCAGGGTGTTCCAGGATAAAGACCTCTGCGTCTTCGAGGTCCGTGCAGGGAGCTTCCTGTGGCACATGGTTCGATATATGGCTTCTGCACTCCTCCGGATAGGATCGGGGACTGAAGGAGAGGATCTCATCCTTTCCCGTCTGGAGGGGGACGCGAGCACCAGGCTCTCCCCTGCACCCCCGGAAGGCCTGGTCCTCTGGGATGTCGAGTACGACTTCCCGTTCCTCCCCATCACGCTCGACAGGAGGACGAGGAATTTTTTAGAGACGCGCTGGGTGTATCACCGGGAGATGACGCAGGTGCTCGACACATTGCGGGATTCGGCCGACGTCAGAGATGGTCATCCTGCATCCCGATTGTGTGGTTACGATGATGGGCACAGGGGATGATGCCTATCCGTCCCGGCCATTTCCACTCGTAGGTAGAAGATCTCCCCGGCGCAGATCTATATCTTCATGTCCACAATGTATACCATGAAGAAGTACCCCGGGGGCAGGGTTACCTGCACTCGCGTCCCCACCCCCGTGGATGCTTGAGAGAGGAATACCACCCATGGCTGAATTTCCATGTACCCGGTGTGGAAAGTGCTGTATCAGCCTGGGCCGCCACATGGTCCTGGTGAAGAGTGTATCCCAATTCTCCCATACCCTTCAGGTCAGGGTGAGCGGGGAGACCCTTCCTGTCCAGGTCAGTCCCCGCGACCGTGACCTCTTCCTCTCGCGGACCCCTCCTGCATACGAACCGGGTTGGTGTCCCTTTCTCAGGAGGGAGGAAACGGGGGCCTTTGTCTGTACTATCCACTCCTCCCGTCCACGGATCTGTCGCACCTTCCAGTGCTGTACTATGCGCATATTCGATCAGGAGGGATCAGAAGTGGGAATGGTGAAAGGGCGCCGTTCTCTCTCCACGGAGGATCCCCGGGTCCGTCGAATCTGGGACGATGAGATTGTTCCCTTCTCCACTCTGTCCGAAGATCGTTTCCTGAACCATTGCCGCTCAGTCCTCGCCGTCAATGGATACGGGTGTGAGATATATGATTCCTGAGACGTGGCGAGATGCAGTGGCTGACACTATTCTGCGCAAGATGTGTGCCGCTCTCAGGCCCATTTCCATGAAGAGACCGCGTAAGAATCACCTGGTGGAGTGTTGCCCCCAACAACACCTTCATGTATTTTTACTCATATGAGTAATTAAGGGCGAGAGGCCCACAGGCAGGTTGAGAAGAATGCCAGGATTTGATGGAACAGGCCCCGTTGGCCGGGGCCCCATGACAGGGTGGGGGCGGGGCCGATGCAGGGCATATGGGATTCCCTTGGCCTCGCAGGGCCAGGCACCTCCGGCAGGTGCGCAGGAACCCGTGGCACAGGTACCAGCACAGGGCAGCACGGCGCACGTCCAGCAAACCTACAATCCCCCGGTTCTCTGCGGGTTGGGCAGGGGAGGCATCCCCTGGGGCTGTGGAAGGGGTTTTGGCGGCGGGCGGCGCAGACGCTGTCTCTGGTGACACTGATTTCAGTATATCCATGAGGACTGAAACAGAGCGTGTGCCTCAGGGGTCGCCTGTATGACAGAACACCCAGAGAACAATCAGGGAATCCCCCTTGGACACTCGTCATCATCCCAATGCGCTCGTACTCCCGATGCGGGATCCCAGGTTACATCCATACCATTAAGGACTGCGCTTCGCATTGCAAGGGAGCAGCAGAGGTCAAAATCCTCGCGGAGAAAGATATTCAGGGAGGAGCCGGAGCGGTACCTGGATATCGTGAACCTGATGAAAGATCCGGGTTCCGAGTAGCCATCCTCTGCAAATTACAGGATACAGAAGAACCCACTGTAACTTTTTTCGTGTCGCGGGTGTCTGCGTGCGTATGCATGAGAATGCCTAATTACACCCGGGACGATAGTTACGGTGATACCATGGAAGATGACACCCTGGTACCTGTCACCCATCGACGAAGGGGCAGGCCCAGGACCCCAAGGATGATCGATGACACGGTCTCATCCCGCTGTTACTCGCCCCAGTGCTGGCCAAACGAGGAGGGGATAACCATCACTCTCCTTCCGGATGAGGTGGAACTGCTTCGTCTCGTCGACCTCGAGGGGATGGAACAGGAAGAGGCAGCCGAGGCACTCGGTGTCTCCCGGAGGACTGTATGGAGGGATCTCCATACAGCCCGGAAAAAAGTCGCAGATGCACTCACCACGGGGAAGAGTATTCAGATAGGTGGGTGCCCGCGGGCATCCAGGAGCGCCTGCCCCAGGAGATGTCCCCGCTTTACCGGGAACCGTTGAGAACCACTCCATTTTCCCATTTTCGCATGTCTTCCCGTCCACCTGTCTCTTTTCCGATATATTCTCAAGACCCACAGCCTGCAGATGACAATTACATTATCTTTATTTCTTTCTACTCATATGAGAAATAATAGATGACACCGCACGGAGAGATCAGGGGTTCTTGAACCCTCTGCCGTCTCCCGGGGTCAGTTCCTGCAGTAGCAGAGTATGCAAGTGTGAGGATGATATGAAACACCCCTTTATTTCAGTCCAGAATCTCTCAATGTCATTTTCAGGAAAAAAAGTCCTGGATAACCTCTCTTTCGATATTCCTGAAGGTGAAATCATTGGGATCATCGGGAGGAGCGGAGCGGGAAAGAGCGTACTGATGCATCTTCTTCGTGGCGTGGATGAACCACCAACCGCGGGGTCCATCGTGTATCACCTCTCCAGGTGTCCTCAGTGCCCATATCTTGGCCTGCGCGGCGAGGAGAAAAAACCCTGCCCGCGTTGTGGTGAGGTCCTGAAAGCGATTGATGTGGACTTCTGGAAACCAGAGAATGAACAGGTGAAGAGCCTCATCATGCGGCGCACGGCCATCATGTTCCAGAGGACGTTTGCGCTCTACGGCGATGACAGGGTTATTGAGAATGTACTGCGGGCCCTCGACGACATAGGGTATTCACAGGATGGTGCGGTCAACCGGGCCGCCGATCTCCTTGACCAGGTCCGTCTCTCCCACAGGATGATGCATATCGCCAGGGACCTCTCTGGCGGGGAGAAACAGAGGGTGGTGCTGGCCAGACAGCTTGCAAAGGAGCCCTGCCTCCTCTTTGCTGATGAACCAACCGGCACCCTGGACCCCGATACCGCCCGCGTGGTCCATCAGATGCTCCTTTCTGCTGCAGAGACCACACACATGGGCATTGTCGTCACCTCCCATTTTTCCCGGGTGATCCAGGATATTGCCGCGAGGGCCATTCTCCTGGAAGAAGGGAAGATCGAGAAGATCGGGGCGCCTGACGAGGTGATCTCCCACTTTCTGCGTGACTTCCACGAAGATGACGATGCCGCGACGGTGGAGCTCGGGGAGGAGATACTGGTGGCTCGTGATGTGGCCAAGCGCTATATGTCTCCGGATCGCGGCCTTATCAGAGCTGTGAACGGGGTAACCTTCAAAATTAACCGCGGGGAGATCTTTGGGCTTATCGGGAAAAGCGGCGCGGGCAAGACGACCCTCTCCCGTATTATCGCGGGGATCATCGAGCCCACCGCGGGAGAGATGAACTTTCTCGTCGGTGATGACTGGGTAGATATGACCAAACCAGGAATCGACCAGCGGGGCCGTGCCAAGAGCTATATCGGACTCCTTCACCAGGAGTACGATTTATACCCCCACAGGACGGTGCTTGACAATCTTACCGATGCGATCGGGCTCGAGTTCCCCAAGGAACTGGCCATGAGAAAGGCCCACATCACCCTCTCAATGGCCGGGTTCCCGTCCCAGAAGAGCGCTGATATCCTCACTCAATACCCTGATCAGCTCTCTGAGGGTGAGCGCCACAGGGTGGCGCTCGCACAGGTGCTGATTCGTGAACCAAGCCTGGTGATTCTGGACGAGCCGACCGGGACTATGGACCCCATCACCAAGAGGGATGTGAAGCATTCAATCCTCCATGCCCGCCAGGAGATGGACCAGACGTTCATTCTTGTCTCCCATGACATTGAGTTCGTAAATGAGGTCTGTGACAGGGTGGCCTGGATGAAGGGGGGGAAAGTGGTCGCCATGGGCAGCACCGATGAGGTCCTTGAATCGATGCCTGCAGAGGACAGGGGAATGCAGGGCCTCCCCGGCGAATCTACCCCTGCACTGTAACTCCCGGGGAGAGGTTGCTCCCCCTGCAATCACTTCATATTCCACGTATCCTCTCCTTTCTGGCAGGCGTATGCCGCCCTCCATGGACTTTCCGGAAAAACACCCGATTACAGGCTATTTATGGAAAAATACCCTTATTACAGATGGAAGACAACGTTTTTAGCTGAGTTTGATGACGGAAATTCCCAGGGAAGAATACATTCTGAAATGCACCTCGGCATGTGCGGGGTGCAGCGACTCGCTCACCCTCCGGTACGTGCTGAAAGCGGCGGGACCGGAGACGGTGCTGGTGGTCCCTGCCTGCTGCACCAGCGTGATCCAGGGCATCTATCCCCATACGGCCATGAATATTCCCGTGTACAACGTTGCATTCGCCGCGGCTGCCGCATGCGCCTCGGGAATGAGTGCGGCATTCCAGGCCGCAGGGAAGAAGGCCAACGTCATCGTCTACGCCGGTGACGGGGGAACGGTCGACATAGGGATCCAGGCCCTTTCCGGTGCATTCGAACGCGGCACGGACTTCCTCTACATATGTTACGACAACGAGGCCTATGGAAATACCGGAATGCAACGCTCCGGGGCTACCCCTGTGGGGGCGCGGACCACCACCACCCCCAGTGGTAAGATCCAGGTCAAGAAAGACCTGGATGGCATAGTCGCCGCACACAATCCACCTTACATGGCCACCGCCTGTGCTGCATACCCGAAGGACCTTTTTTCAAAGGTGCAGAAGGCCCTGTCCATAAGGGGCCCGAAATTCATCCACGTGCTGGCCCCCTGCCCCCCCGGGTGGCGCTTCTCTTCTGAGAAGAGCGTGGAGATGGGGAAGCTGGCGGTGAGGTCCGGGATGTGGATCCTCTACGAGCGGGAGTTCGGGAAGGTCACCATCAACGGCCCTTCGAAAGCAGCCATGATCAAGCCCATACCGCTCGAAGAATACCTGGAACCGCAGGGACGGTTCAAGGGGATCAGCAGCGAGGCAGTGGCCATGCTGAGATCACAGGCTGAACGGAATGCCATGCGCTTGAAGAAGGAGGAGGAAGGAATATGCTGACTGTCGCAACCGGGAACAAGGCCGTGGCGGCGGCGGTGAAGCAGGCCTGCCCGTCTGTCGTCGCAGCCTACCCCATCACCCCCCAGACTGAAATCGTGGAGCAGATCGCGGAGTACGTCACATCAGGGGAGCTGAAGAGCCAGTACATCCCCGTCGAGAGCGAGCATTCGGCCATGGCTGCCTGCATAGGGGCTGGCGTGACCGGGGTGCGGACCTTTACCGCGACAAGCTCCCACGGCCTCCACTACATGCACGAGATGGTCAACTGGGCGGCAGGGGCGAGGCTTCCCATCGTCATGGCCAACGTGAACCGGGCGCTCGGGCCCGGGTGGAATATCTGGGCAGAGCATACCGACGCATTCCAGGAGAGGGATACCGGGTGGCTCCAGGTGTACGTGGCATCTGTCCAGGAGGCCTATGACGCCACCCTGATGGCGTTTCGCATCGCCGAGCATGAGTCGGTCCTCCTCCCGGTGATGGTCAATCTGGATGGCTTTCTCCTCTCCCACAGCATGCAGCCCCTGCAGAGCGTGGATATCGGGGATTTCATCCCCCCCATCCACCTCCCGCATGCGATTGATATTTCAGATCCCACGAGTTATGGCACCCTGACCGGACCAAACGACTACTTCCGCCTCCGCTGGGACATCGAGCGGTCCATGCGGGATTCCGTTCCTGTTATCCGGGAGACACAGGAAGAGTTCGCCAGGAGATTCGGCAGAAAGTACGACTTTGTGGAGGAGTATCGCTGCGACGATGCGGAGGTGGTGGTGATCGCCATGGGGACGCTTGGAAAGGAGGCCGAGGTGGCCGTGGATCTCCTCCGGAGGGAGGGTCTGAAGGCCGGGAGCATGCGTATCAGGTGGCTCCGCCCGTTCCCGCGCATCGACCTCTCCGGGAAAGAGGTGGTGGTCATCGATCGCGATTACTCGTTTGGATTTGGAGGGGTGATCGCGCGCAGCCTGGCAGCGACCGAGGGCGTGACCCCCTTCTCGGTGATCGCAGGCCTGGGCGGCCAGGAAGTCACCTACGATGATATCGCAGGGTTTGTGCGGGGGAGAAGACCGGGAGAGGAACTCTGGTTCGGGGTGAACGGCCATGTTTGAAGTCCGCATCCACTCCAGGGGCGGCCAGGGCGGGGTCACCGCAGCCCGGCTCCTGGCTCTTGCGGCCATACGAGACGGGAAGTATGCCACTGCCTGCCCATTCTACGGGGCTGAGCGCAGGGGAGCCGCAGTGGTCTCCTACGTGCGCATCGATGACCGCCCCATACGGGTGTACAGCCAGATCCGGCACCCCGACCTGGTCCTGGTCCTGGATCCGAGCGTGATGGAGGTCGTGGACGTGCTGCAGGGGATGAAAGAGGGCGGGCGCGTGCTCATGAACGGGAGTGAGCCCCGCGAAATGAAGGGCATCCCAACCTTTGCCGTCGATCTCACCGGCATCGCCCTCCGGGAACGCCTGGTGGTGGCGGGAAGCCCCATCCTGAATACCCCGGTTCTGGGGGCGCTCGCAAAGATGGGGATCATCACCATGGAGTCTGCAAAAATGGCCATCAAAGAGATGTTTTCAGATCAGAGGAATGTGACTGCTGCAGAAGCAGCCTACGCGGAGCTGATCGCATGACCACCAGGGCCCGCCTGGCCATCAGCAGGCCCACCTCCGGTGCCTGCGGAAAGACAGGCTCGTGGAGGGTGTTCCGGCCCGTCATTGATCGGGAGAAGTGCAACTCCTGCGGAATCTGCGCCATGTTCTGCCCGGACGGGGTGATCTCTGAAGATATACAGATCGACCTCGACTTCTGCAAGGGGTGCGGAATCTGCGCCAACGAATGCCCCAAGAAGGCCATCAGCATGGAGAGGGAGGAGAAATAGGAAGTCCCTGCCCGGCACATTCCCCCTCTTTTCTGCACTCCGCGGCATCCTCTTCCCATCCCTCTATAGCCATTCCCGCACTATATCCGGCATTTTTCGAATGTAAATGGCTTCGCCATTTTCATGATGTATGTCCGAAATCCTGAAAGGAGTTCATAGTGTGTCCTAATGAAAATGGCTTCGCCATTTTCATGATGTATGTCCAAAATCCTGAAAGGAGTTCATAGTGTGTTGGTATGAAAACCGCATCCGCATTTTTCATCAGGGGGGCATGTGACCCTGCAGTCTCATGTGAGTTTTGAGAGAGGTGAGAGCGCGGCCTCTACTCTTCCTGCTCTATGGGGCACTGTGCGATATATTCGAGGTTGAACTTGTAGAAGTGCGTAAACCCGCAGTTCCTGCACCGGACCGTGAAATGGTTGCACCCGATAGCCAGGTCGTGGGGCCCGTGTACCTTGCAGTTCCTGCAGGTTGCTTCTGTGAGCAGGTTCCACAGGTCATAGCAGCCGATCCTGGTGAAGCTTCCCGGTTTGTTCACGTCCTGAATCCTGGGAACAAAGATCCGGGTGGCGCCACATTGGCTGCAGGAGACCTGTGCCTGGTAGGGTACGGCCTTGATGACCTGGTCCGCTTCCTTTCCGCAGTGATAGCAGGTAGTCCTGTAGGTGGTGAAAATGAACCGGTCGTGCATGTATCAAGTGTCAACGCGGCTGGATAAAAGATTCCCTCCCGGGTGGGGAGGGATGTTTCCGGATATGGTCTCTGAAAAAATGTTGTGTGGGCCGGGGGATCAGTAGTCTCCCATGCCGCCCATGTCGCCCATGCCGCCCATGCCGCCCATGCCTCCGCCCGGAGGCATACCCTGGGGAGCTGCAGACTTGGATGCAGCGATCACGTCGTCAATGCGGAGGATCATGGTGGCTGCCTCTGCGGCGCTCGCAACCGCCTGGGTCTTTACACGGAGGGGCTCCACGACACCGGACTTCAGCATGTCCTCGGCTTTGCCCTCGAAGACATTGAGACCGTAGGTCTTCTTACCCTTCTCGTGGGCTGCCCGGAGCTCCACCAGCATGTCAATGGGGTCGAGACCGGCGTTCTCGGCGAGGGTGCGGGGGATGATCTCGAGCGCGCTCGCAAAGGCCTCGATGGCCAGTTGCGCACGTCCGCCCACGCTTGCCGCGTACTCGCGGAGGCGCAGCGAGAGCTCGATCTCGGGTGCTCCACCGCCGGCGACCAGTTTCTTGTCCTCGAAGACCACGGAGACGACCCGCAGTGCATCCTCGATGGCACGCTCGAGCTCGTCTACGACGTGCTCGGTACCTCCCCTTACCATGATGGAGACGGCTTTCGGGTTCTTACACTCTTCGACAAAGATCATCTCCTCGCCGGAGATCTTGCGCTCCTCGACGGTGCCGGCAAACCCAAGCTCCTCCTTGCTGATGGCATCGATGCTCGAGACCATGCTGCCGCCGGTCGCCCGGGCCAGTTTCTCCATGTCACTCTTCTTGACCCTGCGGATGGAGAAGATGCCAGCCTTTGCAAGGTAGTGCTGGGCGATGTCATCGATACCCTTCTGGCAGAAGAGGACGTTTGCACCGGAGGCAACGATCTTGTCCACAATGCCCTTGATCATCCGCTCCTCCTCGTCCAGGAACGCCTGGAGCTGGTCGGGGCTGGTGATGTTGATTTCGGCATCCACCTCGGTCTTCTTGAACTCCACCGCGGCGTTCAGCAGGAGGATTCTGGCACTCTTCACCTTGCGGGGCATCCCGGGGTGCACGCGCTCCTTGTCGATGAGTACGCCCTCGATGATCTCGCAGTCATCGATGGACCCGCCCACCTTCTTCTCCACCTTGATGTAGTCCTTGTCCACAGTGCCATCCTCATCTGCGACCATGGTCACTGCCTTGACTACCAGGTCACAGATCTTCTCCCTTGACCCCTCCGCGCCCTTTCCGGTCATGGCGGTCTCGGCGATCTTCTTCAGCATGGCGGTGTCTTTTGGCTTGATCGTCACCGCGATGCTCTTCAGGATCTCCTGGGCCTTCTCTGCAGCCATGCGATACCCGTGAGCGATCACGGTGGGGTGGACGTCCTGCTCCAGGAGGTCCTCGGCCTTCTTCAGGAGCTCTCCCGCGATGACCACCGCGGTGGTGGTCCCGTCGCCGACCTCGTCATCCTGGGTCTTGGCGATCTCCACCATCATCTTGGCGGCAGGGTGCTCGATGTCCATCTCTTTTAAGATGGTGACCCCGTCGTTGGTGATGACCACATCGCCGATGGTGTCTACGAGCATTTTGTCCATGCCCTTCGGACCGAGAGTGGTCCGGACTGCGCTCGCCACAGCCTTGGCTGCGGTGATGTTCATGCCCTGTGCGTCACGTCCACGGGTACGTGAACTTCCTTCTTTCAGGATGAGAATCGGTTGTCCTCCAAGTTGCTGCGACATTGCTATTCACCACGTGTAGCGATAAAATTGGTTATTGGTTCTATATAAAAATTATGATTTGCTGATGAGCTGAATCAGCTCTTCCCCGTCTTCCAGGGCTAAAAGGCGCTGTTCCCCGATGACCAGGGTTTTCCCAATCTTCTTCTGTTTGGCATAATCCGTGAGGACACACATGGCATGCATGCCAGCGACCTGGGAGATGTTCCCAATGAGTGCAGCGCGTTTCACCACTTTCTGGGAAGAGCCGTACCCGGTGAGGATGGCGTGATCAGAGATCTCGATCAATGCCTGGAACGGAGCCCTGTGCATCGCGTGAAGTGTCACCCCGATTCGCTGCAGGAATCCCATGGGTGCCGCCTCCTCCTGGTGTTCAGGCCCCTCCTCGAAGGCGGAACGGTACTCGAGAAGGTCGATACTCTTCACGAGGGGCGCGTCGAAGATCTCTTCGATCTTCTGTGCCACCTCGAGCGTGGTCCCCATGCCGCTCTCGTACTTGCTGATGGCCCTCCTGGATACCCCCAGGAGGTTGCCCATATCCCCGAGCGAGAAGTTCATCTTCTCCCGGAGTTCCCGGAGCACCTCTCCGTTGATGTTCACGTAGAGGCCGCCCGGCGAGGCATATACGAGGGGAGGAGTCCCTTCCACGAATGCGTCATACAGGGTAGCGGCACTGATTGCAAAGATGCCGTACCTGACGTAGACCGCTCCGCGCTCCAGTTCGGCATCCCGGGCCCGGTCACCGATGATAAGGGGTGCCCCTTTGAGGTACCTGGCAATGTGGTCCAGGTCCCGGGCCACCTCCTCGCTGACGCTGTCGATATGGGAGACCACCTTGATCACCAGGATCATGTCCCGGTGGCTGGCGATGAGGTCGAAACTCCGGGGCCTCATGCTGAACCGTTCCGATACCCGGAACCCCGCCATCAGTAATACGCTCGTCACGGTGGAGAGAAGGCGTTCCTGTGTCATCCCACTACGAATGGATTTAGCCTGACCTGATATATATAATAGGCTGAACATGCGCATCGGCATCGACGATACTGACTCCCCTCGGGGGATGTGCACCACCTACCTTGGGGCGGTGTTGATCAGGAGGCTGTCCCGGGCAGGGATCGCGGTCCGGCAGGCAAGGCTGGTGCGTCTGAACCCGAATGTCCCATGGAAGACCAGGGGAAATGCAGCCGTCTGCATCGAGGCTGCCGGGTCCCCCCGCGAGGCGTTCCGCCTGGCCTGCAGTACCGTGGAGGAGTATGCGGACCTCGCCCATGAACACACCCATCCGGGGGTGGTGGTATCAGATGAGGAACTACCCTCCGGGTTTTACCAGAGAGCGGTGCAGGGGTTCTGCACCCTCCCTGAAGCACTGGAGATCATCGGGAATGCCGGAGCGCTCTCCAAGGGTTATAAGAAGAAGATGGGCCTGATCGGTGCCACTGCTGCGGTGAGCAGTTATTTTGATGATGCCACGTACGAGATCCTGGCCTATCGCGACCGCTCCTGCTGGGGCACCCCGCGGTTGGTGGAGAGAGAGAGCCTCTTTGCCGCTGATCTGCACACGTATCCTCATACCTGGGACACGGTCGACCGGGAGAACGGCGTGGTGGTCTGTGTCCCCCACACCCCCGACCCTGTCCTCTTCGGTATCAGGGGGGAGCGTCCGGGGTGGGTGGCACTGGCAAGGGAGGAGGTGATCTCTGAGAGACCATCCCTTGAGCAGGTCTGGATCACCAACCAGGGGACAGATGCCCACCTGATACCGGGGATATCACCCGAGCTCCAGGAAGGGTGCTCGTACCTGCTGGCCGGGACCGTGGCATCGGTCCCCCGGACCTTCAAGGGGGGCCACGTCTCCGTACTCATGACCTGGGGGAATCAATCGCTCACCTGCATGGCCTACGAGCCCACCAAGGGTTTCCGCGAGGTGGTGAGGGCGTTGCTCCCGGGAGACCGGTTGAGGGTGGCAGGGAGCTACAAGAAGGGGAGCATCAACCTGGAGAAGCTCCAGGTCCTCTCTGCACCAGAAGGGGCGGTGTGCATGCCGCCGGTGTGCGAACGCTGCGGAAAGAGAATGACCAGTGCAGGGACGATGAAAGGCTACAAGTGCCGCCGGTGCGGGGGGAGGGGCCGGGAACCGGAGACCGTGATGATTCCCCGCACCATAACACCCGGGTGGTACGAGGTCCCGCCGACCGCCCGACGGCACCTTGCCCGCCCGCTGTGCAGGGGTGTCAGGGAAGACCTCCTCTCCCTGGTGCCTGCCCCCTGAAGGGAACGAAGGACTATCTCTTCTCCATTCCATACCCTGATCCATGCAATGCGGGGAGCCGGTTGAGCAGGTCGCACTCCGCCCTGGGATGACTGTCGGTGAGCTGGTCTCTGCCCTGGGACGTGCGGGAGCCTACAACGGGGGTGCGCTTGCCCGGGCGGCAGGGGTCTACGAGGCCATGCTCCGGGATGACCAGGTGGTGAAGTTCATGGGGCTTGCGGGGGCCATGGTCCCGGCCGGGATGGGCAGGATCGTCAGCGACCTTATAGACCGGGGGCACGTGGACGTGCTGGTCTCCACCGGGGCCAATCTCACCCATGATATCATCGAGGCCCTGGGCTGCAGGCATTACCACGGGTCGTCCTGCTGCTCGGACGTCGAGCTCCGCCAGGAGGAGATCAACCGGATCTACGACGTGTTCCTCCCAAACAATGCGTTCGTGCAGTTCGAGGAGTTCATGCAGGGGGTCTTCTCTGATCTCTCTCCCGGTGCTCCCCTCACCATCCGCGATCTCCTTGCCACCCTTGGCCGTGCCCTCCCCTCAGGGATCCTGGCTTCCGCGGCGAGGAATGAAGTCCCGGTCTACTGTCCCGCACTTGCCGATTCGATGATAGGACTCCAGTACTGGCTCTTCTCACAGACCCACCGTATCACCGTGGACGCATTCCTTGACATGCAGCCTCTCCTTTCCACCTGCTTTGATGCCCAAAAAGCAGGGGCGCTTCTCATCGGAGGGGGGGTTCCCAAGAACTTCATCCTCCAGAGCATGCTGATGACGCCGAGAGGATTCGATTACGCGGTGCAGCTGACTGGTGACCGCCCCGATCTCGGTGGGCTCTCGGGGGCCACACTCGATGAAGCCCGCTCCTGGGGCAAGATCACCGAGGCCGCCAGTGCGGTCACCGTGTACGGGGATGCCACCATCACCTTCCCCCTGCTCGTGGCGGCGGTGATGGAGAGGATAGACGTATGACCAGCCTGATACTGGCTCTTGACGTGGTGGAAAGGGAAAAAGCGCTCGCTATCGCGAGGGAATGTGCTCCCCACCTGGATGGGATCAAGATCGGGTATCCGCTGGTGCTCTCGGCAGGGTTGTCCATTGCCCGGGACCTGGAGGACCTGGATATCCCCCTGACCGCTGATTTCAAGGTAGCCGATATCCCCAACACCAACCGCCTGATCGCGGAACAGGTCTTCTCAGCCGGTTTCCGGGCCCTCATCTGCCAGGGATTCACGGGAGTGGACGCAGTCACTGCCTGCGTCGAGACTGCCCGCTCCATGGGGGGTATGTGCATGGTGGTGGCGGAGATGAGTCACCCCGGGGCCCTGGAGTTCTTCGGCCAGGGGGTGGCAGAGCGCATCGCCCGCATGGCTGTAGACTGCGGTGCGGATGGCATCATCGCCCCTGCCACCCGGCCTGAAAGGGTCCGGGTGCTGCGCGGAATCGTCGGTGACCGGCTGATCTGGTCCCCGGGGGTTGGTGCCCAGGGAGGCGATCCCCTGTCGATTGCTTCCCTGGTGGATGCAATTATCGTAGGAAGGCAGATATACGAGGCGAAAAATCCCGGAAAAGAGGCATCCGGTCTGGCCTACCTTCGCCGATGATGAGAACACTGTGAGACTGAGGGCATCCCGGTGATGACCCCTATGAGTGGACTGAGGCGAAATCTGAACCGAACTAAAGGTTTAAATGGAAAAATATCCATGGTATTGTATGCATTGGAGTGAAGAACAGCTTACCATGGCCAGATCCGTGCGCCGCCTCGAAGATATCCCCCTGTCCGAGCGGAAGTACAAGTGTTACACCTGCCACCTGATCGTGGAAGAGACCCCCTGCCCGAACTGTGGGGATGAGCACCTTCAGGTCATGTGCCCCCTGGACCATTGCCACTGTTCTCACGAGATCATCTCCAGCATTGAATATTGTCCCCTCTGCGGCGCGCCCGTCTGCCCTGAATGCGGGAGCCATGACGTGGTCCAGATCAGCAGGGTAACCGGGTACCTCCAGGAGGTCTCGGGCTGGAATGCCGGGAAGCAGCAGGAGCTGAAAGACAGGGTCCGCTATACCGTGGCATGAAGGCCGGCTCCATCTCCAGAACAGCAGAGAACCTCTCTTCTTTGAATGCAGGGTATTCACCCCCCTCCCGGTGACGAATCCCCCATGATCTCCCTCCATCCTCCCCCGGAGGTGAAGGATGGTTGCCGGATTATCCCCATGAAACGCATATGTGACCCATGGTCACATACCCCGCATATGAACACACGAATGATGCATCTCGCAACAGGCCCGACGCATGAAAATGCCGGAGGCATTTTCATAGGAAACGCACATGAGACTGTCGGGTCACATGCCCCCCCTGATGAAAACCGCGAATGCGGTTTTCATACCAGAATCGTATGCACAATTTCCTTGGATTCTGTCTCTTTCCCGGAAACGGGTAATATATAAGGTTGATATGATACTCCATTCCCACTCTGATACGGACCAGGCGCCGGACGCCATCCACGCGGTTGCCGTTGCCGAGCACACCGACCCTGAAGAGCTCTTCCATAATGTCACCAGCGGGAGCACCGTCATCATGCGGAGGGAAGACCGCTTCGTTGGCATCGGGAAAGGGTTGCGGATCAAAGTGAATGTGAATATCGGGACCTCGAATGTCCATTCATTCCCCGAAGAAGAGGTGAAAAAGGCGGTCATTGCCGAACGATCCGGTGCAGATACCCTCTCGGATCTCTCGATGGGTGAGCGCGTGGGGGAGATTCGGCGCCTCATTTTTGAGCATACATCAATTCCGATAACCACCGTCCCTGTCTACCAGACCGCTGCCGAAAAGGGGATCGAGGAGATGACTGCCAGGGACATCCTCACCACGGTCCGGGATCAGGCCCGCGAGGGGGTGAGTTCAATGGTGATGCACAGCATCACCCCCGGTATCCTGGAACTCTGCAGGGAGACAAAAAGAACCATGGGGATTGTCTCCAAAGGAGGGTCGATCACTGCAGCATTCATGCTGCAAAACGACTGCCAGAACCCGTTCCTCGAATATTTCGATGAGATCCTGCTGATCATGAAGGAGCACGGCGTGGTGCTCTCCCTCGGGAACGCGACTCGAAGCGGGTGCATAGGGGATGCGTGGGATGCTGCCCAGCGGGAGGAGTTGCGGACGAATATCGCGCTTGCCGAGAAGGCACACCGGGCCGGAGTCCAGGTGATCATCGAAGGTGCGGGCGGGCACATCCGGTATGACCGGATCGCTCCCTGTATCCGGCATTATAAGGAGTCGTCCCGTTTTCCCCTCTTTGTGGCCGGCCCCCTCCCGACGGACATAGCCCTTGGATTCGATCATATTGCCGGATGCGTCGGCGCGAGCGCCGCAGGAGCCGCAGGGGCGGATTATCTCTGCTGCATCACTCCTGCCGAGCACCTGGGACTCCCCACCCCCGAACAGGTCAGGGAAGGGCTGATTGCCTGGAGAATCGCCGCCCATATCGGAGACCTGGCCAGGTACGGTATGGATATACCAGACAGTAAAATGGCCCGGAGAAGGGCGCTTATGGACCGGAGAGGGCAGCTGGCGCTCGCCATGGACCCGGATATCGCCAGGGAAAACGGGGGAGACGGGGATATGTGCACCATGTGCGGGGATTTCTGTGCATTGCGGCTGATGAGGCATTACCTGAAGAACCCCCGGCCATGATGCGCAGAATGCCCGGCTATGCCCTGTTCATGGCGCAAATATCGGCCAATCACAAAGGTATTTCAGGAAAGGATTGAAATATCATGCAGTCTGATGGGAAGAATCGCTTTATTCCCTGTATTTGGCGTGCAGGCATTCGAGAGAGCGCCCCTTTTCTCCAAGGGTGAACCGCACCATCCCGCTTCTGGTCTCTTCCAGGCATGAGGTATTTCTTCCGCAATCGGATGCTCATTCTCCGCGGCAGGTTCCGTGCTGCCAGCACATCTGTCGCCGGTGGGCTGGGGCAGGTCTCAACCATTCTCGCCCATACCCTCGGACAGCAGGGGGACATGTCCGATCCGCTCCATGGACTGGAGAGGGTCCTCCACAGGGAAGGCCTTCCACCCGATTTTTTCGGCCTTTGTGCCAGGGTGCAGATGGCGGACCTCTGCGTCCTCCAGTATGATGGTATCACCGTATTCGTCACTGCCGGTGCATCCGAAGGAGATGCAGACGCCCACGTGAGCGTCAGCCTGATCATCTACAGCCGGGAGGGTATGACCGACGCCGCTCTCCTGGAGACCATCATGACCGGGACCGCGGCCAGGGTGGAAGCCCTTTACGCCCTGGGCAGACCGTCTACCGGAACCCCCTCCGATGCCGTGATCGTGGCCTGCGAGGGGGAGGTGCAGCACCGGAATGCCGGAACCCTTACGGAGATCGGATCAAAAGTCCGTTCGGCAGTCCTGTTCGGGATACCTGAGGCCCTTGGCAGGAACGAGGGGCGAATCCTGAGGCAGCGTCCCTCGTTCTTCATATTCAGCCGCTACCAGGGGGACCACTGGGTTGAGTGGCTCCCTCGAGAATGCCCCTATTATCCCTGCCACTTCCCGGGGCAGAGGTGCGACTTCTGTTACTGCCCCTTCTACCCCTGCGGGGACGAGAGCCTGGGGCAATGGGTGAAGAGCGCATCGAAGAACGGCATGGTGTGGAACTGCAGCGGGTGCACCCTTCTGCACGAGCCCCTGATGGCAGACTACCTCCTCGCCCATCCGGAAGCTCCGCTTGCTGAACTGAAGCGAAAAAGGACAGGACAGGAATAAGGGTTATTCCTGCCCGATTCCGAGCGCGGAGACGAGCTCTTCCAGGGGGATCCCGTGGGCCATGGCGGCCTCCTTGATGGTCTCTCCCCGGGCGATGGCACACCCCACGCAACCCATGCCAAACTTGAACAAAACCTCTGCAGATTCGGGTTTTGCTTTCAGAAGGTCGTAAATAGTGCTGTCTGCAGTGATTGCCATATGCTGAGTATGGTTATGGGTATTTGCATATAAACCTGCAGCACCCGGTACCGGGCCACTCCCAGTTTCACCACCCACCCGCATTCTTTAAGTACCCAGTGCCATATGACTACTCTCCTGGAGATGTAAAGAATGGATTTTTCCGACACTGCTGAAAGAATCTCCCAGAAAATCACCTCCCGCGGGCATACCGTGGAGAAGAGCGGCATCGAGACCAAACTCAGGCGCCTCGTGGATGAATTCGGGGTTCCCCCGGCCGAGGCCGAGAGGACCGTGCTGAATGAACTGGCCAGGGAGTTCTCCCTCACCGGGTTCCAGAGCGGGGGCGCAGGGGAGCAGAAGACCCTGAACCAGCTCATGAACGGGGAATGGGTGACCGTGGAATGCAAGGTAGTGGCACTCACTGCCGCGCCCTCGCCCTCGATCGCCCAGACCGGGATAATGGCGGATGTGTCTGCAGCCATGCGGTTCGTGGTCTGGTCCAGGGCCAATGCGCCGGTACTCGAGGCCGGAAAGTGGTACCGCCTGGAATCCGCCGTGGTCGACCAGTACAAGGGGATGCTGAACCTCAAGATTCATTCCGGGACCACGGTCAGGGAGGTGCCCCATGAAGGTTCCCTCAAGCCTGATATCACCCCCATCAGGGATCTTTCGCCAGGGGTGGCGAGTGTGCGGGGGAAGGTGGTCCAGGAATGGGAAGCCACCCACGACCGTATCCTGCAGTCAGGACTGATCGCCGATGAGACCGGGAGCGTCAGGTTCGTGCTGTGGAAGGAGGAGGGGAAGGAGCGCCTGAACCCCGGGGGCGTCTATACCCTCTATTACGCCACGGTGGATGACTTCAACGGCCGCCTCTCCATCACCCTGAATACCGCCACCACGGTCCCTGAAGAGGGAGATATCCAGGTCAATACCGGGAGCTCCTCGTTCCAGGGGGCATTTGTACACCTGGCCCCGGGGTCAGGTCTGATCAAGCGCTGCCCGGTGGAAGGATGTAACCGGGTCCTTTCCCGGCAGAACTACTGCCCGGTACACGAGATCCAGCCCCAGTTCCAGTATGACCTGCGGATAAAGGGCTGGCTCGACAATGGAGAGGAGACGAGGGAGATCCTCATACAGCGCGGTGAGTCCGAGCACCTGGTGGGGATGAACCTCGACCAGGCACGCGAGCTCGCGGAGAACAACCCGCTCGGGATGGACGAGGTCTTCCTGCGCTTCCGGGAGGCGCTGCTCGGGAGGTACCTCTCCTGCAGGGGGCGGGAGATAGAGAACCGCCTCCTGGTATCGGGGTGCGAGCTCCTCCACTACGAGCCCGAACAACTGGCCAATCTCCTCAACCGGGCGGGTGGTTCACTGTGATGAATAATACGGGGAGAGCCCCGGCCGGGAGGAGGGAGGGTGTGTTTGAGCGGGAGCCGGCCCGCAGGGTCTTTGCTGCGGAACTCAAGGAGAGCCGGGTGCATTTCAAGGAGGGGCAGGATGAGAAAAGCCCGACCTACGTCCTCCTCCCCACCGGGGCCCGGTGCAACCGGGTGTTCCTTGCCGGCACACTCACCGAGAAGAAGAAGCAGGGGGAGCAGAACATGTTTTACCGCGCCAGGATAGTGGACCCTACCGGCACCTTCTTCGTGATGGCCGGGAGCTACCAGCCCGAAGCCATGCAGCAGATCGCGAGGCTTGAGCCCCCCTCCTTCGTCGCAGTGGTGGGAAAACCAAACGTGTACCAGACCCCGGACGGTGCCGTGCTCATCTCGATTCGCTGCGAGTCCATCACACAGGTGGACAAGGACATCCGGGACCAGTGGGTGCTCGATACCGCGAGGGCAACTCTTGACCGGATTGATACATCTGCCCAGACACCGGACGGTGAGCGGGCCAGGAGTGAGTACAATATCGATCCCGGGCTCTTCAGGAAGATGGTGTTCGAAGCCCTCGCCCAGTTGAAGATCTGAAATAAGGATCCCACGGGATCAATAACCTTTATCTTCTGGGTGCAAGGGTAGATCTCTCTGATGATCTATGAAGGATGAAGATCTCCAGGAGATGGTGAAACATCTCGACCTCAAAACCCTCAAGGAGGCCGCAAAGCTGGCCGGTATCAAACCCGGTCGCTGCCCCACCAAGACCTCCATCGCAAAGATGCTCCCCGAAGCCACGCTCCGCCAGCTTGCGGGGAAGTAACGCCCTGTTTTTTCCTGTTGATCCCTGGCGCAGGGTATTGCCAGGTGACTCTGTGGATGCCGGTCTTGGTTTCCGTCCACCCTCGCCCCGGTGGGCGACCTCCGGTCTCCGATGTAGACTTCATGATTGAGGGAGGAACACGGAGGGCCCAATCCAAAGAATAAGAGTGGCTGTCCAGTCACTCAGCATACCAGGTATGCGGACGCCGCGCTCCAGTGTATCGATAGAAAACAGCGAGAAGAATGAGAGTAGATGCCCCGGAGGCTGTCCTGTCCCGGGTGCGAGAGGCCCAGGCCAGGGGTTATACCGGGCCGTTGTGCGTTCCTTCCGACACGAACGCATCCCAGGCTTCCAGCACCTCGGCCCCTCCGACAAACATGAGCCCGTGCTTTCTGGCATAGATCTGTGCATCCGCCTTTGAAAGGGCATAGCCGCTCTCATCGTCCAGCATCTCGCAAATGGTGACTGCGGGCGTGATACCTGCCATCTCCGCCATCGCGATCGAGAGCTCGGTCTGGCCCTTCCGCACCTTGAGGAGCCCGTCCGCTGCCCTGAGAAGCGCCATGTGACCCGGGGTACGAAACACTTCATGGAATCTCACTCCTCCGCCGTTGAGCGCACACTTCACCTGCTCTGCGATCGCATTTACGGTCAGCGCCCGGTCCCGGTCGGTGATCCCCGTGAAGGTGTCACGGTGGTTCACCCAGAGCGAGAAGGAGGAGTGGTTCTTCCGGTCGTACGGGATATCCCCTTCCCGCTCTGCAACCGCGATTGCGCGGAGCGCGTCGCTCGCGAACGGGAGCCCGAGACGCTGAGCGGCGACAGGGTGGACGGCCGTACAGATCAGCCCGCCCCCGTCCTTTCGCATCTGCAGGATGTGGCGGGGCGTCACTGCATCAGAGCGGATCGCAAAATCCGTTTCACCTTCCCGGTCTTCAAAATCGAAGAGCAGGATGAATTTACCGTCGCGCAGCGCCGCCAGCGCGTTCGTGATCAAGGCCCCACCTCAACGGTGACGGTATCGCTGTCCTCCACCCCAAGTTTCCGGCGGAGCGCGATCGGTGCGATCACTTCGATGATGTCCTCGGGGTAATGCGTCCTGCCGGGCACTACGATGCTGCAGGAGATGTCCCCTATCCGACACGGGATACACCGGGCATCACCAAACGTCCTTCCATCCGTGGAAAACCCCTTGACCCGGATCCAGTCAAGGGCTTCTATCTTTTTTCGCACCGGGATGCTTGAAGGGGAGAGCCGGATGTTGAGCGTACCCGGGTACGGCTCAAACCCGAGATACCTGTTGAACTGCTCCCTGTAGGGAGCAAGGCTCATGTAATACTTACCCTCCCCTATCCCGCTGACCACGACACCGGTCAGCACATATCCCTTGTTGTGGTCGGAGAAGATCCGGCTGTATTCCTGGTATTCTTTTCGGAGTTCCCCTTCACCCAGGGGAGTCACCACGATATCCTGGCCTTCGGGGGTGATGGTACGGTTCACCAGCCTCTGGCGCTCGAGCGACTGGAGCCGGCGCGAGGCAGTCTGTGGACTGGTCCCGAGCGTTGCACCCAGGGACTGCGAGGAGACCCTGACCGGTCCCCTGCACCCCCCCAGCATGGCGATCGCTTTCAGGCACTGGAGCTCTTCAGGCGGTATCATTATATCAGAATTGAGATGCTTACTATTTATGAGTATCCTGCCAAGTGATCCTGCCTGCTGCAGCGGTAATTGGCTTTCGTGAAATGTCGAATCCTCATTCGTTAATTATATTACAGGGAAGCCCTCATAATGAGCCATGAAATCTGATTTGCGGAATCGCCTGGCCGAAAAGATGGCCGGGGAGATTACGCTTTCAGACTCGCCCGGCAAAGCACTGAAGAAATGGAGGATGAGTTTCAACATCCCCCAGGCAGTGCTCTCCGAGCATCTGGAGGTATCCCCTTCTGTGATCAGTGACTACGAGAGCGGAAGGCGTAAGAGCCCCGGGACTGCCGTGGTGGGGAAGATCGTGGACTCCATCCTCTCCATTGATGAGGCCAGCGGGGGGAAGTTTATCAAGAAATTTGCAAAGATCCTCTATTCTGACGTTGATGACGATGTCATCTACGATATCCATGATTACCCGTCACCGGTTCCGCTGGCCCGTTTTGCCGAGTTGATACAATGCCAGACGGTCTGCGGGTCGCTCTCGCAGTCCATCTATGGCTACACTGTGATCAACAGCCTGAACGCCATAACCCAGCTCTCTTCGAACGAGTTCAACCGTATCTACGGGTGGAGCACGGAGAGAGCGCTGATCTTCACTGATGTCACTTCAGGGAAATCCCCGATGGTGGCGATTCGGGTCACCCCTTTCAAGCCGCGAGTGGTGGTGCTGCAGGGTATAGAACCCGCCCTGGTGCACCCGCTGGTGCCGAAGATGGCCGAGAAGGACCGGATCACGGTGCTCTGCACAGGGATGGAAGTGGACAAGGTTATACAGGTGCTGAGGGGAGAGCAATGGTAGGAATCATCACGTACGGTGTGTATATACCGAGATTTCGCATCAGGGTGGAGGAGATCGCCCGGGTATGGGGGGCGAATGCCGATGATATCAGCGGGGGGCTCGGGGTCTACTCCAAGTCCGTCCCTGACCTTGACGAGGATACCGCCACCATCGCGGTGGAGGCGGCAAGGAACGCCCTGAAGAGAAGGGACATCGATCCCCGGGAGATTGGGGCGGTCTACGTGGGCAGCGAGTCCCACCCCTACGCGGTCAAGCCCACCGCCTGCACCGTGGGAGAGGCCATCGGGGCCACCCCGGAAATGACTGCGGCGGACTACGAGTTCGCCTGCAAGGCGGGAACTGCCGGCATCCAGACCTGTATGGGCCTCGTCGCAAGCAACATGGTGAAGTACGGGCTCGCGATCGGCTCGGACGTGGCCCAGGGCGCTCCGAGCGACGCGCTCGAGTACACCGCGGCCGCCGGTGGTGCCGCCTACCTGATCGGGAACCGTGACCCCATCGCGGTGATTCACCGGACCTGTTCGTTCACCACCGATACTCCTGATTTCTGGAGGAGAGAGGGGCAGGATTATCCCCGCCACGGCGGCAGGTTCACCGGGGATCCCGGCTACTTCCGTCATATTGAGGGAGCCGTCCGGCTGATCTTCGAGCAGACAGGGAAGAATCCGAAGGACTACACCTACGCGGTATTCCACCAGCCGAACGCAAAGTTCCCCCAGAGGATTGCAAAGATACTCGGCTTCTCCCCTGAACAGATCAAACCAGGGCTGGTGGTGCCACGCCTCGGGAATACTTACAGCGGATCCTCTATGATCGGGCTTGCAGCCACCCTGGACTGCGCCCGTCCCGGCGACCGCATCTTCGTTGCCTCGTTCGGTTCGGGGGCGGGCAGCGATGCCTTCGATATCGAGGTCACCGATGCCATCGAGTCGGGGGATTTCCACCGGGACGCGGCTCCCTCGGTCGAGAAACTCCTGGAAAACCCCATCTACGTGACGTATGCACAGTATGCCAGACACAAGGGGAAGATCGTGATGCAGAAATGAGAGACGTTGCAGTGATTGGAGTGGGGTGCACCACCTTCGGGGAGAAATGGAATACTTCCTTCCGGGATCTCTTCGTGGAGGCGGGTGCTCTGGCACTCGAAGACGCCGGCGTGTCCGGTGAACAGATCGGGGCCATGTACGTGGGCAACATGAGCGCGGGTCGTTTTGTCGAACAGGAGCACATCGGGGCTCTTATTGCGGACTACGCCGGCCTTGCCACCACCCACATCCCCTCTACAAGGGTGGAGGCCGCATGTGCCTCTGGCGGGCTCTCCTTCCGGCAGGCCTTCATCTCGGTCGCTTCAGGTATCGAAGACATCGTGGTGGCTGCTGGCGTGGAGAAGATGACTGACGTGGCCTCGGGGACCAGCGTGGAAGCCCTTGCCGGCGCCGCGGACCGGGAGTGGGAAGGATTCGTCGGCGCCACGTTCCCGGGCCTCTATGCCATGATCGCTCACGATTACATGAACCGGTACCCCCTCACCAGGGATCAGCTGGCGCAGGTGGCGGTGAAGAACCACTTCAATGGCGCCAGGAATCCCATCGCCCAGTTCAGGCAGGAGATCACCCTTGATACGGTGCTGCGGTCATCGCTTGTCGCTGATCCGCTGAGGCTCTTTGACTGCTCTCCCATCACCGACGGTGCGGCGGCCGTAATCCTGGCACCCCTCGATATGGCCAGGGACTTTACGGATACTCCCGTGAAGGTTCTTGCCAGTGCGCAGGCCAGCGACACCATCGCCCTCCATGACCGCCGGGATATCAGCACCCTCGATGCCTCTGTCGCCGCCGGGAAGAGGGCTTTTGCCATGGCAGGCCTTACTACGAGGGATATCGATCTCGTGGAGGTGCATGACTGCTTCACCATCGCCGAGATATGCGCCATCGAGGACCTCGGGTTCTGCGGGAAAGGTGAAGCCGGGCGGCTCACGGAAGAGGGCGCAACCGCGCTCAACGGGGACCTCCCGGTCAATACCAGCGGCGGGCTGAAGGCCTGCGGCCACCCGGTGGGCGCCACCGGGATCAAGCAGGTCTGCGAAGTGGTCATGCAGCTCCGGGGAGAGGCAGCGAAGCGGCAGATTGACGGTGCACGTATCGGGATGACCCACAACGTGGGCGGGACTGGTGCCACCGTGGCCGTGCACATCCTGGGGGTGTGAGATGTCCTCTGTCGCACGGTTCTGGAGGAAGATCCCCCAGCGTTACAACCTGATCGGCACCCGGTGCAGCACCTGCGGGAGGTACTTCTTCCCTCCCCGCTCTCTCTGCCCTGACTGCCGCCGCGCCGGCAAGATCGTGGAGCACAAGTTTGCGGGGACGGGGAGCGTGGTCACCTACACCATCATCCGCACCGCGAGCGAGCAGTTCGAGCAGATGACCCCTTATGTACTCGCCATCGTCAAACTGGACGAGGGGCCGCGTTTCACCGCGCAGCTGGTGTGCACCCCCGAAGAGGCAAGGATTGGAATGCGGGTCAGCCCGGTCTTCCGCCGCATTGCTGCCGACGGGGAATCGGGCGTCATCCATTACGGGACGAAGTATATCCCCGCGGATTAACTTTTTTGCCTCCTCGCTGTTTTGTGTGGGGAAACTGAATCGAGGTTGTTATTTGCATACAAATTCGGTCACCGAACCGCCGCCGGGGCGTCCTTCGGGGGCGGCGGCGTGCATCGCATATGGGGGTGTGGGGGCGGACAGCCCCCACAAAATGTATCCGGTTTATCAATCCTACCCACACCCGATAGCGAAGAGCCACTTTTTTACTATGAAAATCGCATCCGCGATTTTGATACGAAAACCGCATACGCGGTTTTCATCAGGGGGGGCATGTGACCCGATAGTCTCATGTGCGTTTTTAAAAAAAATGGGTTATCCTTCTTTCACCCTTTGTGCCGGTTTTCCTCCGCCACCACCGAGAGCGGGAATTATCCAATATTCTGATATGTGGTTCCTCTCATCTGTTGCAGGAACAATGACAATATCCATATACGGCGGTTCCGTTTCACCATAGGGAACATTGGTTCTCACCAGTTTGTAGTTCCCTTCATTCCAGGAACACTTCACATAGTCAGGCAGACCATAACACCCGGTTCCATTCACATATGCACAGAAATATTGTCCGGGAGGGGAACAGGTGCCTGCACAGCATCTCCCCACATCGCAGAGTGTTGTGTCACAACACGTCTGTCGTTTCGGATCGTAACATCGTTCAGTTCCGGATACATTACAGCAGGAACCCTGGCAGGGTTTCCCACTGCAACAGGTGTTTACCGCAGGGTCAATACAAAATCCATTGCAACATTCTTCTGTTGCCTTACATGTGCTCATTCCACATGGTATGGATTCAGAGGTTGATGCCAAGGTGTCTTCCGGTTCAGGTATAGCGGTAGTGAATGCGGTATTTCCCGATTTTGGAGAATTTCCTTCATTGGTGGAGGTACATCCAGATATTACGATTCCTGCCACAATAAATCCGAATACAAAGAAATTAGGCGATAATTTCATGGATGAGGATTGTTGGGGATATGTGTAATAATTACATTTGTTTTTGCTCTGGAGGATTCATCAACAGTATTCAACGGTGGTGGCCACACTCATTCCCTGGCATCCGGCACATCCCGAATGCATATGCCTCCGGCTTCCCTTTCTCTCTCCTGCCTCACTTATTCCCTGGCATCCGGCTCGTCGCGAATGCACATGCCTCCGGCTTCCCTTTCTCTCTCCTGC
>JALOPW010000049.1 GCA_025453675.1 Methanolinea sp.
CCCGATAATCCCCACCACATCGCCCTGTTCCACCTCGAACGAGACATCTTTCAGTGCCCAGAACACCTCATCCGGTTTTGCTGGTTGAAATGTTTTCAATGGGGACTTCAGCGTATTGACTATGGCATCGCGGAATGTGAGATATTGCTCCTGCGGTCCGCCGAGACGGTATTGTTTGCCGAGATGGCTCACGCGGATGGCAGGATGATCGGATGACATCGGGATTCCTCTATTGTTATTGGAAAGGAAGGGATTAAAGCATCACATCGTGGGTCAGTAGTCAAAATTCTTCTTTTTACCGACAGCAACAATACAGATGATCAGCCGATCCTGGATTATACGGAATGTTGCCCGGTATTCACCAATCCTGATCCGGTACCGTGGTGTGTCGGGCGGGCACCCCTTTACTTTTTTTACATCCTGACGATGAAATGGCTCAGCAGCAAAATGCTCAAGCGCGATCTCAATTCTGATTCGTGCCGTTTGGGGCAACGCGGCAAATGATTTTTCAGCAGTATGGGTAAATGTTACCCGATATGCCATTATTCCACCATGGATCGGATAGCCTGATCATCACCAAGATCTTTCATAATGTCCCGGAGGCTCCGGACACGGCCTGCTTTTATATCATTCTCACTTTCCCTGATGTCTTCATGTTCATCATCGGATAGATCCTCGTCATCGTATGCTGCGTCGGCCAGCCGATCAATAACCTCATCATAGGTTTCACGTGGATGGAGTTTCAGGTTATCCAGTTTCTTTTTGGTCTCCGGCCGGAGTTGGACTGTCGTCATCGCCATAATTCACTATGGTTTGTTATAGGTAATTATAATTTATGCGTGTTCAGGACTTTTTCCCAAACAGGGAGAGACAATCTACCATCGGTCAGAAGACCTGTTCATTCAATCAGTGCAGGCAGATGCCCGTATTTTCTCACACTACGTCCGCATAATACTGCTCCATCCTCCGGAAATAGAATATCCCTGTGATAAGTAAAAGGACAACCACTCCCACAGAAACCAGCATCATCGCCCCGGGCATCCCGGTGCCGAGCAACGACCAGCGGAAGCCTTCGATGACGCCCGCCATGGGGTTCAGGCCATACAGGAACCGCACGGATTCAGGGAGAAGGCTTGCCGGGTAAACGACTGGCGATGCGAACAACCAGAGCTGGATTATGAAAGGGACGGTATACTGGAAATCCCGGTACTTCACGTTCAGGGCAGAGAGCCAGAGCCCGACGGCCAGTGAGGTGACAAGGGCGAGCAGGATGAAAAGAGGCAGGAACACCACGTTCAGGGTCGGGACGAATCCATAATACGCCATGAATACGGCGAGCAGGGACATGGACACCACGAAATCGACCAGTGGAGAGAGAACTCCGGAGATAGGCATGATCAACCGGGGGAAGTAGACTTTGGTCATGATCTGGGAATTCGTCACCATGCTCGTCGTTGATCGGGTGAGCCCTTCAGCAAAGAGTGTCCAGGGAAGCAACGCAGCAAGCACAAAGAGCGGGTAGGGGATGTCATCAGACGGGATCTTGGCGAGGCCACCGAAGAAGACGGAGAAGATGAATACCATGAAGAGTGGCTGGATGATCACCCAGAGAAACCCGAGTGCGGTCTGCTTGTACCTAATCTTTATATCACGCTTGGTAAAAGAGGCGAGAAGCTCGCGATAGTTCCAGAGCTCCTGGAGGTCTATCGGCACCCATTTTCTTGGGGGCCTGATGATGAGAGTGGGAACATGCTCGTCAGAACGGCGGGCTTCAGCAGTGGTCATTTCCTTCCGGTGGAATACCATCGAGGCTCTTCAAGTACCAGTCTATCGTCTTCTTCAACCCCTCTTCAAACGAGGTGGTCGCCCTGAACCCGAATTCGCGTTCAGCCCGGCTCACATCCAGCCCCCTCCGTGGCTGCCCGTCGGGCTTTGAGGTATCCCAGGAGATCTCCCCCTTGAAACCGGTGTATCTCGCGATTATCCCGACCAGTTTCCTGATGGATATCTCGTTCCCTGCTCCTATATTCACCGGGTCTGGCTTATTGTATCTCTCGGCTGCAAGAACTACCGCTCTCGCAGCATCATCTACGTAAAGGAACTCGCGGGAGGCACTCCCCGTCCCCCACACCTCGACGACCTTCTGATCGTCCCTCACCGCTTCGGTGAACTTCTTGATCAGGGCAGGGATCACGTGGGAGCTCTCGGGGTTGAAATTATCCCTCGGACCATACAGGTTCACAGGCAGGAGGTAGATGGAATTGAACCCGTACTGCTGCCTGTATGCCTGGGACTGGACCAGGAGCATCTTTTTCGCCAGTCCGTATGGTGCATTGGTCTCTTCCGGGTAACCATTCCAGAGGTTCTCTTCCCTGAATGGAACAGGGGTGAATTTCGGGTAGGCGCAGACAGTCCCGAGGATCACACACTTCTCCACCTCTGCCTGCCGGGCGGCTTCGATAATCTGGATCCCCATGATGGCATTGTCATAGAAGAGCTCTGCCGGAAACTTCTGGTTGAAACCGATCCCACCCACTTTCGCAGCAAGATGGATGATAATATCCCTGCCTTTCACCGCCTTCTGGCAGTTCTCCCATTTTCGGAGGTCGAGATCCCGCGAGCGGGGAATGAACAGCTGATCTCTCTCCACTCCCTGCAGGTGCAGGTGTTCCTGGATGGCAGTCCCGAGGAATCCCGCCCCGCCGGTGATGAGAACCCTTTTCCTGTCCCAGAACGTCATATCACTCGATTCCCCCGGTATCCTGGCCTGCCAGGTGCGTTTTCATGCATCAAAGATCCTGGAATGGAATCCATCAATCCCCTTTCCACCATTTCTTCCCAAACCGCTTCGCCAGGATCATATCCCCTTCCCCGACCGGCTCCACCCCGAACTCCCGCATATCGGCATCCACCATGATCTTCACCAGGTCCAAAAACTTCACCTTCGCCTTCCACCCAAGGTTCTTTTCGGCTTTCCGCGGGTCCGCAATCAGGACATCGACTTCAGTCGGCCGGAAGTATTTCTGGTCGATCTGCACGTGCTTCTCCCTGTCAAGACCCGCATACTCGAAGGCAGCATCCACAAACTCAGCCACAGAATGTGTCTCTCCCGTTCCGATCACATAATCAGTGGCCTGCTTCTGCTGGAGCATCATCCACATGCACTCCACGTATTCCGGAGAGAACCCCCAGTCGCGTTTTGCGTCCAGGTTCCCAAGGGAGAGTGTCTTTTCCTTTCCCGCAACGATCCTTGCAATTCGCCTCGTGATCTTCCTGGTGACGAACGTCTCCCCCCTCCGGGGCGATTCATGGTTGAAGAGGATGCCGTTGCAGGCATACATATCGTACCCCTCGCGGTAGTTCCGGGTCATCCAGTACGAATAGACCTTGGCGCAGGCATAGGGGCTCCGTGGATAAAAGGGGGTCTCTTCGTTCTGGGGCGGTTTCTTCCCACCGAACATCTCGCTGCTGGATGCCTGGTAAAACCTGACCCCCGGGTTGCTCCGCCGTGCGGCCTCCAGGAGCCGGGTGGTACCAAGACCTGTGATATTCCCTGTATATTCAGGCGTATCGAAGCTCACGCGGACATGGCTCTGGGCAGCAAGGTTGTAGACCTCGTCCGGCTTCACCTTGTCCATGATGTTGGATATCTGCTCGGAATCAGAGAGGTCGCCATAATGAAGAAATAAGCCTGATTCACTCTTTGATGTACCTGCAATCTCGGCTTCCGGGAAGATGTGGCAGATACGGCTGGTATTCAGGGATGAAGAGCGGCGAACCAGGCCATGGACTTCATATCCCTTTGATATCAGGAGCTCAGTGAGATATGACCCGTCCTGACCGGTGATCCCGGTCACAAAAGCTTTTTTCATTCGATTACACCAGGAAGCATGTTCTTGCAATAATGGTTCTCCATAAGGTGCAATATACATTATGTTCCTTTGAATGCCAGATTCCAGGTGCCACATCGTGAGATTCGGTCAATTATTTAACCTATCACACGAGATAGTTATAGCCAGATCTCCTGGTTGTCCCGGTAGGGTAGTGGATATCCTAGAAGCCTGCGGAGCTTTTGACCCGGGTTCGAATCCCGGCCGGGGCGTTTTCCCCGGGGGTAATATCCCCCCATTCCTCCATCCATCCTCACCCTTGGAAATAATCTGGCTGGACACTGTTCTTATCAGAATACTCCTCATTCATGGCTACAGGGTTCATCTGCATCGCTCGCTCTTTGCCTCTACCAGAAATTACAAATATTCCATCCATCTGACTTCTGCCATATTGCAAGGGTGATAAGATCATGACCGAGGAGCCGAAACCTGTACTGATTCGGGAGAAGATGGAGGTATGCGAGCTCGACCGGGTTCGCCTTGCCCTGATGAACCCCCAGCTGATCGAGCAGAAGAAAGAGGAACGTACCTTTGACGAGGCGGCAAAACCGTTCGTGGAGCTGACGATGAAGGAGGGGATCGAGACGGTCTGGGATCGTTTCGAGATGCAGCAGCCTCCCTGCAAGTACTGTTCATCAGGGCTCTCCTGCACCCGGTGTGCCATGGGTCCCTGCCGGATCATCCCCCCGAATCGTATCCGGGGAGTATGCGGTGCCGATGCCGACCTGATTGTTGCCAGGAACCTCCTTGACACCATCGCCACCGGCGCAGCTGCCCATTCTGACCACGGCCGGGAGATCGTGCTGACGCTCTACGGTATCGGGAAGGGGACCATCAAGGATTATGCTATCACGGACAGGGAGAAGTTCCTCCGCATATCAGCCGAGTTCGGTGTTGACACCAGGCAGAAGGATGAGAAAAAGATCGCCGCCGACCTGGGCCGTGCCATGCTCGAAGAGTATGGGACAGTGAAGGACACCCTTCAGTTTGCACAGAGGGCACCCGCTTCAACACGGGAAATATGGGCAAAACTGGGGATCTCTCCCCGTGGCATCGACCGCGAGGTGGTGGATTCCATGCACCGTGTCCAGATGGGGGTGGGGGCAGATTACGTGAACGTGCTTCTGCAGGGCCTGCGCACCTCTTTGTCTGACGGGTGGGGCGGCTCCATGATGGCCACCGAGATCTCGGACGTGCTGTTTGGCACTCCCAAACCAAATGAATCGCTCGTCAACCTCGGGGTGGTCAAGAAGGACCACGTGAACATCTCCCTCCATGGCCACAACCCCATGCTCTCCGAGATGGTACTGAAAGCTGTCAAAGATCCCGAGATCAAATCCCTGGTTGAGAGATCGGGCGCAAAAGGGATCAACCTGGTGGGACTGTGCTGCACGGGGAATGAGCTCCTCATGCGGAAAGGGATCCCGAATGCCGGGAACCACTTCAACCAGGAGTTGCTGATCGCGACCGGCGCCCTTGAAGCCATGGTTGTCGATTACCAGTGCATCTTCCCCTCGCTTCCCCGGACTGCAAGTTGCTACCATACCTTCATCATCTCCACAAGCCCCAAGTCAAAGATACCCGGGTCCTACTACTTCGAGTTCGAACCGGAGACCGCCTACAACACTGCAAAAGCAATCGTGAAGATGGCGGTCGAAAACTTCCAAAACAGGAACCCTGACAGAGTATTCATCCCGGTGGAACCGGTAAAAGTGACCACCGGGTTCTCTGTGGAGGCCATCCAGACTGCGCTTGGTGGCACGTTCAAGCCGTTGATCGACCAGATCGCAAATGGCAACATACGGGGAGCGGTGGGAATCGTGGGTTGCAACAACCCCAAGGTGAAACATGACTATGGCCATGTCGTCCTCTCGAAAGAACTGATAAAACGAAATATACTCTGCGTGGAGACGGGGTGTGCGGCAATCGCTTCGGGGAAAGCAGGCCTCCTCCAGCCATCTGCCGCCGCGATGGCAGGACCAGGGTTGAAAGTGGTCTGCGAATCGCTCAAGATCCCACCGGTCCTCCACATGGGCTCCTGCGTGGACAACGCCCGCATCCTCCACCTCGCGGCAGAGCTCGGGAATGCGCTCAATGTGGGGATCCACAAGCTTCCCCTTGCAGGTGCCGCTCCCGAGTGGTACTCCCAGAAGGCGGTCTCCATCGGGGCCTACTTCGTGGCGTCAGGCGTCTACACGGTGCTCGGTGTCATGCCGAAGATCACCGGGAGCCCGCCAGTGGTCTCTCTCCTGACAGAGGGCCTGAAAGGGGCAGTGAACGCCTCATTCGCAGTGGAACCGGATCCCCTCAAGGCTGCCGATCTGATCACTGATCACATCGAGAGGAAGCGGACAGACCTCGGGATCTGAATTTTTTCCGAATGAAATCACAGACCCTCCCTGATGAAAACCGCGGATGCGGTTTTCATGCCAAAATGGCTTCGCCATTTTCGTGAATGAGTATGCATGAGTCTCGAAGGGAATCCTAGGGTTGTTTTCAGATCACCACTATGAACGGAAGGAAAATACGGGTAGTCATCGCCGGGAAGGGCGGAGTGGGCAAGACCACGCTCGCTGCCCTTCTCGCGTACACCTTCTCGCGGCAGGGAACGCACGTACTGGCAGTGGATGGGGACCCGCAGTCGAACCTTGCCGCGTCCCTTGG
>JALOPW010000033.1 GCA_025453675.1 Methanolinea sp.
ACAACGTCACGCTCACCGTGACAAACGATGCCGGGTCTGACTCCACCTCCCAGATAATCTGTATCGTCCCCTGTGTCGACCCACCCTTCGCCAACTTCATCTATCTCTCGGAATGCCCCGACTCGAAATTCGTCCGGTTCACCGATACCTCCCTCAATGATCCCACTTCCTGGTACTGGACCTTTGGCGACGGGGCTACCTCCACTCTCCAGGATCCAACCCACAATTATGCCGAGATCGGCGGCTACAACGTCACGCTCACCGTGACAAACGATGCCGGGTCTGACTCCACCTCCCAGATCATATGCATCCCTGAATGTCCGGGTCCGGTGAATCCCCCTGTGGCGGATTTCATTTACCTTTCAGAGTGCCCCGATTCGCGCTTCGTTCAGTTCACCGATACCTCGCTCAATGAACCAGCCTCCTGGTTCTGGCAATTCGGTGACGGGGCCACCTCAAGCGAAAGAAGCCCGACCCACACATACTCAGCAATAGGCAATTACACTGTCATTCTCGCTGTCTCCAATTCCGGCGGGTCCGATTCAATCGCGAAGACCGTGTATGTGCCCTACTGTCCCGGTCCCGTGGATCCCCCTGTAGCCAACTTCACGTTCTGCAGTGATCCGTCTGATCCCCGTACTGTATACTTCACCGACACTTCGCTCAACGATCCCACTTCATGGTACTGGCAATTCGGTGACGGCACAACCTCCTCTCTCCGGAATCCAAGTCACACCTTCCCTGCAGTCAGCGGCTATGAGGTCACCCTGACTGTTACAAACGAAGGGGGATCGGATTCGATCTCCAAGATCTTATGCATCGCCTGTATCCCCCCCTGCCCTGAGCCTCCTGTCGCAGATTTCACCTACAATTCAGAATGCCCCGACTCCCAGTTCGTCCGGTTTACCGACACCTCTGCCGGTAACCCCACGGCATGGTTCTGGCAATTCGGCGATGATGCTACCTCCACCCTCCAGCATCCAACACACACTTACGCTCAGACTGGTGGATACAACGTCACCCTGACGGTCTCCAACAAGGGAGGTATGGATTCGATCTCCAAGATTATCTGTATCCCCGAATGCCCGCCGCCGAATCCGCCCATTGCCTGCTTCTATGCAAGCCCCCGTTCAGGAAATGCCCCGCTGGAAGTGGAATTCTGCGACTGTTCAGAGAGCGGTATCCTCACATGGGCCTGGGACTTTGGTGATGGCGGCACATCAACCGTGCAGACCCCCAGGCATATCTATCAGGAATACGGGTCATACACGGTAAGCCTGTATGTCACCAATGCAAGCGGGCATGATACCGAGACGAAGGAAGGGTATATCCATATCTCTTCACCTCTGCCCGGGCCGCCATCAGCATACTTTGTAGCCAACCCGACTACAGGGCCTGTACCTCTTTCAGTCACATTTACGGACGGGTCCACTGGCGTCCCTGCTACATGGCTCTGGAATTTCGGTGACGGTGCTACATCTGCCGAGCAGAATCCCACTCACGTATACACGCTGCCCGGGTTCTATACCGTCAGTCTCATGGTCGAGAATTCATACGGGTCCTCAACGTACAGCCGGCCAGAATACATCACCGCAACAGGCAGCATAGGCGGTGACAAAGGCTACTTCCTCGTCCACTCCAACGTGGATGGTGCCGAGGTCTCGTTCAACAATGACTACAAGGGCCTGATCGATGATGGGACCCTCCTCGTGATGGTCTACCTCACCGGGACCCCCTATACCCACTTCACGGTCGAGAAAGACGGCTACTATCCCCTGACCCAGCCGATCACTGCATACCCTGCGAAGGACCAGACCCTTAACCTGTACGCGACCCTCGAGCCGATACCCGGGTCTTACACCATCACCGCCACCGCGGGGGATCATGGGATCATCATCCCGAACGGCACCTTCACGGTCCCCGCCGGGTCCGACCAGGACTTTGACATCATTCCGGAACCCGGGTTCATGGTAGAGAACCTCTACCTTGACGGGCAGGGTCTTGGGGCGCTTACCTGGTACCGGCTGGAGGATATCACTGCCAATCACGTGTTCACCGCATCATTCGTCCAGAACGAGACCGTGCTGTATGTAATCAATGCAACAGCCGGCCCCCATGGCAGTATCGTGCCTTCAGGGATGGTGAATGTCCCCTCAGGAGGCTCTGCAGGATTCACCATACTCCCCGACCAGGGGTATGCCATTGCCGATGTACTGGTTGATGCCATCTCCGTCGGTCCCATCTCCACCTACACCTTTGGGGATGTGGATGAGAACCATACCATACGGGCAATGTTTACCGCAAGCGGCCACACCATCACCGCGACCGCAGGGCCCAATGGGATCATCAGCCCGTCCGGCGTGATCCTGGTCCAGACCGGTGGATCTGCCGGATTCACCATTACCCCGAACCAGGGTTACCGGATCGCTGATGTGCAGGTCGACAGTGTATCGGTAGGGACCCCCTCGCTCTACCAGTTCTCAAATGTCATCAGTACCCATACCATCTCTGCCGAGTTCCAGAAGGTGAACTTCAGCATCACCTCACTCCCCACAGAGAACGGGACCATCACCCCCTCAGGGGTGACGTATGTCCCCTATATGGAGAGCCTGGACCTCCAGATCGTGCCGGAACCCGGGTTCTTCACCGCGGGATTATTCATTGACGGTGTCGGTGTTGCTCCTTCGCCGGTCTACACCTTCCCGTCCGTGGTTGCGAATCACACCATCTCAGCGGTCTTCGTTCCCGAGGGGTCACTGACCTTCTACATCAACGCGGTGGGCTCACAGGGCGGGAACGTGCTGCCATCGGGGATCATCAGTGTACCTGGAGGCAGCAATATCACCTTCAGAATGTACCCGGATTCCGGCTACTCCGTGAAGAATGTCGTAGTGGACGGTGACAGCAAGGGCACGCACCTTGACTGGACCTTCCTGAACGTCGTCGCGAACCATACCCTCAGCGTGACTTTCGGGCCGTCCGGTGGTGGCGGCGGTGGTGGTGGCGGTGGAGGTGGCGGGTACTACCCGGCCTCTACTACCGTGCCCACCACTGTCCCCACTACCCTGTCCATCGGGACTGAAGGGTACGAGAGCGGGGGCGATGATGAAAATGTGACTTACACGCCAACCCCCACTCCTGCTGTCACGAGCGTGGAGACCCCGGTCGTCACCACCGTGCCGACCACCATACCCCCTGCAGAGCCCTTCTGGACGCGCTTCCCTCTCTACTGGCTGGTGCCGCTGATCATTCTCATCCTCATCCTGGCGGCTGCCGGATACTACTACTGGAAGAAGAAACAGCAGCAGGAAGTGCTGTTCGAGGAATGAGGCATCATATTTTTTCTTTATTTCATCTTTTCCATCTGAAAATGCCGGAGGCATTTTCTGTCAGAGTATGGCTCCCTTCGTGAAAGGAGATCGTGTTGTTTTTATTTTCCACATGTAACGGATGGGGGTCCAACCTGATACCCGGTGCCTGGATCCATAGAATCACAACACATTTCTCCTCCTGCCCCCGATATAGTGGAGGTAAGAACCCCAATTCTGATACCCGGGAGGAGCAGGAACGCGATGGAGGATACCACGATGATCTGGATTGAGAAGTACCGGCCGGTCACGCTTGCTGATATCGTGGGCCAGGACGAGATTGTGGAACGCCTGCAATCCTATGTGAAAACCGGGAACCTGCCGCATCTCCTCTTCACCGGGAGTGCAGGGGTGGGAAAGACCACTGCCGCGGTGGCCCTGGCCAGGGAATTCTTCAGGGAGTCCTGGAATCTCAACTTCCGGGAACTCAACGCATCAGATGAGCGGGGAATCGATGTAGTACGGAACCAGATAAAACAGTTCGCCCGCACCTCGCCGCTTGGCGGTGCCACGTTCAAGATACTCTTCCTCGACGAGGCCGATGCGCTCACCCCTGATGCCCAGGCCGCGCTCCGGAGGACAATGGAGAGTTATGCCACTACCTGCAGGTTCATCCTCTCCTGTAATTACTCCTCGAAGATCATCGACCCCATCCAGAGCCGTTGCGCGATCTACCGGTTCCGGAGCCTCTCGGGAGAGGCCATCACCAAGGAGATCCTGAGGATAGCAGAGAACGAGAAGATCAGCATCACGGAGCCGGCCATCCAGTCAATCGTCTACATCGCCCAGGGGGACATGCGGAAAGCAATCAACGCCCTGCAGGGTGCTGCCATTCTTGCCACCGAGATCGATGCAGGTATGATTTATTCCATCACCGCCACTGCCCGCCCCGACGAGATAGAGGATCTCCTGGCAACCTCGCTCTCCGGGGACTTCGAAGGGGCGGAATCTATCCTCCACCACCTCCTCCAGGACCGCGGCATCGCCCCGAACGAGCTGATCAACCAGTGTTACAGGGCCGTCATAAAGCGGGAGATGGATCCTGCACTGAGGGTGGCTCTCATCGACCAGATGGGAACGACCGATTTCCGCCTCTCGGAGGGTGCAAGCACCGAGATTCAGATGGAGGCCCTGATCGCCCAGTTCGTGCTCCAGGCGAGAAAGCATGGTTAAGAGGGAGGAGTCACCGGCCGGAGAGCCCGAGGCTGATATCATCGACCGCGATGCGGACTGGAGCAGGTTTCTCAAGAGCCGGTATAAAAAACAGCTCTCCGAGCTGGCCCGTGAATTTCCCTACCGTCGTTCCCTGGAGATCGATTACCGGGAACTGGAGAGTTATGGCCGTACTGGCCTGCGCATGGCCGATGAGCTCCTCGACAACCCGGGTAAGGTCATCGAGGACGTGCGAAATGCCATCAGGAACCACCAGCTGGTGAAAGGGAAGGACGGGAAGGCAACCGGCGAGGTGAACGTCCGGTTCGTAAACCTGCCAAGGAAAATCGGCATCCGCAACATCCGCTCCGACCATATCAACCGCTTCATCAGCGTGGATGGGATCCTTCGTAAGACCACCGAGGTGCGGCCCCGTATCGTGCAGGCGGTCTTCAGGTGCCCTGGAGGGCATATTACTCTCAAGGAGCAGGGGTACGGGAAGTTCAAGGAACCTGAAGGGTGCGCCACCGATGGATGCACCTTCAAGAAACTGGACCTGATCGCCCGGCGTTCCCGATTCGTGGACTCTCAGAAACTGCGCATCCAGGAGTCCCCGGAGGGACTGAGGGGTGGTGAGCAGCCGCAGACACTGGACGTGGACGTCACCGATGACCTGACAGGAAAGGTTGCACCCGGTGACAGGGTGGTTATCAACGGGATACTCCGCTCCATGCAGCGGGTCACCCACGGAGAGAAGAACACGCTCTTTGACATTTACCTCGAGTGCAACTCGCTCGAGATTGCCGAGAAGGAGTTCGAGGAGGTGCAGATCGATGAGAAGGACGAGGAGGAGATCCTGTCCCTCTCCCGGGACCCGAACGTCTACCGGAAGATCGTCCACTCCATCGCCCCCACCATCTATGGCAACGAGGACGTGAAAGAGGCCATCGCCCTACAGATTTTCGGGGGGATCAGTAAGGAGATGCCTGACGGAAGCCACCTCCGCGGGGATATCCATGTCCTGTTGATCGGGGATCCCGGGATCGCCAAGAGCCAGTTGCTGCGCTACGTAGTGAAGCTCTCCCCACGCGGCATCTACACGAGCGGCCAGTCCTCCACCTCCGCGGGGCTGACCGCTACAGCGGTTAAGGACGAATTCGGGGACGGGAGGTGGACGCTTGAGGCAGGAGCCCTGGTGCTGGCAGACATGGGGATCGCGGCCGTGGACGAGATGGACAAGATGCAGAAGGAGGACCGCTCTGCCCTTCACGAGGCCATGGAGCAGCAGTCTATCAGCGTGGCGAAGGCCGGGATCACCGCCACCCTCAAGTCACGCTGTGCCCTTCTGGGAGCTGCAAACCCGAAACTGGGACGTTTCGACGCATATCTTCCCATACAGGACCAGATCAATATGCCCGGATCCCTCCTCTCCCGTTTCGATCTCATCTTCAAGATGAGCGACATCCCTGATCACACCAGGGACAGCGCCATCGCTGACCATATCCTCAAGGCACACAGTATTGGGGAGACCATCGCCCAGCACAAGAGGACCCCCATCCCTGGGGTGGACGACAAGTACATCGAAGAGCAGCTCAAGCCGGTGACCCCTGACATCGAACCCGCGCTCTTTCGGAAATACGTGGCCTATGCGAGGCGCACCTGCTTCCCCCGCCTCAACGACGCTGCCCGGGAGGCCCTGATCGGCTATTACATGCAGCTCCGCGACCTGGCGGCAGGATCGGACAAACCGGTCCCTGTCACCGCCCGGCAACTCGAGGCCCTGGTGCGACTGGCAGAGGCGAGTGCCCGCATCCGTCTCTCCTCTGATATCCTGATCCAGGACGCGGAACGGGTGATCAAGATCGTCGATACCTGCCTCCGCGAGGTAGCCTACGATGCAAAAACCGGATCGTTCGATATCGACAAAGTGGTCACCGGTATCTCGAAAGGGAGGAGGGATCTCATCAGGGTGATCAAGCAGACCATCCGGCAGATGCAGAAGGACACGGGGAACGACCGGATCGCGGTGGCCGAGCTCCTGGATCTGCTCACCCCGCAGGGATTCAGCCCTGATGAGATAAGGAAACAGATCGAGGTCTTCCTCCGCGAGGGGGAGGCGATGGAGCCGAAGAGCGGCTTCATCAAGCTCATCTGAAACCCCCCCCTTTTTTTGCCTCCCGGGCCCAAAGATGATCCCATGCCTACCGCGCGCGAGCAGGCGGCATTCGAGGCCGGGATCAAGCTCGGGGCCCTCTACCACCAGTGGGTAGGAACCCCCGTCTCGCCCGGGACGGCCGCCTCCATCGAATCGGCAATCCAAAAGAGTGTGAAACTCCAGCCTCACGTGGAAGAGATCAATGTTCGCCTGGACCGGGAACTCATGAAGCCGAACATCTTCGGGTACTCTGAACTGCAGGGTCTCATGCTCAGGGTGGAGATCACCACCAGGGTACATGGCGAGACCTGCCGGGCCCGCCTGAGACAGGAAGAAGACTATCCGCTGATGGAGATCGTGGAGTAGATGCAGGGTCCGCGGTTCCCGATTACTGACCACCACATCCATATCGATCCCAGGAACGGGCGGGGTGTCGATGCGGCAAAGGAGTTCCAGCGATCAGGGGGGACACACCTCTTTCTGGTCAGCAAGCCCTCGTCATCCTTCGGTATTCTGCCCACAAGGGGAGAGGACTTCCTCCCGGTCTTCGAGGAGACCCTGATAGTCGCACGGATGGTCTCGGACCTTGGTATCCAGGTCTATCCTGTCCTTGGGGTGCACCCGGCCGAGATCACCCGTCTCTTTGAGTCTCTCCCCCTGTCCCGGGTGGTGGAGATCATGAAAGGGGGAATCGCACTTGCGGCCAGGTTCGTCGCAGAAGGTGCTGCAGTGGGTTTGAAGAGCGGGAGGCCACACTACGAGGTCTCTCCCGTGGTCTGGGAGGCCGCGAATGATGTCCTCTCCTATTCTTTCCAGCAGGCAGCGGAGGCCGGGTGTGCGGTCCAGGTGCACGCCGAGAGCGGGAGCTGTGCGGATATGAGGGAGATGGCCAGGAGCGCCGGACTCTCCCCCGACCGGGTGGTGAAACACTATGCCATCCCCGAGACCCCTCTGGTCCCCTCTTTTCTTGCCACCCATCCGGATATCCCGGTTCTTGCCCGGACCGGGCGCGAATTCATGATGGAGAGTGACTACATGGATGAGAATACCCGACCCGGTGCAGTAATCGGTCCGCGATCAGTCCCCCGTGTGACCACACGGCTCTTTTCAAGCGGCGAGATTGATGAGGATGCGATCCACCGTATCCACGTATCAACGCCGTCAAGGGTCTACGGCGTGGATATCTCCCTTTGATGGCCGCCAGTTACAGTATTAATATGCATCCCTTCCCACATGTGGTACCATGTATCTGAAGGTTCACCGCTCTCATGCCGGAGACGAGGTGGTTGCGGTGTGCGACAGGGAGTTGATGAATACGACGATAACTGGGGGAGAAGTGGAGATCTGCATCACCGGATCATTTTACGGGACCCGGATCGCAACCCTTGACGAGGTGAGGTCTGTACTCTCCAGGGCCGGGAATGCGAACCTGATGGGGGAGCGCGCTGTAGCCCTGGCGGAGGAGATGGGCCTCGTGTCCCGCTCCGCATGCCTGATGATCGGGGATATCCCGCACGCCCAGCTGATCAGGATCTGATATGCACATCCGGGAGACCATCTGCCCCCTCTGCGGGAATCCCTCTCCCCGGGGTGAGGTGTGCGGGCAGTGCCGGGCATCAAAGACCCGGTGGCTGGAATGCCCTTCCCGGGTATCGATGGTGCTCTGTCCCACCTGCGGTGCCCGGAAGGAGGCAGGGAGCTGGTCAGACCTCGGCATGGAGAGGAGCGAACTGGCACACCAGATGGTCACCAGGGCAGTCCGCTTCCATCCCGATTTCAGACTTATCGCAATGGATATTACCCTGGACGAGATGAGTGCCAACCGAAGCAGGGCGCATTGCCGGGTCTCCGGGACCCTCTTCGGGGAACCGGTGGAGGGGTCCTGCACCCTCGAGGTAGACTGGCAGAAAGAGCAGTGCGACCGTTGCTGCAGGATCTCCGGGAGCTACTACGAGGGGGTTGTCCAGGTCCGGGCTACGGGAAGGAGGCCCTCATCGCGGGAGATGGAGGAGGCCACCCGGATCGCCTATGCGGTGGAGGAGTCCATGATGGCCTCCGGGGAACGACTCTCCTTTATCTCCCAACTGGACGAACACCGGGACGGCCTGGACATCACAGTAGGATCGCAACGCCTTGGATCCGAGATCGCATCTGCAATTACCAGGGATCTTGGAGGCAGGTACACCACCCACCCGAAACTCGTGGGGGAGAAGGCAGGCAGGCAGATCTTTCGCATCACCTACTCACTGCGCCTTCCCCGTTATTCCCGGGGTGACATCATCCTGTACTCGGGCAGGTATGCCGAGGTGCTCGGCGTGGATGGTAAGCTGCTCAGGTGCCTGGATCTCGCGACAGGTTCGGTCAGGTCAGTCCCAGAGCAGCAGGTGGAGAGGAGAGCAGGGCATAAGGGGGACGCGGTCGACTGGATGGTCGCATTCAGGGACGGGGATCTCCTGGGCATCCTCGATCCCGGGACGGGCGTCACCAGGGAGATACGGGCACCCCCCGGGAGGGAGATCCCTTCAGGGGCAACCGTGCGGATCCTTGAGGACGGAGAACGCCTTGTCCTGGTGGGGTGAACCCTCGTGAAGGTGAGGGAAGTACCGGTCGGGGATCTTCGGAGTCTTGAAGGTGCTGACTGGGTTGACCGGAAGAAACGTCCCTACATCGAAGGCGGGACCGCCTATGTCCCGGTAACGGAAGGGTTCTTCTCCACCACCACCATACCCCCCAGGAGGATCTACCAGGGGCGCGGCTACTCCATGATGGGAGACGTAGCGGTCTTCCATGGGAGGCGGCCTGACGATGAGGAGGTCAGGGCACTCATCGAGTGGAGACGGCCCGCCGGAGTCCTCTGGGTTCAGTCCTGTGAGGGGGTCACAAGGACACCCCGGACAGAGGTTCTCGCCGGGGCGGTACATGAGGTGCGACACAGGGAATGCGGGATCACTTACTTCCTTGACCCTTCCAGGATTATGTTCGCGGTGGGAAACCGGACCGAAAAAGAGCGCATCAGCGCCCTGACACGCCCCGGTGAGCGGGTGGCTGATATGTATGCAGGTATCGGGTATTTTACCCTGCCAGCGGCCCTGGCAGGGGCACGGGTCCATGCCATGGAGATCCATCCCCTGGCCTTTTCCTACCTTGAGCAAAATATCAGGGAGAACGGCGTCTCGCGCCAGGTAACCGCGGATCTGGGTGACTGCCGGGACTACCTCAACGGGACCTATGATCGCATCCTCATGGGGCACTTCTCGAGCCTGGACCGGCTCTCCGATGCCCTGGCTCATGCAGGGCCTGGGACTGTCCTGCACGTCCACTCTGCAGGCGCAGGAAAGGATGCCATCAGCAGGTTCCTCGAGGAGCGTGAGGTCAACGCCCGCGTGGAGACCCATAGGGTAAAGAAACTGGCGCCTCATACCTGGCATTATGTGCAGGACGTGACGCTGGAATGAGTGCACCCACCACGCTTGAAGGCAAAGAGATCGTGCTCGCGGTGACCGGCAGTATCGCCGCGGTGGAGACAATAAGGCTCGCCCATGCCCTCCGGCGCAGGGGAGCGGGGGTCCAGGCGGTGATGAGCAATGCCGCCTGTGGCATCCTCCACCCGGAAGCGCTGACGTATGCGACCGGCCGGCCGGCAATCACCGCCATCACCGGCATGGTGGAGCACGTGGCATCCTGTGGGGAGGGAGGGAAGGCCGACCTGCTCCTGATCGCCCCGGCAACCGCGAACACCCTCTGCAAGATTGCGTCGGGAATTGACGACACCCCGGTCACCACCTTTGCCACCACTGCGATCGGCAGGGGGATGCCCGTGGTGGTGGCGCCGGCCATGCACGAGAGCATGTTCAGGCACCCGGGGGTAGCCGGATGCCTGAAGACTCTGATGAAATGGGGGATCGTCGTGGTTGGTCCGCGTATTGAGGAGGGAAAGGCCAAGATTGCCGGGATCGAAGAGATCATCCTCCATTGCGAGCGGGAGCTGGTGGGAAATGCGCTCCCCGGGCGCCACGTCCTCATCACCAGCGGGCCCTGCCAGGAGAGGGTTGATGACGTACGCATCCTCACCACGCGTTCCCGCGGGATGATGGGCCGGTCGCTGGCCATGCAGGCGTTCCGGCTTGGAGCCAGGGTCACGGTCGTGCACCAGGACCAATTTCCGGTCGTGGAGAACGTCTATGCATCGGACGCAAATTCGATGCACCGGGAAGTCATGCGCATCTGTAGTACCGATCCGGTGGATCTCTTCATCTCGGCCGCCGCAGTTTCAGACTTCAGCCCTGAGCCGTACTCCGGGAAGATACCGAGCGGGAGCGGGGTCACTCTCACACTCCGCCCTCTCCCAAAGATCATCGACCAGGTGGTAGACGGTTTCCATATCCCCACCCTCGCCTTCAAGCTCGGCGACGATGCCGTAACAAAGGGCAGGACCATGGTCAGGGACAGTATCGGCCTCGTAGTGGCAAACGATCCCCTTGTGATGGGGAAAACCGACACCCGGGTGACCCTCCTTGGGCGGGACGGGTTCACACGTGAGATATCCGGCCCAAAGGATGCCATCGCAGCAGACATCCTCAATTACGCCATTGAGGCGTTTCATTTCTCTCAAAAAGACTGATTTTCAACCTCTTTGTGGCCCTTATGGCTGCAACCCCCTGATACAATGGGCCCATTATTGGGGTACACTCCTCTACGAAATGCCGCCGATCTACCCTGCCCACAGGCTATCGCGATGTGGAGGAGGGTTCGGAAAGGGCGCTTCGCCTGGGAATCCGTAGTTTTAGGGGGATTCCCCCCTTTCCCGCCTTATTTAAAATCGCACTCATTCACCAGGACGCTCCTGGGGGCTCCGCCCCGCCGCTGTGGCAACCCCCCAATGCGATAGGTCCTGTGCTGGAGAACACTCCATTGCCAAGTGTCACGATCCACCCTGCCCACAGGCTATCGCGTCGTGGGGGGGGCCTGGGGGAGGGGGTAGCGAGCCCCCTCCCCTCAATGATCAAATTCAATGACACCTCAAAATAGAGAGAATACCGTACTCCCCTTCAGACGCTCCAGGAGCTCCGCCCCGCACGCTTACGCCACCCCCCAGTGAGATAGGCCAGAGTGCTGGGGAATTTTCCGCAACCAGGTGTCACAATTTACCCTCCTCACAGGCTATCGCGTCGTGGGGGGGGGACGCTGGAGGGGGGAGAATCCCCCCTCCGGTCAATTGAAAATCACTTTACCGCAATAAGAACCAAGAGAGCCTTGCATGAGGCACCCGCCAGGTCGCCCCGTGGTCGAGGGGCGAAGCCCTCGCCGGCATTTCCTACACCTTATCAAAGAACTCCCACACCTCCTATGAAGGCAATCCGCCCTCAATCATACATCACCTCAGGCATCATCTCCCGCCAGGGAAGCAAAAACCATACATAGTGGAGATACAATCATGCCGGGACAGTTTCTTAATCTTTTAGCACGAACCTGTTGGAAGAATAAACCTTTTCACCCCGGTGATCCGCTTGAAATCTTTTGCCACTGCTTCCAGTCCCGGCCACCTGTCAGGGTATTTCAGACCGGTATACGGCCCGGACCCCCAGAGCACCGGGAGCATCGGGGCGGGCATTGTGATCCAGGAAGGGGTCACCACCACACTCTGGCCGGCAGATGCTACAGAGATTACCGTCGAACGCCGGGATCCGGTGTCCAGGCAGATTATCGAGGTGCTCCGGACCTCCCCTCCCATCACGTATCTCCTGGAGCGCCTCGCGGTCACCGCCAGTGTGAGGACCGAGTGCAGCCTTCCCATCGGGGCCGGGTTCGGCCTCTCTGCTGCGGCCCTCCTCTCCACCGCCACCGCGGCGAACGCACTCTTCAATCTCTCCCTTACCACGCAGGAATGCGGGGCGTACGCCCACGAAGCCGAGATTGTGCACCGTACCGGCCTTGGAGACATCGCGGCCTGCATGGGGGGCGGGCGGGACTGCAGGAGGGGAGCCGGGACCGGCGCCGATATCGAACGCACATGGGACCTGCACGCTCCCCTCTGCGCCGTGGTCTTCGGGGCACTCCCCTCTCCGCAGGTGCTCGGTTCACTTGAAGCAATGGCCCGGGTGACCCGTGCATACCCGGGGCGCTGCCCAACCGATGCCCTGGACTTCTTCCGGCTCTCCAGGCGGTTCGCGGAGGAGAGCGGCCTTCTCACCCCCCAGGTCCTCGGCGCTCTCTCTGCCTGCGATCATGCGGGTGTCCCGGCCACCATGACGATGCTCGGAAACGGTATCTTTGCCTGCGGGGAGGGGGCATTCAATCTCCTCTCACGGATGGGCGAGGCCTTCCTGCTGCACCCTGCAGAGGGGGGGGTACACCTCCTGGAGGTCGGCAGGTGATACCCCCGGACCACCCCAGGTACCGCTCTCTCCTGGTGCGGGAACGTCTGGCCAGGTATGCTGCGGAAGGTATCGTATCCCTGGAGGGCCTGACCGCCCATGGCAGGGGCGAGGCGTTTGACTATCTTATCGGCGAGAAGACCACTGAAAGTGCCCTGATCGCAGAAAAGACGGCTGCTGCCCTGCTCCTCTGTGCAAAGAACCCGGTCATCTCCGTGAATGGGAACACTGCGGCACTGGCCGCGAATCTCCTCCCTGCACTGCAGGAGAACTCCCGCGCAAAGGTGGAGGTCAATCTCTTCCACCGGACAGATGAGCGTATGCGAAAGATCACCCGGTTGCTCCGGGACCAGGGCGTCCGGGTGGAGGAAGGGACGGCCGAGAGGCTGCTCCCTCTCTCCCATGACCGGGCCTTCTGCCAGAGGGGGGGGATCTTTGACGCAGACGTTGTCCTGGTTCCCCTGGAAGACGGGGACCGGTGCCAGGCGCTGCGTGGAATGGGCAAGACGGTGATCACGATTGATCTCAACCCACTCTCCAGGACTGCCCGGAGTGCCAGCCTGACCATCGTCGACGAACTCACCAGGGCACTGCCCAATATCACCACTTACTGTTCCTCCCTTACAAGGGATGAGGCGGTTATGCTGGCCGGGTCGCTCGAGAACGAATGGTTTCTTGCAGACGCACGAGAAGAAATGAAGCGAGGACTCTCCCATGCTCTGGATTGAGAAGTACCGGCCCCGGACATTCGAAGAGATCATCGGGCAGGAAAAGGTGGTGGAGCGGCTGACCCATTTCGCCACTTCCCATGCCGTCCCGCACCTCATGCTGGCCGGTCCTCCCGGTACAGGGAAGAGTGCCAGCGTGGAGTGCCTGGCCCGGATCCTCTACCAGGACCATGCCGAAGAGAACCTCACGATCATACCCACCAGTGACCTCTTTTCTCTCGGGAGGAAGTTCCTTGAAGATGAGGAGCGGTATGCCCATCTCTACCGTGCCGACGAGAGTGTGCTCACGAACTTCAAGCGCATCATCAGGGAGTATTCATCTCTCCGGCCCCTCGATGCCGAGTTCAAACTCATTGCCTTTGAAGGGGCTTCGTCCCTCCCACGCGAAGCCCAGCAGGCACTCCGCCGGATCATGGAGCGGTCATCGCGGACCTGCCGGTTCATCTACTGCACGAGCCATCCCTCGGCCATCATCCCGGCTATCGCTTCCCGATGCCTTCCGGTCTTTTTCTCCCCTCTTCCCGACCACCTTGTGGAATCCCATCTTCGCACCATCTGTGCACGAGAATGCGCCGGAGAATGCCCGGTTCCCGAAGACCAGATCGGGCTCCTGGTGGCAGCGGCACACGGGGACCTGCGAAAGGCGAGTCCGGGTCCGGGGCCAATCTCCTCTCCCTCTCCAGGACCGAGACAGGGCATGTGGCCACTGCCGCATTTTCCGCTCTCCAGTCGGGAGATGTACAGGCAGCCAGCCGCAGGATAGAGACCCTGATGATCGAGTACGGGCTCTCGGCGAGGGAGGTACTCAAAGAGATTGCAGAGGTGACAAGGAGAGAGTTCAACGACCCCCGCATCACCTGCGCCCTCGCAGATACGGATTCGCTCCTGGGGCACAGCCAGAATGAATATCTCCAGCTCAATGCGCTGGTGGTCAGAATAGGCAGGGAGGTCAGTCATGTCGGGCGTCCAGGATAAGGTCCAGCAACACTATGACCAGGTAGCCGAGATTTACGATTCCCGCTACAATCACAAGCGGGGCAGGTCCTACCATGCACATATCTCCCGCCACGTGATGTCCTGCCTGCCAGAGGGGGGCATGCTCCTTGATCTTGGGTGCGGGACCGGTCTCTTCGTCCACCGCTACTCGTCGCAGGGGGGCAATGCAGTAGGCCTGGATTTCTCCAGGGGCATGATCTTCCGGGCCCGGGACCGGAACAGGGACTCCGATTTCGGCATCGGAAATGCAGAGATTCTCCCTTTCAGGGATAAGGCGTTCGATGCCGTGGCGAGCCTGCTGGCCTTCTCCTACCTGAAGAACCCTGAGCAGATGCTGGCAGAGGCCTGGAGAGTGCTCAAACCAGGGGGAACGCTTGCCATCTGCACATTGGGGAGAAACCTCCTCACCTCGGGCCTTCCTGCAGTCTATACCCTGGGGGAGGTGATGCGGATCAGACGCGTGGGCATGGGGGCGTTCGGAGAGCGGTACTACGCCCCGGATGAGATGACCGGCCTCTTCGAGATGACGGGATTCCGGGAGGTGACCGCGAGGCGGTGCTCATTCGCGCACCTGAACCTGGTGGATCCTCTCTACTCTCTTGCACGCCGGATCGAGCCTTTCGTGGAGGAGAAGATACCTTCTCTTGCCTACAACCTCCTTGTCAGCGGGAGAAAACCGGACCATTGAGAGGGTGAGGCATATGCACCCTCTCTGGTCCGCTCTCAAGGATCCGGCACCTGTTACTCTTTTTCCCTCTTCAGCCGCGCAACCATCCGTTCCTTCTTCTCCATCGCGGCCTGTGCGGCAGCCTCGACCGCCTGCTTCATGAGAGTAAAGTCCCGCTCCCGGGTATCAACCACCTTTTTGACAGGGGTATAGGCGGCCTCCCGGAAGCGGGGAGAGAAGTCCTGCAGGCCGCGTTCGGTGCGGAGAAATGCACCGGGGTTCCCTGCCTCCACGGACCCGATCTCCTGTATCCTCACCCCTGCCCCCCTGATCACCTCCATGATCGAAGGAGCGGCAAAAGGAGGTGCGGTGATCAGCAATGCATCAAGGGAGACCCCCAGGTAATCGATGGAGAGCCGCTCAAGGAGCGCGCCAACCTCCTCCTGCACCAGCCCCCTCACCTTCTCCTCGTCGATGATCACCCTGCATCCGGCAGTGGAGGCCAGTTCGTGCGCATCACCCCGAAGCCCCCCGTTGGTGACATCCGTCATCGCGTGGATCCTTCGCAGCACAGGGCTTGCCAATAACGCCTCGCAGGCCTGGAGGAAGTGGAGGTTGATGGTCTGCTCCACGGCCTCGGGATACCCTGAATACAGTGCGGTGGTGGCGATGGTCCCCCCGCCTGCACCTTCGGTCATCAGGATCACGTCCCCGGGCCTGGCTTCACGGCGAGCTGTGAGGTGCTCTGCGATCCCGACGGTCCCCACGCAGCCGGTCATGCGGGATCCGAGTACCATGTCTCCGCCGATGCGGAGGGTGGAGCCCGCAACAAGGGGGACCCCCATGGACTCTCCCACCGCACAGACCCCGGCAGTATACTCAAATATCTTGGCCACGTCGCCGCTGTCGGCCACGTGGATATCCGAGAAGAGGAGGAGGGGACGGGCACCCATGACATAGACGTCCCTCATCGTGGCCCTGGTGACATGGAACCCGGCAAGAAATGGGAAATCCGAGAGGCGGGAGTGCATGCCGTCTACCGTGCAGACCACCTGGAGGCCGCGATCGCCGGGGAGGTCCGGGACCGGGACCGCGCCGGCATCGTCCATCTCATCCACCCCGACCGTGGCTCCGGTCCGCCCAATGATACGGGCGATCTGCCGGTGGGCAAAGAAATCGCCCGTACCCCGGGAACCAACACCGAACTCCCCCATACTGACACCGGCCTCCCTGAAAGTGAAGAGATCGCCTGCAAGGCCTGTGGTATTGCGCACCTCCGCGATCACCGCCCTCGCAAACGCATCCACGTACGAGAGGTCCGCGTCAGGCTTGAATCCCTGTATACACTCGACCAGGCGGTCCCTCACCGCATCTTCACGGAGCCCGGCAGAGAGGGCACGCCGGGTGAACTCCTCCACATCCATATCCAGTGTTATTCATTGTTGATCGTGATAAGAGCGCAGCATGCACGCACGGAGGTATCCTAAAAATCTCTTCACTCTGATCACATTCCAAAAAAACGACATGATTCTCTTCAAGACGCAGGGATATGCAATCATGAAAATGGCACAGCCATTTTCACATTAAAAATGAGGGATTACCAGGAACGGACCTGGGGCGGTATCTCCAGGGCATCGGTGAACGTTGCCACCGACCCGTCGGGGAAGCGGAGGGTGGTCACCGCAGGGGAGAGGTCGATTTTGATGAAGGGGGCAAACCAGTAGTTCCTTAATATGCGTTCACCCTCGGCAAACGAGAGTCCGGGGGTCCGGACGGTCGTCTTCCCGTCATTGACAGTCACGCTTGCGAACGAGTCCACCGAGAGGTGCACCCTTCCACTGTCAACGGCGATGACCCGGACAGGCTTGTGAAAATTGGATTCAAGAGCTTTCTTGAGTTCCTGCGCCGGTTCCACCATGCGGAGGTAGACCGAGATATATTCGAGCCAGTTCAGGCTGTAGGTAAATTGGATGTCTGCCCTGCCATCCTGACCGATGTTGATGTCAAGTGTATCCGAGGTCATGGCTGCCGCCGGCACGGATACCAGTGTCAAGAAGATCAGGGTGGCGATGAAACAGGGGATCTTCTTCATGTGGGATGCACCTCTTCTGGTGGGAGAGTATTATGAAGGTCTGGATAAATGTTTTCCCTATGAATAACTCCACGCGGCGTGTCCACCCGGTGCGATATCCTCTTTAGAGTGCACTTCTATACCCAGAGCATATCCATGATGAAGAAACACCTGGCCATTTCTGCCCTGGCGGCCTGGGTCCTCCTGATCATCGGCTTCATGGTCCTGGCACGGACACTCGACCTGGAGATATTCTTTGTACTCTGGCTGATAGGAATACTCATCATTGTGGAGCTTGTCTCTGACCACGTGGCTACACCGCGATATCTGGGGTCCCTCAAACTGGTCATCGCTGCCGGGGTGATCCTCTTCGGGGTCATTGTTGCCCGGAAGATCCTGGAGATCCTCGCGAGATGAGACGGCGTCCTGCGCTCATGGTGAGTGCCATCCTTGTGCTTGCCTGCCTGGTGCTGATAGGGATGCAGGCCTGGTCACCCCTCCTCTACAGTCCACGTTCCGATGCCCGTGCAGAGGACCACACCAACCCTGCCGCCCTGGACAGGGTCACGGGTGACCGTGCCGCCCAGGTCCTTCCCCTGGTCTCAGATCTCCTGAACTCCCCCGGGTCACTGGTGCTGAATATCAAGGGAAGGGATTTTGAGTATGCTGCCCGGGACCTCCAGGAGTACCGGGAGATTTCCCGGAACCTGGATAGCCTGATCATCAACCTGGAAATGACCGAGAGCGAACTCGACGAGTTCCGGAGAGCCAACCAGCAGAACCTGCAGATCCTGACCGAACTCTTCAATGGCACCGAGAGGTGGGAGGAACTGCAGACCCTGGAGATACGGTACCGCGACACCGGGGATTCGCAGATGCTCACCAGCATCACCTACGAAGGAGAGGCGCTCCGACGGCGAATCCAGGACCTGTACAGGGATTACCTGGACCAGGACCAGGTGATGCTCGAAACAGCTGATAAGTTCGCCCTTGACACCACGGACTACCGCCAGAGTGTCACCGATTTCCGCGAGATTGTCCAGCAGGTCGACCAGAACCAGGAGGAGAGGATGGATGCACTCCAGGTCCCGGCCCCCCCAGGTGAGCGTCCCTACAAACTCACGCTTTTGATCGAGAATGGAAGGGTCTCCTACAGGGAGAATGTCGCCATGCAGGGACTTCTCTGGGTGCATGAGAAAGGACGGGCTGACGAGGTGGATCTCTTCATCGATTCCCATAAAGTAGGCACCATCGTGACCGGCCCGGATGGATCCTTCCGCTATGACCACCTGGTTGAACGGGACCGTGCAGGGACGCATACCGTTTTTGCAGTCTATTCCGGGTCGGTCTTCTCTGAGATCAGGACCTTTTTGGTAGAGACAGAGAGCACCTCGCTCGATCTCGAATTCCCCTCGCTACAGGGCGGTCATGCACTGTTCACAGGGCTGCTTCGTGCGGGCACCACCCCGGTACAGAATGCTCACATCGAGATCCTGGCAGAGGGAAAACGGGCAGCAACGACATTCACTGGAACTGATGGGCATTTCAGCGTTGAACTGAAACTCTCCCCGGGAACGCACCGGGCAAAGGCCCTCTTTTCAGGGGAGACGTATCCCCTCGCCCCCTCGGAGAGCGTGACCTACGAAATATCCATCCCCGATCCCTCCCTCCAGCTACAGAGTGAGACCGGACTCCTGGCAAACCCCCTCCACGCAGGGATCCTGGCGGTCTCGGTCTGTGCCTCCTGCCTCATTGCATTCTTCTACCTCCGACGCCGGAGACCCGGGTACATACCCCCGGCACCAGTCTTTCACCTGCCAGGCGGAGGGGCGGAGGAGGGGGCGGGCGAGAAGGAGGAGGGAGGATCTGCCGCAGATCTCGTCCCTTCTTTGGGAGATCTACCCATTCCTGATTCCGGAGAGGCCGGGGATGCCGACACCCGGGGGGAGCTGTATCCCCTCTTTTCGACCCTCCGTATGGCGGTTTCCCGGCACCTGGCCTTCTTTCACCCCCTCTCCCTCACCCCCCGGGAGCTCTGCACCATGTGCAGGGGGCTCCCTATCAGATCGGCAGTCTGCAGGTTCACCGAGGGCTACGAGAAGGCAAGGTACGCTGGCGGGGCGGTATCGGAAGGTGACCGGGAGTTGATGGTCCAGTCCTATTCCTCGGCCATTGAGAATCTGGAGGGGAGAGACCATTAGCCGCGCTGCCTGGGTAGCAGCCCTCCTCCTCCTGCTCGGTCTTTTCGCAGCCCTCTCGCATCTCTCGGCAACCACCATTGATTACAGCCGCTATAACCCGGAGTGGAACGGGACTTCCCGTCTCTTTCAGCTGATGGATGACCATGGCGCCATAATGGTCACACGCCCTGTGGACCTGCCTGCGTCGGGGGATGCCATCCTCCTCCTGCTCGTCCCGGATGGAGAGTTTGATCAGGATGAGATCTCCCGGCTGCGCAGGTTCATGGGTGAAGGAAACATCCTGGTGCTCGTGTCGGACCGGGAGGCCGAGAACCTGCTCCTCTCGGGGCTTGGGAGCGGCATCCGCGTCCACGATGCGAATCTCTCCAGTGTTGACCGTTCCTATGACCACCCCTCCTCCGTGCTGGGGTTTTCCGCCGGGGACGACCCCCTTGTCGCAGGAATCTCCCGCATCTTGCTGAACAGCCCTTCATACCTTGAAGGGGGGGTGCCGGTGTTCGAGACCTCGCTCCTCTCCTGGATTGATGCCGACGGGGACTCCCGCTTGAGTAAGGAAGAGACGCTCCAGAGATACAGGGTGGTTGCCACGGAGCAGCACGGGGAAGGTATCCTCTATGTGATCGCAGACCCCAGCATTTTCATCAACGGGATGCTGACGCCGCGATCAGGGGATGGGAACTCTGTATTCATTCAGCATATTCTTACCGCAAAGCCACTGTTGCTGGTGGAACAGGGTCACTCCCGCACGGCATCCGCACCGGCGGTGATCCGAGTGGTTAATCTGGTCAAGGAATCTACCATTACCAAAATGGCTCTCATCACCCTGATCTTCCTGGCAGTGTCGCTCTTCATCCTGCAGAGGAGGAAGGAACCATGAACGATATCAAGGAAGACCTCAACTTCCTCGCAAGTTATTACCGGCAGATCCATGCACGCATGGGGGACTTCATTGTAGGAAATGAGGCCCTGGTGGAGCTGTGCATGATCGGGCTCCTCTCGGGGGGACACCTCCTGATGGAGGGCACCCCGGGCACGGGTAAGACCTCGATGGTCAAGACTCTTGCAAGACTCACCGGGTGCGGGTTTGCCAGGTTCCAGTGTGCGGTTGACAGTCAGCCTGCAGATATCCTGGGGATACGCATCTATGATCAGACCGCAGGGGATTTTTCCCTCCGGAAAGGTCCCATCTTCACCAACTTCCTCCTCATCGACGAGATCAATCGCCTGGCACCCAAGACCCAGAGCGCGTTCATCGAGGCCATGAGCGAGCGCCAGGCCACACTTGACGGTATCACTATTCCCATCAGCCCGCCGTTCATCGTGCTGGCCACCCAGAACCCCTTCGAGTTCGAGGGGACGTTTCCCCTGATCGAAGCCCAGAAAGACCGGTTCATGTTCTCCATGACCCTCTCCCAGCTTGACGGAGAGGGGGAGCTTGAGATCATCAGGAGGGAGCACTCCGGCCGGCTCGACTGGGAGTCGTTCTATTCCCGCCTGAAACCGGCGATGAACAGCGACCTGATCCTTGGATTCCTCGGGTCCGTGACCAGGGTTCATGTTGAGGAACCCCTGCTGGCCTACATCCGGGACCTGGTGATGGCCACGAGGAGCCAGGGGGATGTACACATCGGGGCGAGCTCAAGGGCATCCATTGCACTGGTCAGGGGGAGTAAAGCCCTCGCGGCTCTCAGAGAGCGGTCTTACGTCATTCCCGATGACATCAAGTGGCTGGCCCCGAGAGTCCTTCAGCACCGGATCATCCTCACCAGGGAGGCCGAGATCAGCGATATCACCCCCTCACAGGTGATCAGCGAGATACTCGAACGTGTCGAGGTGCCATGAACCGTGGAGGCGACTCGCTGCACACAGGGATTCCTGCTTGCCGCCCTTGCCATGCTCCTCTGCGCATGGTTCTTTGATTCGCTCCCTGCCCTCTTTGCAAGCGTGTTTCTCGCAGGTTTCCTGATCTTCCGGGCGTGTGTGTTTCTCCGGGTAGCAAGGGCAGCCAGTGCAACGGTATCCCTGGCAAGAGAGGCAAGGCCGGAATGGCTCAGGCAGGGGGGCATTGTGACAGTGGTCACCACTGTCCATGTAGAGGTGCCCCCGGGGCAGACGGCCATCCTCTCCGATCTCCCTCCTGCAGGGGCGCCGGTAATCCAGGGGTTGGCCTGCTCACCGGAAATGGCGGCAGGGAATCATGCTGTCAGTCTCAGATACGGGATCTCCTGCCTCTCGAGCGGGAATATCCAGTGGAGGGGCCTTGACCTGACAATCCGCGACCCTTTCTTCTCGCTCACCCTTCTCTTCCGGGGAGAGTGGTTCCGGACGCCCGTCCTTCGTGTTGACCCCGTGGGGAGGTACCAGAAGAGAGAGGGGCTTGGAATATACGGGGAGAGGGATCTCGAAAGATTCACCATGCTGAAAGGGTCAGGGATCAGGTCATTTCGCGATTATGTTACCGGGGACGACCCCCGCTCAATAGACTGGAAGCTCTCTGCAAAACATGGAAAACTCTTTGTCCGTGAGTACATCGGAACCACCGGCACGCATCCTCTCCTGGTGGTGGATCTCCCGGACAGCGCAGTCCCCTGCCCATCCCGCCTCCGCGACGCGGTGCTCGGGGCAGCACTCAATGTTGCCCGGGAGATGAGTTGCGGCCCACAGGGCTGCAGCCTGATTGTCATATCCGGGGCCAACCTCCTGGAATTCATGCCGGACGAGAGATCAGTGCAGAAGATAGAAAGGGCGCTCCTGCAGTTCCATTCCCCCCAGAGGGCTGTGCAGTGTTTCCGGTCTCTGGACCCGGTGGCGGCCGAGGCGCTCCGTGTGCGTCTCGCTGGCAGCGCCACGCCGCGCAGCAGCATGGAGAAGCGGCTCCTTGAGATATATTCCCGTTTCATCCCGGAGATACGTCCACTGCCATTTGATATCCAGTGCGCAAGGGCGCTCCGCCGGAGGAGCGAGACTGCGCTCCATGTGCTGACCACAGGTACAGGTGATATAAGCCACCTCATCACGCTCGGCATGCATGCCAGGCGGATGGGAGTGGAGGCACGCCTCGGTCTCCCCGAGGCTATGGCGAGCCCTGCACTCCTCCGGAAGCTACGGGGAAGTGGGTATTCCCTGGTCAGGGTGGTATGATGAGGCCTGGTATACTCATGCTGGCCGTCCTCCTGGTTTCCGCCTGGATCACTGCAACAGGGCTGTACTCCACCCCAGAATTCCCCATTGCTGTCATGGTCGGGGCCATATGCACGGTTTTTGGGATACTGATACTCCGGATCAGCCCGCATGACCCGGCGCTCTTCCTCCTCGCGCAGCCCAGCCTCTTCCTCTCATGGGGGGTCTCGCCATTCCTCACCCTCGTGCTCGAGGCAGTACTGGCAATCGCGCTCCTCTCCTCACTGGATCTCCTGCACACGGCAAACGACCTGGTGTTCCCTGCCATTTTCCTCATTCTCATGGCAGTTGTCTGCCTCCTCCTCTCCGGGAGCACACATGTCGTCTTTCCCCTCACCCTCCTCATTCCCGCCGCCGGCCTTGCGTTCCTTCTGATTCTGGGCCTGGCCTACCGGGCTGAATCTCGTACAGGAGGGGGCATGCCGTGAAGATCCGCCTCCAGAATGACTATGCCCTCTCTGGTATCGTGCTCCTTGCCGCCGCACTCGTTCTCCTCGCAGTGGCATCGCTGACCAATCGGGGAGACCTGAGCAGTGCCACGCTCTTCCTCTCAGGCGTTGCCTGCTTCCTTTCCGGCGTCTTCATGCTCAGTTTCTCACGGTCCGACCCGCTGGACACGGAGGTCGCCTCACTCCTCCCGGTGGCAGGGATGCTGAACCAGTGCCGTATCTGCGCCGATCTGGGAGTGCGGGGGGATGCCTGGTTCCTCCCGCCTGCCGGGGAGGAGTCGGGGATAAGGGAGTTCATTCCTGTCCAGGGCCTGGAGATTCCAGAAGTATTCCCCGATTTCTCCTTCCTCACCGACCCAAAATCCCCCGGGATCCTCCTCACCCCCTCCGCCTACCCGCTTCTCGACTACCTGGAGAGGAAGGGGGCATTGCAGGTGCCATCCGCGGAACCCGAACTCCTGCACGGGATACGCGAGATCTGCGAGGACGTACTCGAACTTGCAGAGAAGGTGGAGATCGAGCGAGATGGGGAGACCCTGGTGATGAGGGTGAGAGGTTACCGGCTTTTCCCCGGATGTCTCCTGATTGCGGCGCAGTCACCCAAGTGCTGCACCATGCACCCGTGCGGGATCTGCAGCCTGGCAGCCTGCCTCCTGGCCAGGGGGCTCTCGCTCCCCTGGCACCTTGAGCATGTCCGCCTCGAGGAGAGCCGCAGGGGTTTCATCGTGGTCTTCAGGGGCCTCTCCGTACCCGCACCCACAGGTGAAGATCCCGGTAGCTCTGGTTGATGCGATCGGCCCCCCAGACAGAATCGGGCGGGCTCTGGTCCATGAAGAGGAGGAATTTGAGCTGGTTGCTCCCGGTGGCATTGACCGAGAATGAATGACGCTCCTGGTAGGTGGTGTTATGCGCGAGCGTGACCGGGAACGCAGCCAGCCTCTCCATCGAGAGGACACTGCTCGTGTTGGTCACCGGGTCAAACTCCTGGTTCACGAGGTGGAGTTCCACCACGTAGGTCACGTTCCGGTACTCGTGGTTCCCCACGCCGATGATGATGGACTCTGCCTGCCCCTCTCTCAGGTCTGTGGGGTAGTCGGCGGCCTTCCCCTCTCCTCCAAGGATATAGAACTCTGTGAATTTCTCACCCTCCTTTGGGACCACCACCACGTAGACGGTGGTGGCCACCGCTGCGATGATGGCCAGGAGCAGTACCACGGAGAGGAACCGGTCGAGCCGGGAGCTGTCTGCCGGGAAGAACCCGGCACGGGTTGCCACCCACATCTCCCCAAACGGGACCACGAACCGCTCGCTCTCCGGGAGGCCTGCCCTCCGGTACTGGGCTGCAGCTGCCATACAGAGGGTAAAGAGAGAGAGGGAGGTCACCACCGGGTCCAGGCGGATCCCAAAGGGAGTATAATTGAGCACGAGGCCCATGAGGGGAACCACCGCAATGGAGAGCCCGAATGAGAGGGCGGCTCTCTCCAGTCCGTCGATCTCCCCCCTGCCCGGAAAGAGCGCTGCGATCAGGGCATACCCGGGGAAGAAGAGAACCATCGGGAGGGCCAGGACAACCCGGAACGGGCTCTCGTTCAATACCGGGGCATAGATTGCGAGAGCCGAGAGAACCGTCCACAGGTACACGATCACCAGGTCTGCCGGGGTGTTTTGTGGGGAGAACGCGGAGAACACTCTCCCCAGCGGGGGGACGGTACCTGGTTCTTCCATCCTGGTTCAGCGGCGCTTCAGGGCGCAGACAAGGATAACGAGGGCGATTCCAAGCGGGACAAGACAGGCAGGCAGAGGTGATCCAATGGGGGCAGGGGATGTCGGCACCTGCTGCTCTGGCGTGGTCGCCACCTCCGCGGTGATCGCCGCCCCAGTGGGAGTGGCAGTCTCTGCGACGGTCGGGGCCGTTGTTGCCGGGCTTGTCTGTACTGTGGTGGGAACCGTCGTCATCGTCGTAGTTGCAGTGATTCCGGATACTGTGGTACTCCCGCCACCACCCCCCCCACCACTGTAGGTCCAGGTGGGGGTGACGGTCACCGGGTTGCCTATCTGGATGGTCCGGGAGAGGGCGATCCCTCCATCCACCCAGATGGTGATGGAGACCCGTCCTTCTGTCACCCCGTCCACGACAAAGGAGATCTCAGAGTTGATAGGGCCCGACTTCCTGCCCTGCAGGGTCACGCTGGCAACAATGGAGGTGGCATCCGCGGCTGCCGTGCCTCCGAGGGATATAGAATCATACATCCCTGCAGGTATGGATCCTGAATCGGTGGTCGAGAAAAACCCGTTCTGGGAGAGTCCCACCTTCTTCACCTCGGTGTCACCCTTCTTCACTATCAGTATGTTGGTATCGGTATTCCGAAGCGTCGCGGAGAGCGATCCATCGTTCAGGGCAAACGGGAGCACCAGGTTCCTGGTCTCGAATGAAAAGGGGCCCCCGGGAGTGGCCGCAAAGGTGCCCTCGATCTGCATGGAGAACGTGCTGTTGTCGGGGAGGCCAATGACAGATATGATGACCTGGTCACCCCTCTCTATCTGCTCCGGCGAAACGGTGATGGAGAGGGCCGAGACACCGTGTACAAGAACCATTAGTACCATGATACTCAGTAATTTTAGAATTTTCACCTGTTCTTCCCCCTGGATTCTTACATTCACATAGTATGGACCTTATTAATATCAATTCGGTGTTTTTTCTGGCGGGTAGGGAGAATGTAATCTACAACGCGACCAAAAAAGGCAGGCCGGCCTCCCATGAGCCCCCTGTATCCACCCGGAATTCAAGGTCAGGTCAGGCTTTTTTTCCCATACCTTTAAATTCACCCTGCTCCAAGGACCATGTATATAAAGCTGTGCACCTTTCCAATGGGTGACCCAGGAATGGGAGGAGAGAGATACACATGGAGAGTGGAGAGAAGGTATCGCATTCACAACCCGAGTTATTGAAACCTCGCGGTCACGCAAGGGTGAGCCGGCGAAGTCCGGGGTGGTTATTCCCCTGCCTGCTGGTGCTGCTGGTATTCGTTCAGGCATGCAGCGCTGTACCACCATCTTTTGCCCGGCTGGACCTGAACCAGACCCAGGACTTTCGGAATATGTCAGTCTCCAGCCTGGAGACCATCGACCTGATGAACCTCTCCCTCACACAGGTCACCCTCCACTCCACGAGCGGCGATGGGACCGATATAAAAAATCTCTCTCTTCCCTCTGTCAGGAATATCCACAGGGTATTTTCCAATGATACCGCCACCTGGCAGGGGAATACCCTCACAATCCTCGGGGGCACGGACTCAACCGTCCCGGGGAGCGGGATGACATTCTATTCGCTCTTCATTTTACCCCATCTTCCTGTCTTCAGGTGTCAGATCCCCGGAGTGAGTGGAGACGTGCTGTTCGTGAAAGGGAATGCCACAACGCGGAACCAGGATATTTCCTCCCTCATCCAGTCGACCGAGCGGGCGTACCTCATGCATGACCCAAGGGGCGTGCTGGCCATAGAGCAGCCCCCCCTTTCCATCGGGGTATATGGATCATGGAGTCACCCTGCAGATTATAACGAATCTGATTTCGGCTTCACCTTTTTACACAACGAATTTCCTGTCACAGACTGGACTCTCAACCCTACCTACGCAAAGTGGGTCTCGGACCTTGCCCCTCCCATCACGGGAAATCCACCCATACCCGGGGAATATCTCCTCTCAGTATTCCAGTATGGTCCCTCTCAACAGAAGATCACCACGTACGCCGCCTGGCCGGTGATCATCATGAACGGGGACAATACCCTGGACCTGATCGGAGAAACTCCCCCCTACCTCTACAATAAGAGATCAGGAGGAGACCTGGACCTCACCTTCATCAACACCACGCAGGTCAACAATCTCAGCTATGTCCTGATCAAGGACGGTGAGACCTACGACGCCGAGGTCCGGGTGAACATGACCGCACTCGAGGAGTCGGGCGGAGCGGTGAGCCTCGACCTCATTCTCTCCGGAAACCCCTTCCTCTCCATACTCCGCAATACCGGCCTTGGCAGCGAGGACCTCAAAAAAGTGGTCTCCTACTCCATCCGCGACATTGACAATGGAACGTCACCCCACTCATCGGATATCTGCAAGATCAACATCACCCCGGGATACGGCACCTCGGGATATGCCCTCCATGCAATCCAGGTGACCATCCCCCACGATGACCTCCAGTGGCTCATCTCCGGCAATTTCAGCATCTATGCCCTCGGTGCTGACAGTTCCAACACCGTGGTTGCCCTTGACCATGATGTCATCTCCGTCGGGAACTCCCCCCTTGCAGACTTTTCCGCCACACCCACCACTGGCCCTGCCCCGCTCCTGGTGCAATTCTCCGACCTCTCTACCGATGACCCCACCTGGTGGGCCTGGGACTTTGGGGATGGGACTGGAAACGGCTCAGTGAAAAACCCAGGCCATACCTATGCAAATGCGGGGCTCTATAATGTCACCCTGACGGCTTCGAACGCCTTTGGCTCAGATACCGCGCGGAAGGACTTCTCTATCAACGTCACCCCTCCGGTCCCACCAGTCGCGAACTTCTCTGGCACACCCACCACTGGCCCTGCCCCGCTCACTGTACAGTTCACTGAGAGTTCCACCGGGACCATCACCTCCCGGGCATGGACCTTCGGTGACAGCGGCACGTCAACTGCGGTGAATCCATCGCACACCTACACCACTGCAGGAACCTATACCGTCTCACTGAACGTGACCGGACCCGGTGGCTCGGACACCGAGACCAGGGTCAATTACATCACTGTCACCCCGCCAGCCTTACAGGCAGACTTCACAGGGAGTCCCACTGCCGGGTTTGTCCCCCACTTCGTCCAGTTCACTGATACTTCCACCGGGGCGCACGACACCTGGAACTGGAACTTCGGGGACGGCGGGACCTCTGCGAGTCAGAATCCCGGCCACACCTATACCTCAACCGGGACTTTTACCGTATCCCTCACGGTGAGGATGGGCAGTGGTACGCCGTCAACCAGGACGAGGACCAACTATATCACCGTCTACTCCGTCCCACCCGGACCGGTGGCCCAGTTCACCGCGAATGTCACCTCCGGAGATGCACCGCTCCCGGTCCAGTTCACCGACCTCTCCACCGGTTCGCCTTACGAGTGGAACTGGTCGTTCGGGAACGGCGGAAGCAGCACCGGGCGGAACCCGGTGCAGACTTACACGTCTCCTGGCAACTATACTGTCTCCCTCACCGTCAGGGGCCTTGGAGGATATGATACGGAGACCAAGACAGGGTATATCCACGTGCTGGCCCACCCGCCGGTGGCAGACTTCTCCGCGAATGTCACTTCTGGCGATGCCCCGCTCCCGGTCCGGTTCACCGACCTCTCCACCGGTGACCCGACCATCTGGTCCTGGACATTCGGTGACGGCGGGTCTTCCACCCTGCAGCACCCGGTCCATGTCTACCTGTATGCAGGCAATTACACCGTGAGCCTTACCACCGGGAATGCCCAGGGAACCGATACGAAAGTGAGGACGGGCTACATCAATGTCACGGGAATATCCCCTCCGCCACCCGTGTTCAGGGCCGATTTCGCAGCCGCTCCCACCGCCGGGTTTGTCCCCCTCACCGTCCTCTTTGCCGACACCTCGACCGGGAACCCGGTCTCGTGGAACTGGACCTTCGGCGACGGCGGGTCTTCCACCCTGCAGCACCCGGTCCATGTCTACAATGATGTCGGAGCGTTCAGCGTCTCTCTGACAGTCTCGAACGGGACTGCTGATGACACCCTGACCAGGCCTGACTACATCATTGTCTCACGGAGAGGAGGAGGAGGAGGTGGGGGAGGTGGCGGCGGGAGCGGAGTCTTCCTCGTCACTGCGACACCCACCCCGACTGCCACGTTCACCCCGACTCCCACCCCGTCCAGCATGGGAACGCTCCCGCTGGGCCCCGACAACCGGACCACCCAGCCGGTGACCATCGGATCATACGACGGGATCGCAACCCTTTCCATCGGGGCTGGAGTCGCAGTGACCTGTGATGGTGGAACCCCCATCAGGGACATCGGTATTTCTCCGGTACCTGAAGGAGGCCTCCCGGATCTGCCAGTTGAACCCGTCTATATGGGATATGCGTACAATGTTACTCCTCAATGTGCAGCGTTTGACCCGGAGGTATTACTCACATTCTCGTTCACCCCTGAAGAGTGGAATGCCCTTGCAGGCCGCGACCTGGTATTGATGTGGTTTGATCCTGCAGCGGGCACATGGACACATCTTCCAACCTCCGTGGACAATGCCGGGCGGACGGTGATCACCGGGATATCTCGTGGAGGTATCTATGGCCTCTTTGCCAGGTCACCGGTGACCACCCCGGTCCAGACAGGGGTGCCGGCCACCCCCGTGACACCAGCAGAACCCCCACTGCCCTGGACATGGATCCTGCTCGTGGTCGTCGTGGTAGTCGTGGTCGCGGGGGCAGCGGTGTATCTCCTGAAGATCCGGACGGGCGCAAGGAAACCTCCTGGTGGTGACGAGAACCCCGGGGGATGAGTGGGTCCTCCTCCCACTTCTCTCACACATATTCCCAACCGGGCTGTGTCCATCCCCTTGCGTTCCCTCCACTTCCGCATGATACAGAAAGCGCGAAATGGGAGCGCGAAGGCGGGATGCCGGGCCAGCTATTCTCGCTTGCTCTCTTCTATCCCCACCTCTCCACTCCACATTGCCCCGCTTTGCAGGGGAAAAGCGGATACACGAAGACACCACGAAAAGTCATATAACCTGTTATTTTTGCAATTCAACAATTTATTATCGTTTTTCTGTATCCACAGTCCAGCCGATGGCGACTCCTGCCTGGAGGAATCTGTAGAGAAATATTTATATACAACATAGAAAAACCAATCTCGCCGAACACCCCCCAGATTCACGGTCCCGGTATGCAGGGGAGGTGATTCCGCTATCGGAGCAAGGGAAAGTTATATAAATATCTCCTCCCCAATGCACAGTATATAAAAGAGGAAATCCCCAAGGTGGACATCCGGGATATCGCTCTGATATATGCAATCAAGGTGGTGCAAAATGAAGCTTCGACACAATGTGCTCTTCTTGTTAGTGATAGGTATCGCCCTTCTTACGGTGGCGATGCCTGCATCGGCACAACTGAATGTTGTTCCCGTCAATGGCACTGTCCTCCTCGGGGAGGAGGGGTTGGATGTAAGCAGTGCCGTGGGAAGTGCAACGTACCTGGCATGGTGGGATTCCACCTCAAGCCTGGCTAACCCGCCCGACCGGGAGATTGACCTGAGCGGTTATGTGCTCACGAACTTTAACATCGATGACGGTGTCAGCTCTCCGTTCGTGGGAACGGAAGGCAAGGGATTCTGGTGGAGACTCTCTTCTTCAGGCCAGACCAATCCAACCCAACCTGCATTCAAGGTCGTAGCACCTCAGGCAACCCTGAAGATAAAAAACCTGGACTACAGTACCGATGTGACCAATAGCGTTGCCCTCATAGGGGATGTTCTTGATTTTGAGCTCAGTCAATCGACTCTGCATTACATCTTCCTCCGCGATACGTCAGCGAATTTCAACTGCAAGATCGTCGTGAGGAGCCCTGGTGGAGCCACCTATTCCAAACTATGGGTTCCTTCCCCACCTACTCCATCCCAGAGGGATGTGACCTATCTAGACGTGAATTCCACTCCGTGGTACTGGTCATCGGGTGATGGTATCGCACCCTTCCAGAACTGGGGATGGAAGACCGACGCCATCGACCCTGTCACAAGCTTCCCGGTCTACAGTCCGGGGGAGTACCAGGTCACCATCCAGTGCAACGAGAATAACCTCGGATTTGCCGGGACAACACGGACGATCACCCTCGAGGAGGAACAACCCACCCTGACGGTCAGCCCCGCATCGCTCATCCGCGGTGGAAAATTCTATACCACGATAACAGGGATTCCTGATACCTATTACATACTCTGGATCAAGGATTGCGTTGCATGCCCGAACGGATGCTGCAGCGATCCCATGTCAGGTGCATGCTGTGATCAGCCACCGATGATTGTGGATGGCCAGGAGGGAGTTATCTTCTCTGATGAGTACGATTCATTCTGGGCCGACTGCCCCAGCCAGGGAGGCAGTGTGTGTGAACTCTATGACTCGTGCTGGGAGTGTGGATGCGGTCAGCATCAAAATGGTGGTTCCGGAGGGTATTATACCGTTGGAGATACGCTCATCGAATGGTGTGGATGCCTCTGTGCGGAAAGATTGTATGAACTGGTCCCCCACGACCCGTCGGGTGGGAAATACTACTATGCACTCGTGCTCACCGATGAAAACGGGGAGCGGACCGTCGAGTGGCAGACCACCACGTGTACTGCCCCCTCTACCTATCAGATCCACACGCAGCGGTGGATAGAGAACGACGTTTGTGTACTGGACCTTGACCGGCCTTTTGCGGATGCCTGCGTGAATGTCCAGAAGGGAGTCGTCACCATCAATACGGAGGTCTGCGACGAGATCACCGATACCACCTACCTTGGCGAGACTGTCAGGGTATTCGGGACCAACACCGATTCAAAGGTCACCTACCTCTTCATCACCGGCCCCTGCCAGAGCTGCGTGGGGGACAACATGACCGTCACCCACAGCGTGGTGAACGGGGATGCCTTGAGCTTCACGTCAGTGCCGGTGAAATCGGACGGGACCTGGGAGTATATCTGGTATACGAGGAACCTGCAGATCGATCTCGGGCAGTATACCATCTATGCGACCAGCATGCCGAACGACGCCCCGACACTTGAGGGAGTGCCCTGCAACGAATGCAGCGATGCGAACGTATCCTGCGCTGCCTGGGCAAAGAAGCCATTCACCTTCCTCGAACCGACCATCACCGCGGATGTCAATCCCAAGATCCTGCAGATCATCTGCTGTGCACCGGTTCCCATCAAGGTCACCGGTCAGGCGACAGGCCTGAGAGGCGAGACGATTGGGAAGGATTATGGGACAATCCCGCTCGGGATCTGGGTCTTTGGGGAGAACAAGGTGGCAGGACAGAAATACGTCTTCAAGACCGTCCTCATCGACTGCCCGACGGGGGATTACTCAGTCGATCTCTCGAACTACATCGATACCCTGGCGCTCCTGCCCGGAACTTACACCGTGGTGGTCCAGCACCCCATGTACAACCACAGGCTGGACATCATCCCTGAAGCCAGGATTTGCGACCAGTCCGACTGGTGCCCGTGGCTGAAGTTTGATCCGGCGATCATGATGGACGAGGTCTGGTACCCTGACCTGAACCGCAAATTCGTGGTCACCGCGACACCGATACGCTGGAGCAAGCTCTTCGTGATCGACGGGCCCGACCGCCTGGCCGGGACCGCCGCACTGAACGCCCTCCTGAACGGATTCAATGACCCGAACATCGATGACAAGATCGTGACCCTGACCTTCAAGGTGGAGAGCAACAACGCCCTCCAGGCAGGGTTCTCGGGTACACCCACAACAGGTGGCGCACCTCTGTCGGTGCAGTTCACCGATATCTCCATCGGTTACCCGGCTACATGGGCCTGGGACTTCGGTGACGGGTACACCTCGACCGAGCAGAACCCGCTGCACGTCTACCAGAATGCAGGCACCTACTCGGTCACCCTTAGTGTCACGGGACTCTCGGGGAGCTCCTCGGTCACCAAGAACAGCTACATCAGCGTGACCACCGGGCCAACCCAGACCGGGACCGTCACCCCGACACCCACGACACCGCCCCTGAACACCATCAACCTGAACACCGGGTGGAACTTCATCTCCACGCCAAAGGCGCTCGCTGACTCTGCAAGGACTGCCGGCGTGGTCTTTGCTGGGGTGAATACGGGCGGACGTTCCATCTACTACTATAATGCTGAGATCATGTCCTGGCAGGCCTTGACCGCCGAGTCCATCGTGAAACCGCTCGACGGGATCTGGATCTACTCCACTGCCCCGAAGGCAGTGACCCTGACCTACAAGAACGACCCGCTCGGTACCCCGCCCACCAAGGCGCTCTTCACCGGCTGGAACTCTATCGGGTTTACCGATGTGAACCCGGCAGCAGCGAAGGACACCCTCCAGTCCGTGCAGAGCCAGTGGACGCAGACCCTCGGGTTCAACTCCGCATCGCAGGTATATGACACCTCCATCATCAAGGGAGGATCCGGCAGCCACAGTGACACCAACCCCATGAACCCGTTCAAGGGGTACTGGCTGTTCATGAACGCACCCGGGACCCTGGCCGCGATCAGCGCCTGATCCCGGCCCTGGTACCCCACGAGGAGAGCAATGACCAGAAAAACAATCATTTTTTTACTCCTGCTCGGTCTTCTGACCGGAATCGTGGGAGCGAATGGGATACCCCCACTACCCTGTGATTTCCACGGGACAGTGACGATCAATGGTGCCCCTGCCCCGGTCGGCACAGTGCTCCAGACAAAGGTATATGACATATTCCGGGGAGAGGAGGTCGTTTTTCAGGCAGGATACTACGAATACCTCAAAGCAGAGGTTACTGCAGCTGAAGCGTCATGCGGATGCACCATTCCAGTAGAATTTTACATTAATGGCTACAAGGCGCCCCAGACTTCAACCTTCACCGCAGGGGATAATAAAAACATCAACCTCGCCATCACCGGGATTCCCACTCCTACCCCGACCACCACAACTCCAACTCCCACCCAAACCACCGCTACTCCTACCCCGACAACCACCACCCCAACTCCCACACCGACCACGACCACCGCGGTTCCCACCACTACCACTGCGACTCCTACCCCAACGGTGACTCCTACCCCCACGTCTACGGCGATTCCTTCC
>JALOPW010000050.1 GCA_025453675.1 Methanolinea sp.
ACAGGATCTCCCCGAGCCTCCTCTCGGCGATATCGCAGTACTTCTGCGAGATATCTATCCCGAGGTAACTCCTGTTCAGCCGCTTTGCGACAACGCTGGTCGTGCCGGTGCCGTTGAACGGGTCGAGGATGATATCCCCCTCGTAGCTGAAGAGCTTCAACGCACGCATCACCAGTTCTTCCGGGAACATTGCGGGATGGTCGTAGCGGGCCATGTGCTTCTCGGGGGCGATCGACCACTTCGCCACCACCCACTTCTTGAACTCGTCCGCCGTGATATCGATCTTCTCCCGCGACCCCTCCTTCTTCAGGTCACCTTTCGAAAAAATCTCCAGGAACTCCCAGGTGTATTTCAAATACGGGTTGCTCGGGCTCTTCCAGCTCCCCCAGGCGGTGTATTTGCAGTTGTAGTTGTTCTTTTCCCAGAGGATCTCTCCTTTCCAGATGAGATGCTTCTGCATGAAGTAGTGGGAGATGAGATGGTGGCTGGGGATGTAGTCAGAGAATAATGGCTGGATATTCACGATGATCCTCCCGCCGTATTTCAGGACCCGGATGCACTCGTCGAATACCGTAAAGAGTTTCGCGAAGTAGCCTTCCCAATCGACTCCGTCCTCCGTGGTGTCATACCCCAGCCCGAAATTATAGGGGGGCGAGGTGATGACAAGGTCGATGCAGTTCGGAGGAAGCGCCCGCAACTCCGCCTCGCTGTCCCCGGCGATGATCCTGTTCCTGTACCCTTCGGGCAATACATTCGAGGTCCTGTCGAATCCGTGGTTGAGCGCGTAATAATATGACCCGCGTGCCTTCACCTTGAGCTGACGGTTCTCCACCTTGCGCTCCCTGTTATAGGTCGCGTAGATGCGCTTCTTCCCTTTTATCCCGTAACTCCTGATCGACTCGATGCGATCGAACAGTTCCAGGAAAACCTGGTGCATGCGGGGAGAGGCCCCGTGCGGGTCTCCCCTCCTCCCGAGGAGATCCAGTACGCCTTTTCTGAATCCAACCGGATCGAGGGATTTGAGGTAGAAGTATAGGTTCTCCTCACCAATCTCAAAGAAAAATCCGTTCTTCTTCCATTTCTGTGCAACCGCCCCGATCAGTTCTCTTTCAGGCCCTGAAAGCGGATCACCGAGCGGGAGGGAAATCAGGAGATAGTCCGACCAGTCCTCGGGGGCGTCAGCTATCGATTCAACGGGTGTAGCCGCGGGCGGGGGCATATCAGCCACCCCCACTCCTCTGCCGGGGGGGATCGGGGACCCGGATGCTCACCCCGTGTCCCGGGGTGTAATACCACTCGATCCTGCTCCCCTCCTGGAGCTCGAACAGCTTGATGATCTCTCTCGGGATAGTGGTCCTTAATGAATCGCTTTTATTGTTTACTTTGAAAAGAGTGGTCTCTTTAATCTTCACCATTCACAAATGATAGACCTATTCATAGATATAATTGTAGGTCTATATTTGCATCTGGAACGGGGAGTGGACAGAGCCCTCATATAAACTCCCAGTCCCACATTTTTTCAACGGGTTGAGCACGACGCAGGTTCCGGCGTATATGGAGGGGAGTTCCCTGGACCATGCGGCGTTCAGGGGAGGAAAGGGCTGATGCGACTACACATAGGGGGAGTTACCATTCCAGATTGACAGAATATGACCTGATCTCCCCATCTCACCCGTTGTCCGGGAAAAGTCCCCCTATCCTTGCCATCTCCATCCCCGCATCACGCACCACGACGGGGCGGTTCTCGAGCAGTTTCATCGCTTTCGCAAGCCTCGCCTTCAGCCGGAGGTTCTCCACCTCCAGGCGCCTGACCCGGCGGTGCAGGGGTTCGCGTCCCCCCGCCCCGCAGAGGCTTGCAATATAGTGCTTCAGGAAGCGGTCGGCCCGGTTCTTCTTCCGGGGGATCCACTGGATCTCCACCTTCAGGTGCTTACTGGAGATGAGATCCTCAATCCGGACCTTTTTCTGTATGTACGTGGCATGCCGGCGGTTTTGCCTGGCAGAGAGGTGCCAGACCACCACCTGGCTGTCGGTATGGATCCGGGCGCGGGCAGAGGGAGGGAGGTTCTCGAGGGCCAGGATAACGGCGTTGAACTCGGCATCGTTGTTGGATGCCCCCCGCTCGTAACTGAAGAAGACCTCCTCTCCCGGAAAGAGTGCGATGCTGTGCCCGTCCCCGCTCCCGTCCACCATGATCTCGTAGAGTATGGAGCGCGCTCTCCCCCATGAATCCCCCTTTCCATGGACCTCCCACCAGGGATGGTGCACATTCACGGAATCAACGGGCACCTCCGTGCATTCCGGCCCCTGTGCACCTGCATCAATCATGAACGTCTGTGGAGCTGCCTCGTCCGGAAAAAGTGCGTAGACAGGGATGAGGGGTTCACCCGGGGGGTGAAGGAAAGCACCATCGGGCTCGTGGCTTGCGCGCTCCTCGCTCATGCCCACCTGATCGAGTGATTGCACCCTTTTCCTATTTAACCATTATGCTCTTGGTTTGCATGCGAAATATGGAAATTATGTGTTTTTCTTGCCATTGGGGAGATTACCTGACGATCTTGGTGATCGGGATCTCCAGGATGTCCTCTGCTCCGGCAGCTTTTAAGTTGGGGATCAGGGTGTTCACATCCCGCTTGTGAACCACGGTCTGGACGCTGTAATACTCTATCCCATGCAAACGGCTCACCGTGGGCTTCTTCAGGGCGGGGAGGGTGGCGATAATCTTCTCCATCGCCCCGGTGGGCACGTTCATGGAGAGGAGCACCTGCCGCCTGGCCTCCATGACCCCGAGCAGCAGTGTCACGATCTCCTCCATGGCCTTCCGCTTCGCCTGGTCCTCAAAACTCTCCCGGTTTGCAATGATCATGGTGTAGGACTCCATGATCTGCCCGATGATCTTCAGGCCGTTCCGGCGGAGCGTGGTGCCGGTCTCGGTCAGGTCCACCACCACATCCATCAGGTCAGGGACCTTGGCTTCAGACGCTCCATAAGAGTGGAAGAGCTGGACGGGGATGCCGAGGCGCCCGAAGAACTCTCGGGTCAGCTCGGGATACTCGGTCGTCACCCTGCTGTTCGGCCGGATCTCCTTCACGTCCCCGATCGGCTCGTCCCTGTGCACGGCCACGACGATCTTGACAGTCCCCTCGCCGGTCTTGCTGTAGTTGAGCCTGGCGACCTCGCGGACCCTGGCCCCGCTCTCCTTCACCCAGTCGAGGCCTGAAATGCCGAGGTCGAAGTACCCCATCTCCACGAACCTGGGGATCTCCTGGGGACGGAGGATCTTCACCTTGGCGATGCGGTCATCTGCGATCAAAGGATTGTAATCCCGGTCAGACCGCTTCACCTCCAGGTCCGCCTCCCGGAAGAGGAGGAGTGTCTGTTCCTCCAGGCTGCCCTTGGGAAGTGCGATATTGATCATGTGCTCTCTAGTGCGACGGCAGAGGGAAAAAAAGTAGTCATGAACATCGCATCAGCGATTTTCATTCGACATCGCTGCAGGAGAGCACCGGTAGCAAGGGCAGTCTCGGGAGAAACATGTCAGCGGTTTCTAATGAAACGCACATGAGACCGTCGGGTCACATGCCCCCCCTGATGAAAACCGCGGATGCGGTTTTCATGCCAAAATGCCTTCGCCATTTTCATGTGCCGGGCCTGTTGCGAATTGCATTGGTCATGTTTTCATTCACTACGGGTATACCCCAAAGGAACCGCGGAAATTCCATCAGTCAAGGGTGTGGACCATCAGGCCTGAGAGGAGCTTTGGTTCGAACCAGGTGGACTTGGGGGGCATGATCCCACCGGCATCCGCGATCTCCAGCACCGACTCCACCTTCACCGGCTGCATGGAGAATGCCACTGCATACCCTCCTCTCTTCACCAGGGCCTCGAGATCAGCGATCGGCCGTGCCCCGCCGAGGTACTGGAGGCGGGGATCGCCCCTGGGATCGGAGATGCCGAGGATCCCCGTCAGCACCTCCTGCTGCAGGACCGAGACGTCCAGGGCCTCGATGCGGTCCATTCCCTGGCTATGGGGGCAGGCACACTCGTACCATGCCCCCTTCAGGAACATGTGCACCACGTGGCTGGTGTCAGGCGGGGAATGCCTGGGGGGGATATGAAAAGCACCGGTGTCCACCTCGCCGTAAGGGATGACAGAGAATACACCTTTTAACCGTTCCATGAATGCCGCAGGCGTCATCCCTGCAAGGTCGGTGACCAGGCGGCTGTAGCCGTGAATCTTCACCCGGTTGTGTGCAAAGAGCACCCCCATGAACCGTGTCGCCTCTGGGGTGAGCCTCCCTTCCACCTTCCGCTTCAGTGCCACGTTGACCGCTGACTTGGCCCGGTGGTGCCCGTCGGCGATGTAGAGGCGGGGGACCGGTGAAAAGACCCGTTCAAGTGCGGAGAGGTCCTTCTCCCCGGTGATGCACAGCACCTGGTGCAGCGTGCCGTCATCCCAGCGCACCTCTGCATCAGGCCTGCCTGCACGGTTCCAGAGTGCCTGCAGGAACTCGTGGATGCGGGCTTTATCCTCGAAGAGGAGGACCACCGGGCCGCTGTGGGCATTCACTGCGTCGATGTGCCTGGTCCGGTCCTCCTCCTTGTCGTAGCGGGTCAGCTCGTGCCGGCGGATGGTGTTCTCCTCGTAGTCCCTGACCGAGAGGGTGCACCCGAGGCCAAGGAAGTCATGCCCGTTGCCGGTCACCCGGTAGAGATACATGGCAGGGATGCGGTCCCGTGCCAGGAGCCCCATCTCCTGGAACTCCCGGAAGGTATCCCTTGCCCGGGCGTAGACCCGCGCATCATTGGGAGCCATCTCCGGGAGCTCGGCATCGGACCTGCTCACGCGGAGGAAACTCAAAGGATTCTTACGGATGCAGGCAGCCGCCTCTTCCGTGGTCACCACGTCATAGGGGACCGCGGCGACCAGCGGGGCCGTTCGGGCTTCAGGGCGAACTGCAGGGAAACGAAAAATCTCCACCATTTCTCCCTCTATCATTCTCCGTGGCAGTATATTATAGCAATGAAGCCAATAAACTGGGGACAGCTGATCCATGCACCCAGAGATCACCATCCGCCGGACCAGGCCCGCGGATATCGACCGGATCGCCCGGATTGAACAGGAGTCGTTCATTGACCCCTGGAAGGCGGCGGTGTTCGCCGAAGCCCTCTCCTATTTTCCCGAGACATACTTTGTAGCCACCTGCAGAGGCGAAGTGGTAGGGTTCATTGTCGGGGGCCTCGAGGACACCGGTGAGGAGATCTACGGCCACATCTGCAACCTTGCGGTCACCCCTGCCTTGCGGAAGGCGGGGATTGCCAGGAGGCTTGTCGAGCGGGAGGAACAGCAGTTCGCGGTGGAGCTCGCTACCGGTGTGCAGCTCGAGGTCCGGGTCTCCAACAGGGATGCGCAGCAGTTTTACCGCAGGCTCGGCTACCGCCAGGTGCTCCGTTTCGGAGGTTATTACGCAAACGGAGAGGACGCCCTGGTCATGATGAAATGGTTCCGCTGAATTGAAGATTCAGCGGCCGAGTGATCGGTGTGCCCGGGCAAGGTGCTGGGCGGCAAGTGCGCCCAGGAGGGAGAGCTCCCCGGCAAGGACCCCGGCGGCAAGGATCTCGGCGAATTTCCGGGCGTGTGACCCGGGAGGGTCCCCCCCTCCGGCTACCCCCAGCAGCGCAAGGCACTCGGCCTGGGTTCCCACCCCGGTCCCACCGCCCACGGTGCCGACCGGGAGATCAGGGAGAGTGACTGCCACGTACAGCCCGCCCTCGCCCTGGTCCACCGTCGTGATGGCCATGCTCCCCTCTGTGATATGCGCCGGGTCCTGGCCGCAGGCGATGAACATGGCTGACACGACATTCGCGGCATGGGCATTGAACCCGAGAGATCCTGCCGCGGCGGACCCCACCAGGTTCTTCCGGCGGTTCACCTCTGCCATAGAACGGGCATCGGTCTTGAAGACCGACGCGATCAGGGCGTCGTCGAGCCACACCCCCGCACAGACACTTCGTCCCCGACCCCTTACCAGGTTCACCGCGGCAGGTTTCTTGTCGGTGCAGAGGTTTCCCGAGAGGGCGATGAGACGGGCCCCGGTGGCGCTGCTGATCAGCTCTGCCGCCTTCTCGCTCCCGATGGTGACCATGTTCATCCCCATGGCGTCTTTTGTGTCAAACTCCATCCGGACGAAGACGGAGGTCCCCACCACTGTCGTCACTGCATCCAGGAACTTCCCATGGGAGGTGGTGGACTCCGCGGCACGTGCCATCTCATCGCGGTGGGCAGCCACCCACTCTGCCACCTCCCGTGCATGGACCACACTCCGGGTGGCAAAGACCGGGGCCCTGGTCATCCCGTCCCGGAATATCCTTGCATCCGCCCCGCCGGCCCTGGAGATGGCCCCGCATCCCCGGTTCACCGAGGCCACCAGTGCCCCTTCCGTGGTGGCCAGCGGGAGGTAGAACTCCCCCGAGGCATACTCCCCGTTTACCCGAAGAGGCCCGGCAACCCCCACAGGGACCTGGACCGCCCCTATCATGTTCTCGCAGTTCTTCCTGGCCACCCGGTCGATATCGATGGTGTAGGACCCCACTCTCTCAAGGGAGACGCCCGTCTCTCCCTCGATGAAGTGCCGGCGCACCGCGACTGCCTCTGCCGGCGGGAGTTCCTGCTCCAGGGCATAGAGTTTGAGCGACCCGTCCGAGAGCCGCTTCAGGTACTCATCCATACTACATCATGGGAGGGTGGGGGAATAACCCTTCTCCGGGGGATATACTCATCCCCCCGTGGTACCTGAAGTATATAGGCAGGCACGAAGGAAGCCCAAATGGTACAGCAGTGGTACATCCGGGTGGAGAGGCAGGACGGGGAGAGGAAGAGACAGGAGCTCATGGAGCAGGGGCTCCTTGACCCGTCCTTAAAACCCCGGAGGGATGGCGGGTCCATCCTCTTCCCTGTCATATCGCCGCTCGAAGGGAGCACAAAAGAGGAATTCGAGGGACACCCGGTGGTCGGAACACTCCCCAGGCACGAGTTGATTGGGGGTATCGCGGTCATGCAGGAGCGTGACGCACCGGGCGCAGCAATCCTCCTTTCCTCTCGCCCGTCCATCCACACGGTGCTCTTCGCCATCAGTGACGTGGAGGGACCGTGGCGAATCCGCCGGTACGAGGTGCTGGCAGGCGAGCCCACCACGAAGACCCGCTACGTTGAGCACGGCCTCAGGTTCGAGATCGACGTCTCGGAGGCCTACTTCTCGGCCCGGCTCTCCACGGAACGCCAGCGCATCCTGTCAGGCATGGATGAGGGGGAACGGGTGCTCGACATGTTCGCCGGGGTAGGCCCGTATGCCCTCACCCTGGCCCGGAAGGCCAGTCTCGTGGTGGCCTCCGATCTCAACCCGGGGGCGGTCCGGCTGATGCTTCGAAACATCGCCCTCAACCGGTGCGAACACATCCTCCCTCTCCTCTCTGACGCCTCGCATCTCCCCGGAATCCTTCCGTGGAAGTTCGACCGGGTGGTGATGAACCTCCCGCTCGGGGCCATCCGCTTCCTCTCATCAGCGGTCGGGATGTGCCGGCCGGGAGGGACCATCCATTGCTACGCGCTCCAGGAGAGGGAAGGGGAGTTTCTTGAAGAGATAGGGAAATACCCCGTTTCGAGTATCCGGGAACGCTATGTCAGGTCCTATTCCCCGGGGCGGTGGCACGCGGTGTATGATATCAGGCTGGATGCACATGCCGGAGGCATGTGCATTCGCGACGAGCCGGATGCCAGGGAATAAGTGAGGCAGGAGAGAGAAAGGGAAGCCGGAGGCATGTGCATTCGCGACGAGCCG
>JALOPW010000034.1 GCA_025453675.1 Methanolinea sp.
TGTTTTCATATATCCTTGGTTGTCCGATACCCTGTGTGTCGCCTGATTTCATATCTTTTTTGGAGTTTTCCATCTCGTTCTTCTTTCGAAGCAGGCTTGTGTAGATCATAGCCATAATATCAATACATAGTCGAGGAAATAGTATGATAAAAACTCACAAGGTATGGAGGATTCCTGGTCCCCTGCCTCATTGCGTATCTCATATTTTTGTTGTTCATTCCATCAATGGCTGCCGGTGACGTAATCCCCTTCGATACGTCCCCCCTCTCCCAGGAATACATCGTTAAAGGCGACCCACTGGCAATCTCTGGCATCGCGACCGGCATTTCTCTGGCATCGCGACCGGCATTACCGAGATTCGCATGTGGATATTCGGGCCGCAGTATGCAGACGCCATTACCCTGCCATTGCAATCGGACGGGTCATTCGGGTATACTCTCACTGCAAAAGAGATCGAGAGGATGGAAAGCGGGAACTACACCGTCGTCTTTCAGTCGTTCGGGGACAACCTCAAATACGACATTGCCCTGGATGAAAGGACAGGAGAAGTAATCAAAACGAGCATGCCGTATTCGAATCCCGACCGGGTGCTCTTCACCCTCGCCCAGGCGAAGACCATGCGTTCCGCCGCACCGGATGCACTCGTCAGGGCAATAAAGGAGACCGCCTTGGACGACGGATACGCCGTGTATACGTTCTCGATAGCGGACCCGTTCATAGAACTGGACCCGGTCCGCGACTACTACGTCGGGGAGACGATCACCATTTCGGGTTGGACAAATTTTCCGCCAGGTGAAAACGTGTTTTTTGAAATCACTCGCGGATTTAAAGACTATGGAGGGCCCGGGGATATTGTGAGAGATTGGAGATCCGTGACAGTCGAGGCAGGACCTGCTTCAATCAACCATTTTTCCGCGGATTTCAATTCCAGTGCAACCAGGCCGGGGCAACATTGGGTATATGTATCATCATCCTTTAAGTGGCAATCTGATGTGTATACCACGTTCACCCTCCTGGAAGGGCCGCCACCGACCACTGTCCTGGCCACCACGAAACAGGTCGTAACCACTGCATCGCCGATGGACACGGCTACGACTGTAACGATTCAACCCACAACCGCACCTGTTCCGGTGGCCATTCCCGTCGCTGCGTTGGGAGCGGTGGGAATTGGTGGGTTGATCCGGAGGAAGAAAGAGGAGTAAGGGTCATTCTCAATTTTCATACCTCTCCAATGTTGGTGCAGCGTGTTCTCCAACCCATGTCATCCTGTTTCAGTATTTTTTCAATGGCTTATAAAAAAATTCAGCACTGCATCCTCGTCGCAAACATCTTTATAGACATTTTTCCCAATATACTTATTTGAGGCACAAAAATGGTGGAAAGCGCCCGCCAACCCCAGGAACCCCAGAACCCCGAGGAGCTCTACCGTTATCTCCTGGACCGGGTCACCAACATGGAGACCCGTAACCTGGAACTGCGCGAGCAAATCCGCCAGATCGAATCGGATAAGCGCTATATCGAGACCCAGAAGATACGGTACGAGCGGGAAGTCAGGAAGCTGAAGAGCGAACTGGAGCAGCTCAGGAGCCCGCCCCTTGTCATCGGTACGGTCACCGATGTGATGGACAACGGGAGAGTGGTGGTCCGGAGCAGCGCGGGCCCGAGGTTCATGGTGAGGAGCTCCATGTGCATCGACCCCGAGAAACTCAAGCCCGGCGTCCGCTGCACCCTGAACCAGCAGTCCCTGGCAGTCATTGACGTCCTCCCCGAGAGCTACGATGCCCAGGTCTACGGCATGGAGGTGGTGGAGAGCCCTGACGAGTCCTATGCCGACATCGGGGGCCTGAACCCCCAGATCAACGAGATCAGGGAGGCGGTCGAACTCCCCCTGAAGAAGCCTGAGCTCTTCGACCGGATCGGGATCGAGCCCCCGAAGGGAGTGCTCCTGCACGGGCCTCCGGGGACTGGAAAGACACTCCTCGCCCGGGCCGTGGCCCACGAGACCAATGCACATTTCCTCCGGGTGGTGGGATCAGAGCTCGTGCAGAAATACATCGGGGAAGGTGCCCGGCTGGTCAGGGAGCTCTTCGACCTCGCACGGAAGAAATCCCCGACCATCATCTTCATCGATGAGATCGATGCCGTGGGAGCCTCCCGGACGGAGGCCACCACCTCGGGCGACCGGGAGGTGCAACGGACACTGATGCAGCTCCTTTCCGGCATGGACGGGTTCGAGCGCCGGGGGGACGTGAAGATCATCGGGGCCACCAACCGGATAGATATCCTTGACCGGGCACTCCTGCGGCCGGGGAGGTTCGACCGCATCATCGAGATCCCCCTCCCTGATATCGAGGGAAGGGTTGCCATCCTCGATGTGCATACCAGGAAGATGAGCCTGGCTCCTGAGGTGACCATGAAGGAGATCGCCATCCTGACCGAGGGGAAGAACGGGGCGGACCTCAAGGCCATCTGCATGGAGGCAGGGATGTATGCCATACGGAGGGAAAGGGATGCCGTCTCGAGGGACGACTTTTTGGATGCCATCGAGAAGATCGGGCTTGACTTCGAACGGCATGTCTCCAGGAGTGGCTTTGGGGCAATGTTCGCCTGATCCCAAGATTCTTTTTTCCCTCATCAATGCTGGAATTTTTTTTACAATAACTCCTCCTGAATTTTTATTCTGTATCCGTATGTCACGAAATGAGTCATCCGGTTTTAAAAAAAACTACATGATTCTCTTCGAGATACACGCATATGCATTCATGAAAATAGCGCAGCCATTTTCATATTCACACACTATGAACTCCTTTCAGGATTTCGGACATAAATCATGAAAATGGCGAAGCCATTTTCATTAGAGAAAAGGCGCCATCCAAGGTTTTATCATGCTCCTGGTTCTCTTCTCATTTACAGGTGAAAGAGTATGAGTATAATCAAGGAATTTATGGAATTCCTGCAAGAGTACAAGGTCATTGGCCTTGCTATTGCGGTTATCATTGGCCTGGCTGCAAACCAGCTGGTGAAATCTTTTGTAGACAACATCATCATGCCATTCATCGCAATCCTCATCCCTGGGGGGGATTGGCAGACCTCGAAACTGGTTATCGGCCCGCTCGTGATCAGCTGGGGCCAGTTCGTCGCTGACCTGATCTATTTCGTGATCGTGGCATTCGTGGTATTCCTTATCGCCAAGAAGATCATAGGCGAGGAGAAGGTCACGAAGAAGTGACCTCGTCTTCCATAACGTCACTCTTTTTCTGGCCCAGGTATTCCTCTTCGGTGCACCACACTTCGAGCACCACCCCTGTTTCCGTCTCACCATGGGGGTGAGCTGCAGGCATGCCTCGAGGTGTTGGAAAGGGATAATCAGAGACCAGACATCCCGACTGCAGGGTATAGGACCTCCTGAATCTCCAATGAGTATGCAGGATTGCTGCCCTGTCGTAATAGATATCCTGCGCGAGGGCCCTGGTGCAGAAGACCCCGTCAGAGAGTTCAAAAAGGACGTCACGCATGTACCTGCGCACGTACCAGCGAAGGTCGGATGCCAGGGAGAGGGCGCTCCCCAGGGACGCCATCGAGATCTGCACTCCTGCCGGGGTCTGGACCGGCCGGTAAAACCGGAGCGCATCCCGGCTGGTCTCCGAGGCGAGGAGAGTCTGGTAGAGTGGTATACCCTCCTTGGGTATGAAGAGGACCCGCATGGTCACTTACACGTATATGAGTGATTGGGTCCGCCAGGTGTTAAGATGCGATGCTCCCGGGAGTCCACCTGATGCCAGGTGGATACCCTATATGCCACATCATGAAAAAGAGGATGAAGGTTGTCAAAAGGAGATGGAGGTATCCCTACGTATACATCCTGAGGTCCATGCTGACTTCTGCCCTCACCTTCCGGACAGCCCTGGTGAAATCGTCCTGGGAGAGGGTTTTTGCCTCTCTCCTGACTGCCATCATACCTGCTTCCCTGCAGATGGCCTGCAGCTCTGCTCCGGTGGCATCCTCGGTCATCTCCACGATCACACCCAGATCCACGTCCCGGCCGAGGACCATCCTGGATGAATGAATCTTCAGGATCTCTCTCCTTCCGTCCGCATCGGGAAGAGGAATCGAGATGACCCGGTCGAACCTCCCGGGCCGGAGGAGAGCGGGGTCGAGCATGTCTACCCGGTTGGTGGCGGCCATGATCCGGACATCCCCTCGGGTATCGAACCCATCCATCTCGGCAAGGAGCTGCATCAGGGTCCGCTGCACCTCCGCACTCCCTGAAGTACCGTCATTGGTCCGGGTACTGCCCACGGCATCGATCTCGTCGATGAAGACAATCGAAGGGGACTTCTCCCTGGCAAGGGCGAAGAGCTCCCGCACGAGCTGAGCTCCCTCCCCTATGTACTTGTGCACCAGCTCGCTCCCTGACATGCGGATGAACGTGGCCCTGGCCTGGTGTGCCACTGCCTTCGCGATCAGGGTCTTCCCGGTCCCCGGGGAGCCGTAGAGGAGGATTCCCTTCGGGGGTTCCACACCTACCCTCTCGTAGATCTCAGGTTTCGTCAGGGGGTACTCGACCGCCTCGCGCACCTCCTCTATCTCCTTTTCGAGCCCTCCTACCTGGTCAAACGTGATCTCCGGCGACTCGTCGAGCTCCATCACCCTGACCCGCGAATCAAAGATATTCCCTACGATCTTCACGATGGAGAGGGCGTTATTGACCGCCACCTTGGTGCCCGGCTTGAGCTGGCGGTAGATATCATCGTTCACGTGGGTCAGGTACTCCTGGTTGTTCCCCTGCTGGCGAAGGTACACCTCTCCCTTGTCGATGAGGTCGACCACGACGGCCACGAAAAGAGGCATCCGCTTGAGCTGGTTATTCTCGCGTTTCAGCTGCGCATTCTCCCGCAGGATCTCATCATTCTTCACCTTGAGGTCAAGGACCTGGGACTCGAGATCCTGGACCTTCAGCTGGTATTTGAGTTCCGTGTCGGATCCTGCGTTCCGTATGACGCTCTCTTCCATGCTACCATTATATCTTGAGTTCCCTACATTTATGTGGTGTGATCTTGCTCATCAGGGGCCGCAGTATCTCCAGGGGGACCGGAACCGGGAGAGTACTGGTCAGTCATGAACCCATCTCCTTCCTCTCAGGAGTGGATCCCGAAACAGGGATGATAGTGGAGAGAGACCACCCGCTGAAAGGGGTGTTGATCAGCGGGAGAGTGCTCGTCTTTCCCCATGGCAAGGGCTCTACCGTCGGCTCATATATTGTGTATGCACTCAGCAGGAACGAAAAGGCACCCGCAGCCATGATCAACCTCGAGGCTGAGCCCATTATCGCCGTGGGGGCCATCATTGGTGCCATTCCCCTGGTGGATCACCTCGAGGGGGGCCTGTCCCTGATACCTGACGGAGCCCTGGTACGGGTGGATGGCGGACAGGGGACGGTGGAGATCCTGGACGACGAAGGATCCGAAGGGACAGCCTAATCAATCAGCACTTCCTATCCTCATCCATGAGACGCGTTCCGATGCTTTTTATAGCGCTGCTCCTGGCAGGGGTGGCGATCTCCGGCTGTACACAGGCGCCGGGGGGTATTCCCTCCGTTTTCCAGGGGAGTTCCCAGGATGGGATGGTACCGGGACCTACGGTGACTCTCCCCCCTGACCGGACCGTAGAGATCCAGATCAACGAGAAGGACCCGATATATGCGACGATTACCGTCTTTTTTTCCGGGGGGAAGGGGCAGATCGCAGTGACGGATATCATGGTCAGGGTGACCCGGTCTGACGGGCAAGTCACTACCAAACACCTGGAGGCGAACAAGGGCGCGGAGCTGAAGTTCGACGGTACGAAAGAGGATGACAGGATAGAGGTCTTTGTGAGCCTTACCAACGGCAATACCTACAAGATCATCGACCAGCTCGTCCCGTACCGGACAAGGGGCTGATCAAGAACCGGGAGTGGGCGATCGTCCCGACCAACCAACCACTCCCGCCGCTTCCCTCCTGCCCATGGATGTACACTGGAGGTTCATACCGGCAGCCAGGAATTCGTATGCCGCACTCTATGCGGCATGTGAAAGGGAAGGGTACCTCCTCGAACCTGTCCGCTCACCAGCTCCGGATGTGACCTGCTACAGCCTCAACTCACTGAACGCGTCCCGTTACCTGCCGGAGATACGGGATGCCCCATGTATCACCATTCTTGGTGGCCCCCATGCCACTGCATACCCTGCACAAATGGCCATGGTTGCTGACTACGTCGTGGCGGGGGAGGGGGAGTATACCCTCCCTGCCCTTCTCCGTGCCCTGGAAGAGGACCGTCCCCTCCCGCCAGGGGTGGCAACCAGGAAGGGATTTCTGCCGGCTGACACCTGCGTCAGGCTGGACGCCTACCTGCCATTCTCTACCATGAAAGGATACATCGAGATATCCAGGGGATGTCCGCATCATTGCACCTACTGCCAGACGCCCCGCATCTTCGGTTCAAGGATGCGGCACCGGAGCATTGATGCCGTCACCCGGGCCGCCCGCCGCTTCCGGGATGCCCGTTTTGTGACCCCCAATGCCCTGGCATACGGTTCTGACGGGATGAATCCCCGCCTGGAGAAGGTAAGGGCCCTCCTCTCTTCGCTCCAGCATAAGGGCCAGTGCATCTACTTTGGCACCTTCCCAAGCGAAGTGCGCCCCGAGTGGGTGACCAGGGAGGCACTCGACCTCATCACCACTTACTGCAGCAACAGCCGCCTTCACTTCGGTGCCCAGTCCGGGAGCGACAGGGTCCTTGCCACCCTCTCGAGGGGCCACACCGTCGGGGACGTGATCGCGGCAGTGGAACTCTGCCTTGAATACGGGCTGACCCCGGTGGTGGACTGTATCGTCGGCATCCCGGGGGAGAGAGATGAGGATCAGATGAAGACTGCAAGGCTGGTGGAGTGGGTCAGCAGCCGGGGCCGGGTCCATCTCCACCGGTTCACTCCCCTGCCCGGCACCCCCCTTGCAGAGACCTCCCCGCGCCCACTCCTTCCTGAGGTGGATAGACTCCTGGGATCGCTGGCGCTTTCGGGCAGATTGACGGGATCATGGGGTGATCACACACGAAGATTTTTTTAAAGGCCCCCTCGAATGAATATTGACATGATGGATGTGCTTTTGCTGGCAGACCTGCACGGAGAGTTCGGGAAGCTGGAATCTTTCCTGGAACTCTCCCCGGATGCCATCTTTATCGCCGGCGACATCACGAACATGGGCCCTGCAGATGCAGTCGAGTCGCTCTTCTCACGAATTGACGTCCCTGCATTTGCAGTACCCGGAAACTGTGATCCCCGGGAGACTATTGATGCCCTGGAGCATTCAGACTGCGTCTGTCTCCATGGCTCCTCTATCAACCTGGGGAAGATCTCCATTGCAGGGATCGGGGGATCCAATCCCACGCCCTTCAATACCCCATTTGAGCTGACGGACAAGCAGATTGACGACCTCCTCCACTCGATCCTCAAGAAGATGGAGCGCACCACGCACAACGTGCTGATCTCGCATGCCCCACCGCAGGGATTCCTGGATGAGGCTGGCGGAAACCACGTTGGGAGCGCCAGTATCAGGAAGCACATGGGATCCTTTGACCTGGTCTGCTGTGCCCACATTCACGAGCAGAGAGGCTTGATGGAAGAGAACGGAGTGAAAGTGGTCAATCCGGGCATGGCAGCACTCGGCCAGTGCGCGATGATTCATTTTGGGAAGGAGCCGAAAGATATCAGGATCGAGATGCTGCAGGTATAAGAGCGAGGCCTGCATTCCCAACATACTCATTTTTCAAAAAAAATGAGGGTGTGACCCCTACTTCTGCACCAAGTTACCCGCCGAGAGGAGGAGTTCCAGGTAGGAGGACAGGATAGGCTCCCCCGTGACACCAATCTCTTTTCCCAGTGCAGCCACGTATGCGGCAGGCTTCTCCACAGCCTCCGGGTGATTGAGCTCGATCTCCACGAACTCCCCCAGTCCCTCCACCTCGTCCAGGCATACGGTTGCATCCCTGAACCGGAAATATTCCCTCCATTTCCTCACCTCTGCGACCTCGACAAAACCGAGGGAGAGGAAGATGCGGGTCATCACATCACCCGATTCCACCCCGCAGTTGAGCTCCTCCCTCGCCTTGAGGTGAAAATCCCGCTTCTTCTGCCCCTTGTAGGTCACCGTGCATCTCCCCCCGGCATGCCGGATGCGGAGCGCCTCGTCGGTCTTTCCAAAATCCCGGTGGGGTGCATTCAGGTACAGGTCCCGTTCCATCACCCTCCCTTCTGGCTCTGCGTGGAGGAGGAGGAGCCGTTCCCTTACTGCCGGGAGGTCCCCGACCCTGGCCTTCAACTCGATCTCGAGCATGGTCTCCTCTTCTCATCTTCTCCAGGAGAACCATAATAGGTTGGGTTCGATGCGGGAGAAAACCCGTAAGATACAGAACAGATACATCCCGAAGATGCCCTGTGCAATACCCATATAAAAAAAAACTACATGATCCCCTTCGAGACGCACGCATACGCATTCATGAAAATGGCGCAGCCATTTTGGCATGAAAACCGCATCCGCGGTTTTCATCAGGTGGGCATGTGACCCGACAGTCTCATGTGCGTTTCATATAAAAAAGGCCAGGCTACGTTGAGAGGAGACGGGGCCTGGTCAATCGCTCTGCCCATCGATTAATTATATAAGACCATCCCCGTAAATGTATAGAGAACCTCTACCCGGGAGGTGCCAGGGTTTTTCTCACCGGGTAGCCGGAAATTCCAGGTGTAATTATGGCAATACGAGTTGGAGATTTTATCAGGCTCAGCTACACGGGCAGGGTGGATGGGAGGGTTTTTGACACCACCGATGAGGGGATTGCGAGGGACGCAGACATCCTCAACCCCGAGGCCTCCTATGGCCCGGTCACTATCCGTGTCGGGAGCCACCACGTGATCCTCGGGCTCGATGAAGCCCTGGAAGGAAAAGAGATCGGAGAAGAGGGAGATGTCGAAGTCCCGCCCGCGAAAGCCTTTGGAGCGCATGACCCGGCGCACGTCGAGGCATTCAACAAGAACTCTTTCCAGGAGAAACCGAAGAAAGGGGTGTCTATCAAGGTCCCTGAGAAAGGCGAAGGGATGGTCGTCGACATTATCGGGACCAGGGTGCTCATCGATTTCAACCACCCGCTGGCGGGAAAGACGCTCAACTACACCTTCCGCATAGAAGGCACCGTAGAAGGCGCAGAGGAGCAGATGAAAGGGTTGATCAATCTCTATGCCGGGCGGGACATGGACGTGAGCCTGGATGATGGCGTCCTCACCCTGCACCTTCCTCCCGGGATCACCTACGACCGCCGGTGGCTCATGTGGAGGAGCAGGGTCATCCATGAAGGATTTGAGCACATCCCAGGCATCAATGAAATCACACTGGTGGAGACCTTCAAGCGCCCTGAGAAGGGCGAATCTGAAGCCTCCGAAGAATAACGCTCCCACCCATACATTTTTTCGAATGAAAATGGCTTCGCCATTTTCATGATGTATGTCCGAAATCCTGAAAGGAGTTCATAGTGTGTTGGTATGAAAACCGCATTCGCGGTTTTCATCAGGGGAGGCATGGTGACCCGACAGTCTCATGTGCGTTTCATATGCTCATCCTGCAGGTGTGCAGAGGGGGGTCAGCTTCCGCAGTACCCTGCCCACCTGTGCAGGGGCAGTACCGATATAGTGCCCGGGATCAAGGAGTGCCTGGATCTCGGCAGGAGAAAGGACCCGTGTCACCGCCACTTCTGTGGATAAGACCTTTGAGAGCGGTATCTCGCGTGCCAGGGCTTCCATGCTGGCCCTGCGCATGATCTCGTGCGCTTCCTGCCGGTCCATGCCCCTCCGGGTCAGCTCGATCATCACTGCCTCGGCCATGTTCACCCCCTGGAGGAGGGAGAGGTTCCTGGCGATCCGGTCCGGCTTGAGGGTGAGCCCCTCGATCACCCGGATCATAAGGGAGAGGAGGTGATCGGCAAGGATGCTCGCTTCGGGGAAGAGAATCCGCTCACACGAGGAGTTGGTGAGATCGCGCTCGTCCCAGAGGGTATTGTTCTGCAGGGCGGGTTCCACCGCGGACCGTACCACCCGTGCGAGGCCGCACACCTGCTCGCTCTTGATGGGGTTTCTCTTGTGGGGCATGGTGCTCGACCCCACCTGGCGGGCGCCGAATGCCTCCTCCACCTCTGCGATCTCGGTCCTCTGGAGGGTCCTGATCTCGACCCCGATCTTGTCAAGGGTGGTGGCAACGTTTGCCAGGAACATGAAATATTCCGCATAACGGTCCCGCGCCACCACCTGATTCGAAACATCCACGGGGACCAGGCCGAGGATCTCCATCATGGTCTCCTGGATCTCCATTCCCTTCTCCCCAAGTGCCGCCTGGGTACCCACCGCGCCGGTCAGCTGCCCGACCGCCACCCTGGGGGTCATCTGTGTGAGCCGCTCGATATGGCGGGCTATCTCACTGGCCCAGATAGCGAATCGAAGGCCGTAGGTAGTGGGAACCCCGATCTGACCGTGGGTCCTCCCTGCACAGACCAGGGTTTTTGTTTCCCCCGCCCTCTTCAGGAGTACGGAGAGTAGCTTCCGCAATTTCGCGTCCAGCAGGGTGACAGATTCTTTAATCTGGAGTCCTGTGGCAGTATCCAGGATGTCGTTTGAGGTTGCCCCGTAGTGCACGAAGCCGCCTCCCCCGCCGCACTGCTCGGCGATGGCCTTCACGATAGCCATCATATCATGGCTGATCTCCTCTTCGATCTCCTTGGCCCGGATGAGGGTGGCCTTTTCCGCCCCTGATGCGATTGCCTCAGCGGCCGCGGCAGGGATGAACTGGTGCGCTGCCGCAGCCCGGGCCAGGGCCACTTCAGCCTGCACAACACAGGAGAACCGGTTCTCCTCCCCCCAGACTGCCCGCATCTCCGCAGTCCCGTACCGGTATTCGATGGGATGGATTGCCATGCGGAAAAAGTTGGTGCTGCCCGATAATAAAAAAGAGTCAGAGATCCAACTCATGGTAGCATGGATACACTGGACGACTGGTTCCCTTACCCGAATTTTCGCCCTTACCAGCGGGAGATGCTCGATTTTGGCCTCTCCTGCGCGAAAGACGGCGCCATCGGGCTGATCGATGCCCCGACCGGGAGCGGGAAGTCGAGCCTTCTCTCGGCGCTCATGGCAGGGAGGGAGGGGAAGAGAGTCCTGGTGGCAGTCCGCACCGTCAGCCAGCTGAATACCTTCATCAGGGAGCTCTCCCTCATCCGGGAGAAGAGGCCCGGGCTGAAGGTGGCCTACCTCATCGGGAAGAGGGGCATGTGCCCACTCTCAGGGGAGGGAGACGTGTATCGCCGGTGCGAGGGGGTGAAGGGATTCAGCACCACACTGATGCGCCAGCGTGCCGAAAAAGGGGCACTGGTGCCATCCAGGGACCCCTATATCCAGCAGCAGATACGACGCCTCGACCAGAAGAGGCCCCTTCTCTGCCCTTACTTCATCGGGAGCCGGGTCTTTGTCCAGTCGGAGGGTGGAGTGCGGATGGTCCCTTCTGCGGCGCTGCAGACCAGGGCTGACCGGGTCACGAGCCGAACCGTCTGGCCCCACCATCTCCACGAAGTGGCGTCCGGCATCTGCCCCTACGAAATGATGATCCTGGCAGCCCAGAAAGCTGATGTCATCCTCCTCAATTACCACCATGTCTTTGACCCGGAGATAAGGGACGCCCTGTATGCAAACCTGAACCTTGACCCTGCAGATGCCATCCTTCTCATCGACGAGGCGCACAATTGTGGCGATGCCATCACGGATGCGCAGAGCGTGACCATCGACCATGATACCCTGCTCCAGGCAGTGACCGAGCTCTCGGGGCTCCGCCGGGCCAGGACGGGTGCCGAGGCGCTGCAGCAGGTGATCCCCCGCATCTCCCAGTTCATGGACGGGGTGCAGAACTCCTTCGAGACCGAGGATTGGTTCGACCCCGCCATCTTCGACCGGATGGTAGTGAAAGGCTCACTATATACCGATATGTCCGGGATCGTGGATGACCTGGTGGAGATCTCCGGGAAGGTACGGGAGAAGAATATCAAGGCCGGGGAGTTCCGGGAAACCGCACTGGAACGCCTCACCAGGTTCCTGGAAAAGATTGCCCGGTCCTCAACAGACCCCTCCTTCCTCACCCTCTTCCGGAGGGAGGAGGGTCTCGTATCCCTGGAGGTCCGGAGTATCGACCCCGGGTCGCTCCTGCAGGATGTCGCCCGGTCCCACCACGCCTGCCTGCTGATCTCAGGGACCCTCTCCCCTGTCGAGAGTTACGCCCGGTATTACTTTGGGGATCTTGTTGTCAGGACACTCTCCCTGCCAAACGCCTTCCCAAAAGAGAACCGCCTCATCCTCTGTGCCACCGACATCACCACCGCCTTCTCCATGCGACAGAACGAGAGGAATCTCAACCTGATACAATCATACATCGAGATATTCTCCCGCCTGAAGGGGAACCTCGCCGTCTACTTCCCCTCATATCAGGTCCTGGAGCACTTCTCGGGGCAGGTCTCCGGGTCCGTCCGCAAGAAGAAGGTCTTTCTCGAGCCCCGGGACACGAGAGATGCGGAAGAATCCCTGCGTGAATTCCTCTCGCTCCCTGATTCGGGAGAATCGGGGATGCTTCTGGCCGTCTGCGGGGGAAAATGGAGCGAGGGTCTGGATTACCGGGGAGAACTCCTCCGGGGTGCCATGGTGATCGGCTTGCCACTGGCCCCATTCAACCAGGTCCGCAGGATGATCATCGAGTATTTCCGCCGCCGGTTCGGGGACGAGGGGGAGTTTCTCTGCTACACGCTCCCGGCCATCAACCGGGCCCAGCAGGCGCTCGGAAGGGTGCTTCGCACCCCAGATGACCGGGGGGTCCTGGTGCTTGGAGAGAGGCGGTTTCTCGAAGGAAGGGTACATCAGGGGTTGCCCGGGTGGATGAGAGCCGAGATGCGCACCTGCAGCATGCAGGAGTTCGAGGGGTTGATCAGGGCATGGAGATGAGAGAGGGTTCCTGCAGGTTCGGGCTCTGGCACGTGCAGGTACACTGGTCAATCGGGAGTGTCCGCCTCGTGCGGTTCTCCCCGTACCCTTTGGACGGCCCTGTGCCACTTCCCATACAGCGGTATTGTGCCGGTTTCCAGGAAGACCTCCGTGACCTCCGAAGCATCGCTCTTGAACCCCAGTACCCCTTCTCGGCCATCTACGAGAGGGTCAGGAAGATTCCGTACGGGGAGACGGAAACCTACGGGGCAATCGCACGGGACCTGCATACTTCACCCCGGCTTGTCGGCCTTGCAATGAAGCGCAACCCCACTCCCCTGATCATACCCTGCCACAGGGTCGTCTCGCGAACAGGGGCAGGGGGGTTCTCTCCCGACCCGGCGATCAAGGAGGCGCTCCTGGCCATGGAACAGAGAAACACAAGGTGTTTATCCCGATAACAACCATTTTTCAGGAAAGGAGACCCCATGACCGTATGTGTTCCAGAGAGCCCCACTTCACTCCATCCAGCCGTTTTCCCCGGCGGGATCACGAGGGATGGGACTTGCGGAATCGCGGGATTCGGGACTTTGTTGTTCTGGAATCCCTCGCCTGCACCTGGAGGGATGAAATGACCCGTTCTGCAGTGGTCCTTGTCGGGGGAGAGGCCAGGCGTGCCAATGGCCTGGAGAAGTATTTTTTCACCTTCGGGGGGCGGACGTTCATCGAGAGGCTGACAGAATCCCTGAAGAATGTGGTGGACGAGATCGTGCTGGTTGCAAAAGATCCCGCCCAGTGCCAGCGTTTCTCACACCTGGAGGGGGTCCGCTGCGTGACGGATATCCGGCGCGGGTACGGCCCTATCGGGGGTCTCCACGCCGGCACGCTTGCGGCCAGCGGAGAGGCTCTGTTTGTCTGCGCCTGCGACATGCCCTGCGTGTCCACGCAGGTGGTAGACCGGCTCTTCTTGCTCCTCGGGGACTATGATGCGGTCATTCCACGCTGGAATCCAGATATGATCGAACCCCTGCATGCCGTATACCTCAGGAGCGCCCTCCTGGTCTACCTGGAAAACCATGAATCCCTCTCGCTTCGTAAAATGGTGCAGGGTATGCACGCCCGTTACGTGGATATACAGAGCATACAGGAGTTGGATCCTGAACTGAAAACATTTACCAATATCAATAAAATTGAGGACCTGGACCGCCTGTCATGAGGGGCAGGCCAGGGTCCCGGCAGGTGTGACCACCCCATCTAACGGGGCGGGGACCCGCATCTGCACGGTGGCCACGATGTCATTGCCTGAAAATTCGATCAAATACTCCCCAGAAGTCCGGACCTGGATCACTTTCTTCGTATCCACGCTGTAGGTCTTCCCGAACCCATCCTTCTCCACGATCTCGCCCGATCCCTTGTCCCTGACCCTGATCTCGAAGTAGGATGCCGGGCTGACGTAAGTCTGGGTGGTATAGACGTCCTCCTTGGTGGTATACCTGCTTTCATACCATATGTTCCGCGTCACCATCTTCGGGATAAGGCAGATCTCGATGATGAGCGGGGGATTTGCCACTGTGGTATCGTATGCCGAGACACTGTATTTGAAATCGATGGTATTCAGGTAGATGACCTTGTAGACTGTGGGCTCAACGGTGAAATTCGGCTGGCTGCTATAGGTCGGCCGGGTTGTGGTGGGTGTCCCTGTGGGGAAGGGTGTTGCCTGGGTCACGTACCGTGTGTCCATTATCTGCTGGGTCGGGCTCGGTGTGGGAACTGCCGTCCCCTGTCCCACCCCGGGGCTCGATGTTTCCGGTAGCTGCTCTTTTGGGGGAGTGATACAGCCTGAACAGAGGATGCCAATGGCCAGAAAGAGTGCCATGACATGGAAGAGACCAGGCATCTTCATTCAGTGTGGGTTGTATGCCCCGGTATTTATCACTTTATCCTGATTGTCTTTGCCCTGCTCATGCCGCCGCAGTGGACGGACCGACCATGCCACCTGCCATATAATTAAATAAAACCCCGTGGCATACCTCACTATTCAGTCCCCTGGATGGCATAGATGGAGAAGAAATCACAGTTCTGGAAGAAGACCGACAAGTCCCTCAATGTCGCCGATGGGTATGTGCTCAGGGCTGACCTCCTGGCCCATGACCAGAAGTTTGAAGAGGCCGTGGAGTATTATGACAAAGCGCTCGAGATTGTGCCGCAGAATGCGGATGTCTGGGCATTCAAGGGTATTACACTGCAGGGGGGCCTTGGCAGGGACGACGAGGCCCGTAAATGCTGGGATAGGGCTAAAGCACTAGATCATGAGATCACCATGGCCGTGGACATGACAAAGGAAGAGCCTGCGAAGGGAGAAGAAGTTGAATCCATCCGGTGGTCTGACCTCCATGACAGCTGCAGGGAGAAACTGAAAAGGATGATGCTGAAGAATATCGAGACAGGGACAAAAAGGTAATTTCTGAGGGCATTCTTTTCAATACGAGAATGATTCTGCCGTTTTTTATCTCGGAATTTTTTAAAAACTAAATGATTCCCTTTGTGACACACGCATACATCATGAAATATCGCATGCTTTTTCATATCAACCTTACATTCCAGACAAGCGGCGCATGCTTATAAGTGAAAATCACAAATGCAATGTGTGTAAAAAACCGCATCCGCGGTTTTCATCATGGGGGTATGTGACCCGACAGTCTCATTTCATTCGAAAAAGTGGTTATTACGGCTTCTGCGCCAGCTCTATCTCCACCAGCAACGGTGCTATGGTACCGGTATCGACGCACCGCTTGGCCAGTCGGGTCAGCCGGCGGATATACATGATATGGGCGACCTGGAAACTCACCAGGAGGCCGAAACAGAGCGTGACAATGCTAATGGCTGCATATGCAGTGAAATCTACCATTTATTACCTCCTTTGGTCTCCCTCATGACTCCCTCTCCATCTCCGTGATCAGGGGGGCGATAGAATCCGCACGCTCGCATTCCTTCGCCACCGCTAGGAACCGCCGGGCATAGTAGGTGTTCATCAACAGGTATCCTGCCATAAGGCCGATACAGAACATCAGGACCCCTATCACCAGGTAAATACCCACGTCATCCATCGGTTTACTCAGTGTCTCATACAGAAGGATGATATGATAAATCTAACTCATTTGGTATCGTCCGCACACCTCTTCACCGGGCTTATGAACGGTCCGAAGGCTTGGATCCTCTCCTCTCCCCCTCTTCAATGAATACCTGTGCCGGGAGCCGGAGCCTGGCATGGAACGTCGAGCCAGGGTAGATCTCCTGCCGTACATCAAGCCTGCAGCGGTCCAGGTCCCCCCTCTGATCGCGGTCAAATCTCTTTTCCTGGTCTTCATAGTAGCAAATGAGGGAATGTTCCGGGTGTGCGTCTTCACCGGCCCATGAAGATTCCGAAAGAAGGCGCTGCCCCTCCTCAAGGGGAAGGTCCTGGATTCGTTCATCCACGTGAAGGAGACAACGGTGGCACCGCGGGGCTCCGTCATGCCGGAAGGAGAAGTCAAGGCTGATATCAACCCGGTGAAGTCCCTGCATGCTCAGAGTGATAAAATTGACCAGGAAATCATGGAATGCCGAGAGATTCTCTGCATGCTCGGTTCTCAATGGCCCGAGCGCTTCATCCCGTGTCTTCTCCGGGAGGGCTGTCTCCTCTCGAAGCGCCCTCAGAAGGTGTTCCCTCGCATCAAGGTGGGATCTCATACGGAGCAGTGAATGGTACCGCCTCCAGAATTCGACTTCATGAACGCTCGAGTGAATGACAATATCCGGGTTCATCCTCTCATTTTTGTCCATTCTTTTTGGTGTTTTCCGTGCTGTTGCCGGCGGTTAACTGCTTCATCAGCGCTTTTTTCTTCTTATGATCCTTGATTTCGTTGAATATCAGTATGAAATTGAACCCTATCACCACGATAATCAGGGTTGAACTTATCCAGAAGAGAGGGGATATGCCCTGGACGATGAAGGTGGTGGCAAGCAGCATGGCTACAAAACAGATGAGGTAGAAGAAGATCCAGGGGCGGATGTTCATGAGATCCATGGAGCGATGTGAAACGTAGCCTGTTGCGCTTCTTATACATTTCGAATGAAAATCACTTCGTGATTTTCATAATTTATCTTTGAAATCCTGAAAGGAGTTCATAGTGTGTTGGTAAGTGGATCCCAGACGTTTCACATTATTTCCCCTTTTTTTGCAGGTCAGGGCATCTGCTCCCTCCCATAACCGCGGCGTTTAAATGGTATCCCACAACATAGTGAATATACCATGGCGGTCCACTCCCGCATCCTGGCCTCTGCATCACAGACGCTCGACGAAAGGAGGGACACCGTGAAACTGCTGATTATCGGGGTATTTGCGGTCACCTCGCTCATTTTCACCCTCTACCTGGTGGTCTCCCGCGACCAGGCCTTCTCCGCCTCGGTGTACCCGCTCATCCCCCACCTCTACCTCATCCCCCTCATCCTCATGGCCCTCTGGTACCCGAGGCGGGGTCTCCAGATCACGATCCTGCTGATCGCGGCCATTCTCCTCCTCACCACCTTCATGTACCTGGAGGGGGCCATCATGAACCCCTTCATCGCGCTGCTCAATGCCGGGATGGATATCGCCATATTCGTGGCTCTCGCCCTCTACGCCAAGGACCGCACCCTGGTGGAGTCTTTCCTGCGGGGTTTCTTCGAACACTCCGGGATGGGGGAGAGCTTTGAGGAGGCCATGGAGCACCCTTCCACGAGGGCCAAGATCAAGTTCGAGGGCGCCTTCGATGACGTGATCCGGGCCCTTCACAGCCAGGACGAGGAGATGAGGGAGGAAGCCGCCCGGGCGCTCGGGGAACTCGGCGACCACCGCGCCGTCGACCCCCTCATCGAGCTCCTCGCGGACGACAACCGCTACGTGCGGCGGGAGGCGGCAAAGTCGCTCGGAAAGATCGGTGACGAGAAGTCCATCCCTGCCCTGATCAATGCACTCAAGGACGAGGACCGGTATGGACGCGAAGGTGCCGCAGAAGGTCTCGGGGAGATGGGTGGGAAAGCATTTCCGCCCCTCATCCGGTCAATGAAGGATGATGACTGGCACGTCAGGATGGGTGCAGCGATTGCACTCCGGATCATCGGGGACAAGGCTGCGCTCAGGGTTCTTATCCCTGCCATGAAGGACGAGAACCGGTTCGTCCGCCGGGAGGTCATCAAGTCCCTGGGCAGGATCGGCGACCGGTTCGTCCGCCGGGAGGTCATCAAGTCCCTGGGCAGGATCGGCGACCACAGCGTGATAGACACCCTCATTGCTGCCCTGAAAGATCCTGACAGGAGCGTACGACTCCGGGCGGTAAGCGCACTCTCGAAGTGCAATGACAAGCGTGTCATAGAACCCCTCATCGAGGCACTCAACGACGAGGACTCGGGGGTGAGGCTCCGGGTGATCCGGGCACTCGAGGAGATCGACGACTCCAGGGCTATAGAGGCATTGAATACCTCATATGGAGAAGACTTTACCTGAACATATATTCTCTTTATATAATCTTTATTTCTCTATTGACACCAATCCTCCGCGCACGGAATTGATTTTCCTCTTCAGAATGGGTAGCGTGAACCATAAGTTTATAAATAAAGAGGGTAATCTACACGTACAGTCTAACTGGAGGGATCCGTTAGCACTGTGAGGTGTAGTACATGAGAAAACATGAAGTAAAAGACGACGCGTTCACCGGGCTCGAGGCCGCGATTGTGTTGATCGCATTCGTGGTTGTCGCTGCGGTGTTCTCGTATGTAGTGCTCGGCGCCGGGTTCTTCACTACGCAGAAGAGCCAGGAGACGATCTACGCAGGCGTAGGTCAGTCGACGTCGAATGTTGAGGTTGTTGGGCCGGTTGCGATAAAAGCCAATCCTACCGGTGATGGTGTAGCAGAGTTGTATTTTAAGATTAAAGGTGCTGCCGGCTCCAGTGATATTGACCTACAGCAGATGACTTATGCAATATCAACTGCTGGAGAAATTGTTGATTATATATATACGGATATAACTGTAGAACCAATTGGAGATTTTACCTTAAGTAACCAGATCTTGAAACCAGGTTATATTGTTGAATTG
>JALOPW010000009.1 GCA_025453675.1 Methanolinea sp.
TGCGGTGACTGTCACGCTCACGGCAGGGCTGCCTGATGGTGCATGTGTGGTGCTGCCGGCGTAGGTGGCCCTGTACCGGAAGGTCCCGGCTTTCGAAGGAGTGTGCGTGACGAGGTACTCGCCGTTTCCGTCCGTGGTCTTCTGGCCGAGGGTGCTCCAGGTTACCCCGTCAAGGGAGTACTGGACGGCAATGACGGCATCGGGGACGCGCCTGCCGCCCTGTGTCTCCTTCAACAATCCAGTCACGTTCACGGTCTCGCCGACGATCAGCGAGGCGGGTGCTGCACTGATGGAGAGGGTTGTGGCCTTCTGCTGAGGGGAAGAGACGTTCACCGCGACCACGGGGCTCTCGGAGCCCGTGTAGGTGCTGTCACCGCTGTACGTCGCCTTGAAGAAGAAACGGCCCGGGGTGCTCATCTGGGTGCTGGTGGAGTACTTCCCGTTCAGGCCGGTGGTCACCACGCCGAGGGGAGAGAAACTGGTGCCGTCGGAGGAGGAAAGCACGATGATTGATCGTCCCGGAATGCCTTTGCCCCCCTTCACCGCGGTGAGGTTCCCGGAGAGTATCACCGTGCCTCCCGGAGCGAGATCCCGGGGTGATGCATTGATCGAAAGGGCAGAGTCCAGCGGGCTGACAGTGGATTTGATGATCACACTCTGCTGGGAACTGCTGGAAGGCGCATACGTGGCGTTCCCTGCGTAGGTGGCCCTGTACTGGTAAGTCCCGGCCTTCGAAGGAGTATGTGCGGCCAGGTACTCCCCGTTTCCATCCGTGGTCTTCTGGCCGAGCATGTTCCAGGCAGATCCGTCGGAAGAGAACTGGATGGCAATCACGGCACCGGGGATGCGCCTGCCTGTTCCCGCCTCTGTCAGTACACCCGAAAGATTCACGGCCTGGCCGAGGATCAGCGTTGAGGCAGACGTCCTGATCGAGAGGACCGTGGGCAGTTTCTGCTGATTGGCGTTGATGTCCACCGCGACCACGGGGCTCTCGGAGCCCGTGTAGGTGCTGTCACCGCTGTACGTCGCCTTGAAGAAGAAGCGGCCCGGGGTGTTCATCGGGGTGCTGGTGGAGTACTTCCCGTTCAGGCCGGTGGTCACCACGCCGAGGGGAGAGTAACTGATACCGTCGGAGGAGGAAAGCACGATGATCGATCGCCCGGGGATGCCATTGCCTCCCTTGACCGCGGTGAGGTTCCCGGAGATCGTCACGGTTCCCCCCTGGGCCAGGGTCTTGGGAGAAACCAGGATCGTGAGGGCGGAAGCTCCGGGTCCGGAGGGGGATGTCACGTTCACCGCCACGGAGGGGCTGCCGGATGGTGCGTACGTGGTGTTGCCTGCGTAGGTGGTCCTGTACTGGTAAGTCCCGGCCTTCGAAGGAGTGTGCGTAGCCAGGTACTCCCCGTTTCCATTCGTGGTCTTCTGGCCGAGCATGCTCCAGGCTCCCCCGTCAAGGGAGAACTGGACGGCAATAAGGGCCTCGGGGATGCGTTTTCCTCCGTAGGTCTCCTTGAGAATCCCGGTCAGGTTCAGGGTCTGGCCGAGGGCCAGGGTGGAATTGGAAGCCCCCAGTGAGAGGGTCGTGGCTTTCTGCTGCAGGGAGGTTACTTCTACCGCGACGACGGGGCTCTCGGAGCCCGGATAGGTGCTGTCCCCGTTGTACACCGCCTTGAAGAAGAAGCGGCCCGGGGTGTTCATCGGGGTGCTGGTCGAGTACTTCCCGTTCAGGCCGGTGGCCACCACTCCAGTGGCGGAGAAACTGACACCGTCGGAAGAGGAAAACAGGACGATCGATCGCCCCGGGATACCTTTCCCGCCCGGGGATTCCGCAAGAATCCCGGACAGTGTCACGGCACCTCCCTGAGCCAGGATCTGGGGGGCAGCAAAGATCGAAAGGACCGAGCTCTTCCCACCTGAGGGAGATTTTACCGTGACGATCACCGGGGGGCTGGTCGCCGCCGTATAGACCCTGCTTCCGGGGAATGTCACCCGGAAGTAATAGGTCCCCGGATCTCTCATCAGCCGTGTGAACTTGAACTGCCCGGTCTTGCTGATGGTGGACAGGATGCCGGTCCAGGATACGCCGTCTGGCGAGGACTGCAGGGTGATTGTCGACATGGGTATCAGGGCATCTGTCGAGGCATCCGAGAGATTCCCTGCCAGGAGTACTTCCTCTCCGGAAGTCACGACTGTCGGTGACGCGGAGAGGGAGAGCACGGCGGCATTGGCCGCCGCCGCCGCGGGGATCAGAGAGAAAACGGCTGCAATGACGAATATCGCCACCAGCAACTTGGTATGGGATCGTCCTTTCATATGTTCCACCTTGTAAATCTGCCTATGGCGTCGTGATGCTCAGGCCAGGTGCACCAAAGGCATAATCTTCATACCTGGCATCTGCGAGGGAATGGAGCAGGCATGCTACCCCTCCCCTCATTGAGTTGTTCTGTGCGGGAAGGAGGTGCCGAGGGGAACGGAGCATGACTCCTTCCAGTGTAAGAGGAGTGTAAAAAACCCGGAACTATATATATATATTCAAGTATTCACGACATACTCTTTTCCAGGATTCGATGCACAGGCCCCACTTCAGTTCTCTGCGGCACCTTCCCCGGAAATACCAGGAAAATGCCGCGGAGACGGTTTTTCGGCTGGGATGCAGCGGGATATCCGCGCGATCCTATTTCCAGTGCCTGATCACCTGGTGAAATGAGCTGCTCTTTGGGAAAATTCCGCGGATTTCCGTCAATTCCTTTTATTCCACCGCAATATTCAAATGGATCCTGGAAAAATCTCTTTTCACGACATGTATCCCATCATCCTCGCAGGATTGACCGGCATTTTCGGGAAGGGGGCCATACACAGGAGCCTCTCCGCACGGGTTGCCGGGTTCCTGTACGGGTTGGTCGTCGCGGTCGGGATACTCCTGGGAGCTGCATGGGACCATTCCGGCGATGTGGACGGAACAGGCCGCATCATACGGGCCTCTCCCATTCAATGGGATGCACTCCCGGGATCCTCTTTTTCGGGCCTGGATCGTAGATAAATCCCCTCTAAAGAGCCAGGGATTCCCCCTCCGTCACGGATCCCGCGCTCACCCCTGCACTGCATCTTCCTCCCATACCCGCCAGGGGGATCACGTCCATGTCCCCGCACACCCCTACCAGAACAACCAGTCCCGATACAGACACTGCGGGCGAAAAACCGCCTGCCGCACCGCACCGCTCCTCCCCCCCTGCCCTTCCCGGCCATACCATGGGAGGAAGCGCAACTATGACTACCTGCCCCCGGGCCCGCCCGGTGGAGTTCGAGGCCCGTGATATCCTCGATGCCATGGGGTATCACTCGCTCAGGTTCAACGGCGCAAAAAGCCCCGTGAACCTGGTGGGAATTGATGATCAGGAGGTGCTCCTGGTCCAGGTCCGGCGGGAGCGGATGCCGATCCCTGGTATCCGGGAGGTGAACGCCCGCTACCGGGGCGACATGGACCTGTTGCGGGGGGTTGGGAGCCCCAGGTGCTGCAAAAAGGAGTTATGGGTCTATTCCGGGCATGAGGGCTTCCATTACTACGAGGTCTTCCCGGGAGGGCTGATGGAGATCGGGCAGCCCTGATACCGTATTGGCCCCTCCTCACTCGCCGCCGAGGGTGAACCGCCACATGCAGAACATGTCCGGAGGGTGGGGGTCCGGCGGGGCAAAGAGGCACTCGACCTGTATCCTCTCGTCAATCTCCTTTGCAAAGGCAGTGAACTCCGCCCGGTGCATCTCCCGGCATACATACTCGGAAAGCCCCCGGCGGAGGCGGGCTTCCTGGGTGGGGCAGGAGGGCACCCGGATGATCACCTCGTCCTCGCGCTCCTCGATCCGGTAGTCGACGAGGATTGTCCACGGGAAGAGCCGGAGTGCACGCACAAACCCCTTGAGCCCCTTCTCGGTGATGCCGAACCTCTCTTTCAAGTCTCTTGCCGCCATCGAGGCCACGCGGCCCCACACCTGCTCGTTGACCCGCTCGGCGACGGGCTGGCCAAACTCCTCTGCAAGATTGATGAACCAGAAGGCGTCAACCACCCGGTAATGCCAGAGCAGGAACTCCAGGTAGGACGTCATCTCCTCCTTCTCCATACAATCGAATCGTGCCAGGTTCATGGACCCTTCTCCATGCTCCATCTCTTCCCGGGATCACATCACGTTTCCCATGTACGGCCGGGAGGAGACCCGCATCCTGTCATCCAGTGTCCGATCGTTCATTTTGCAATCCAATACCCTCCTTTTGAGAAAATAAGAAAGAATGAGCCCTTGTTTACCTCCCCCGGTCAATCTCCTTGATATGCCCTGCCCCACCGGGTAGGTGCCCCTCGAAAGGGGGCAGGAAAGAAAAAGAATGGCAGACTTTGTGCAGAAGAGCACCACCAAGACCGCGGCCCGCGAGCTGGCCGCACCGATCGCCGACGTGACCACCTTTGCCTCGATCGTGCAGAGCGTGATCGACACCAACCCCTTCGGATGCACCTCCCACGAGGTGGGAGGGGTGACCTTCGACCCGGTGGCAAAGAACCGCGAGGCCTACACCGCGAGGATCCTCTACCAGGATGATGACGGCAGGACCGTGGGACAGATCACCGCCCGCTCGGGGAGCGTGGCCGGGTTCAACGCAAGCATCTCTGAGATCATGGGAGACGCGGAACTCACCGCGGCCATGGGGGGCGACCCGGCCAGGGACACCGAAAACGAGCGCTACCTCTGCGCCCTGCGGTGCCACGACCCGTCCGGGGAGACCTACTACGTCACCTTCTCCCGGGACCAGGTGCGGATCTCCTCCTACGCAGACGACGTCATCGTGGGGCTGGTGGAAGCATGGGCAGACACCGTCCCCGCGCTGGCCTGATCTCCACGGGATATGGGCAGGGCTCCTGGTGAATACCATGGAACAGTCCGTCCTGATCGTGGCCATCTTCGTGGGAGCCGGGCTCCTCGCATACGTGATCATCCCCGGCCTGATCCTGATCTGGGACCGGGTGCTGGATGCAGTGGAGAAGAATGAGAGGGAGGAGTAATCATCCTCTCTTTGCAGGTGAATGTGGCTCTTTCACGCCCCAAATGGGGCATGCGGGGAGTTCACATGGGGAATTTGCGAGTGGTGCGTTTCGAATAAGAATGATATCATTCCCCCGGAGAGACCAAGGAACGCCTGCATCTCCTTCCGGTCAGCGGGGGGAGAAGGGGAGAGCATTATCTCCTGTCCTCGTTTTCGCGAAAAAACCATTGTGTGCCGGAAACACTCATGTCCCCGGCCCATGATCCTCTGTGGATTACAGGTTCGGGCAGTTCCCGCAGGAGCCGTCCCGGAGCCGGGTCTGGTTCCGTGCCATGGTCCGCACCTGGTCCTGCTCCCCATCCCCTGTGCAGGAGCGGATCCTGAGCATCTTCCCGTTCCCGCTCTTGCTCACGTCATTCAGACCGTGCTTTGCGCAGAACTGGTACTGGCCTGCGGTATTCTCCGACCCGTCCGTCTGTTCCTGGAGCACGGGGGCAGAGCCCTGTGCGCCTGACTTCCCCTGCCCCTGGGATCCTGCTGCCATCACGGTGGCAGGGACCAGGATAAGTCCCAGGAGGAGGCATAATATGAGTAGTGTTCTCATGGTGGTTCCTCTTTGCCGGGTTCCCGGGCAGATTCCCGGAGAACCCGTCTCCATTCACCGTGGGACGGGGGTATTCAAGGGATCTCTCGCACGGAGAGCTACCTGTCGGAGGGCTGGAACATCACGCGGTGGACTGCGGGGCCGCGTCCCGCACTCCGTCGGGCAGGGAATACGGCATCACCCTTCCGAACGACTCGAGGACCCGGATGGCCTCCATGGTGAGGTAATAGTGGTGGGACCTTCCCGACCCCCTGTTCTCCACGATTCCATCCTCGTCCAGGTTCTGCAGGTGCCGGGTGATGGACGGCCCCGAGAAAGAGAGCGCTTCTGCAACCTGTGCCCTTGTCATTCCGGGAGTATGCCAGAGGAGGGAGATGATCTCCCGTGGGGTACCGGTCCAGAGATAATGCAGGAGGCACTGGACATGAGGGGGATACATGCCCTGGTTCTGGTAGTACCGGACCACACCCGGGCGGGAGAAGGCGGTGATCTTCCCGGCACGGATGAGGGTGAAGAGGTGGTAGCGCAGGGTATTGATATTCGTCTCCACCAGGTCCGAGAGGGTGAGGGCATCGATCCCGGGGTGATCCACGATGGCCTGGTAGACGCGGCTCCGGGTGTCGTGCTCCAGGACATTCTTCCCGGATATCCTCCGGAATCCAAGGAAAGGCAGGAAGAGGAATGGATAGAGCGGATCATCAGCGGCAGCCGGGGGATTCTCAGGTGCAGCACCATTCCCGTCCCCGGCCTTCCTTGTTCTGGGGGATGCGGGTGTCTTCGGTTCGGGATCAGTCGCCCCCGGTGCGGCTGGAAGGGGCTCCGCCGTCTGGGCAGGTCCGCATGGGTACCTCCCCGCCTGCGTTCCCGGCCCGTAGGGCTGTGAACGGGCGGGCGGTCCCCGGTGCTGCCCCTGGGAGGAAGCAGGGAGGGCCTCACCGCCGGAGGGGGGCTGTGCCAATCCAGACCTCGCCCCCGTCAGGGCGCCACCCTGGCTCTCCTGACCTCCAGCGGTACGGGCTTCACGAAAGCCACTGATCCCCTGGGATCTCGCCTGGACCCCCTGCACTGCAGCCTCCGGGGGTCCTGTTGACCCACTGGTCCCCTGGGCCCATCCCAGCGGCCCTCCGCCCGATCCCGGTACCGAAGAGGGGGGGTGGTCAAGGGTCTCCTGTCCCGCCTGTGCCTGGAATGGCGTCTCACCAGATCCGTAGCCAGGAATGGCGGAAGGTGCGCCCCCGCTTCCCCCGCCGGGAGCTGCCATGGCGGCCTGGCCACCCCCTCCATGTGATGAAGAAGAACCGGCACTCCCTCCATGGCCAGCGCTGGCGGGTATGATGGCCACAACGAGGGTAAAGAGTACAAGGAGTGCGAGGTGCCGCCAGGAGATGCTCATTTTTGTTGATCAGGTGGGACGGGTCCGATAAATACACTCTCATACCGGCAGCTACCCTTCTGCCGGCCGGTCCGTGGGAAATGGTAGAACCCCGTGAAAAAGAAGCATTCTTCTTATATCCTGCAATCATACCAGCCATAGTGGTAGTTATGGACTTTCTAGAGACGATTAAGGGGTTCCTCATGGAGCCGGTCCCTTCCTTCCGGAAGGCAAGGAAAACCCCGTTCGGGGACGCGATCAAGTATTACCTCATCCTTCTCATCATCAACGCCATTCTCACGGTGATTGTGGAGCTGGTGATGGCCAGTGCAATCCTGTCAGCGATCAACCAGGCCATGGGCCAGATGGGGATGGGGGAACTGTTCCTTGTGGGGACTGTCGGCGTGGTGGTCGGCGCCATCATCCTCGTGATCCTCTCTCTCATCCTGCTCTTCATCGTTGCGGGCTGGCTGCACATCTTTGTGTACCTGCTGGGCGGCAGAAAGGGGTATCTGGAGACGGTGAAGGCGCTGATCTTCGGGTCCACTCCCTACATGCTGATCGGCTGGATACCCGTCATCGGGATCATCGTCGGGGGTATCTGGTCACTGATCCTCGAGATCCTGGGCATCAGGGAACTGCACCAGGTCTCGACCGGAAGGGCCGTCGGTGCCGTCATCCTGGCCATGCTGATCCTTGTAATCATCATCGTATTCATCGCAGCCTGGTTCATCATCTCCCTCGTCAGCATCGAACCAGCGATGATGACCTGATCCCCTCTTTTTTCCGGTGTAATGCCACTCAGCAGTGTTTGGAAATGGTATCCGGAAACCGCCCCGGGTCCTCTGTCACCCCTGCACCAGGGAGATCGAGGGCTGCATACTGAAAAAAACAACATGATTCCCTTCGAGACACACGCATACAGAATGAAAAAGGCGAAGCCGTTTTGGTATGAAAACCGCATCCGCGGTTTTCATCAGGGGGGGGCATGTGACCCGATGGTCTCATGTGCGGTTCATTAGAAAAATGGTTTCCAGGGTATGGCCGCCTGGAAGAGGGGTGTGCATGCAGTATTCATGAGGCGAGGAGGCAGGCGCCGGACAAGATCCCCTTTGGCCAGACTGCCACGCACCGGGCAACCCCTGGGTATCCCGGCTGCAGAAGAATATTGGCCGGTAAAAGTATTAAATATTTTTATTTTTGTAATAATAATTAAGTAAAAAATGTAAATCTTTTCCGAAAATTCCCCGGCTGTACCGTGATGAATTTCCAGGGACCCTGCATGCTTCCTGCGCCTCAGATGCTCCTCTTCCCCTCCCCGTCTCACGTGGTCACCGTTCCCGGGGTACGGACACCCCCGTGAAACCATACCCTTAATTCTCCATCGCGGCGGATAGCTATTGACTGTATATGTGCGCCGAGAAGCAGGCTCTCCGGGTCAGGGCGAGGGAGATCAGGGCCGCCATCCCCCCAGGAAAAAGAGCGGAGCTCTCCCGGGCCATCATGGATCGTCTGCTTGGGCTCCTGGACGGTGCGGACCCGGTCCTGGTCTACGTCTCCAAGCCCCCGGAAGTCGACACTGCCCCGCTCATCTCGGCCATGCTCACCCGGGGGACCGGGGTGGTGGTCCCCATCATCGAGAGGGAGCAACGGAGCCTGCGCCTCTCCTATCTCCGTGACCCTTCGCTCCTGTCTGTCAGCACGTTCTCGGTGCCTGAGCCCATCGGCCACGAGATCCCCGCGGAACCCCGCGAGATCGCGGTGGTGATCGTCCCCATGATTGCGTATGACGCTCGTGGGCACCGACTGGGGTACGGGGCCGGTTACTATGACCGATTCCTCTCCCGCCACCCCCACATACAGAAGATAGGGGTTGCCTTCTCCTGCCAGGAGGTGGAGAGCATCCCTGCCGACGAGAACGATGTCAGCATGGACTTCATCGTGACAGAGAGTGGCGTCACCCGCGTCCCCGGTTGAGTGTTACAGGTATTCGATACCGTTCATGTAGGGGCGGAGCACCGGCGGCACCATGACCTTTCCTCCCTCCTCCTGGTAATTCTCGAGTATTGCCCGGATCGTCCTCGTGGTGGCCACGGCAGTGGAATTGAGGGTGTGGGCGAAGCACTTCGACTCGAAGTCGTGCGCATCCCTGACCCGCATATGTGCCCGTACGGCCTGGTAGGAGGTGCAGTTCGAGCAGGAGACCACCTCCCGGTACGCCTCCTCCCGGGGCATCCAGACCTCGATATCGTACTTTTTGGCGGCCACGGTCCCGATATCCCCGGTGCAGATGTTGACCACGCGGTAGGGGAGGCCAAGCTGGGTATAGATATCCTCGGCGTTCGCCAGCAGTTCCTCGTGGATATCCCAGGACTCCTCCGGCCGGCAGAAGACGAACTGCTCCACCTTGTGGAACTGGTGAACCCGGAAGAGCCCTTTCGTGTCGAGGCCATGGGACCCTATCTCCCTCCTGAAGCAGGGAGAGATCCCGGCCAGCCGGAGGGGGAGGTCACGTTCCTCGAAGATCTCGTCCTGGTACATGGCTCCGATAGGGTGCTCGCTCGTGGCGATCAGGTAGGCATCGTCGCCGTCGATCTTGTACATCACCTTCTCGAAGTCCTCGAGGTCCGTCACCCCCTCGTAGGATCGGCGATTGATCATGTAGGGAGGAATGACCGGCACAAACCCCCTCTCTGCCAGGAGGTCGATGGCAAATCGCTGCAAGGCCAGGTCGAGGAGGACAAGGTTCCCTTTCAGGAAGTAGAACCCCGCACCCGCGGCCCTGGTCGCCCGCTCGAAGTCCGCCCATCCCCTGTCGCTCGCAAGCTGCCCGTGGCTGGCAAGCGGGAACGCGAAGGTGCGGGGCGTCCCTACCCGGCGGATCTCCACGTTCTCTGTATCGTCTTTTCCGACCGGGACGCTCTCGTGAAGGATGTTCGGGAGGCGCATCTGGTAATACCTGATACGGCCTGCAATCTCCTCGAGCTCCGTTTCCATCTCCCGGATCTTCCCTGGAAGGAGGGAGGCCTCCTCCTTGAGGGCGCCTGCGTCCCGGCCGGCCTTCCTCTCTTCGTTGATCTCCCTGGCAATGCTGTTCCGCCGCCTGCGGAACTCGTCGGTCTGCACCTTCAGGGCCCGGGAACGCCGGTCCTTCTCGAGCAGGTCATCCACCCAGGCGTACTTCTCCGAATCCCCTCGCTTCCGGAGATCATCTCTTACCGCATCCGGATGTTCACGGATGAACTTCAGGTCGAGCATCTTTCTCTTCTCTCCCTCTCGCCGCTGCCGGTCAGGGCTCTTCCAGGTACTTGTGCTGTGGGACTGCATTGTCTTTGCGGGTCGGATGGGTGGGGATCACGGCACGCAGGGGGGCCATCGGAGGACTCTTTTCCCCCTCGCGTATCCTTTCATCCACATATTCATCGGGATTTTCTCCCAATCCGGAAATGGTTGGGAATCCTCGTCCCCTGGGGGCACGCCACGAGTGATAGTTTTATATATAATAGTTCCCTTACTTTAAGTAAATTATAAAATCCAGGAGCCATTACCATGACAAACGCTGATTCCATTGAGGTGTACGTAAAAGAGGCGGCCAGGGACGATGCCGGACGGGGCATCGCCCGGCTGAGCATCGAGGCCATGCGTGCGCTCGGTGTCGTGAGCGGCGACGCGATCGAGATCCAGGGGAAGAAAAAGGCTACCGCTATCGTCTGGCCCGGCTTCTCCCAGGACACGGGGCAGGCCATCCTCAGGATAGACGGGACCGTCCGCAGCAATGCGGGGACAGGTGTCGACGAGCGGGTGAGGGTGCGCAAGGTGGAGGTAGGGTATGCCAAGAAGGTGGTGATCAATCCCACCCAGCCCATACGCCTGCTGCAGGGAGAGCAGTACCTCTCCCGTCTGCTCCGGGGCCGGGCGGTGATGGAAGGCCAGACCGTGAGGGTGGACGTGATCGGAAACCCCCTCACCCTGGTCATCACCAAGGTCAGCCCAAAGGGCGTGGCAATCGTCACCGAGGACACCCAGATCGAACTCAAGGAGACCCCCTACGAGCCTGAGGAGAAGAAGAAGGGCGAGACCGCGGATGTCCATTACGAGGATATCGGGGGCCTCTCGAGGGAACTCGAGATGGTGCGGGAGATGATCGAGCTGCCGCTCCGCCACCCCGAGCTCTTCGAGCGCCTGGGGATCGAGCCCCCGAAGGGGGTTCTCCTCTACGGGCCTCCGGGGACTGGAAAGACCCTGATCGCGAAGGCGGTGGCAAACGAGGTGGATGCCCACTTCATCTCCATCTCGGGCCCCGAGATCATGAGCAAGTACTACGGGGAGAGCGAGGGGAAGTTGCGGGAGGTCTTTGACGAGGCCCAGGAGAACGCCCCGGCCATCATCTTCATCGACGAGATCGACTCCATCGCACCGAAGCGGGAGGACACCAAGGGTGAGGTGGAACGCCGGGTGGTGGCCCAGCTCCTCTCCCTGATGGACGGGCTCAAGTCCAGGGGGCAGGTGGTCGTCATCGCCGCCACCAATCTCCCTGACGCCATCGACCCTGCGCTGCGCCGCGGAGGCCGCTTCGACCGGGAGATCGAGATAGGTATCCCGGACCGGAAGGGAAGGATGGAGATCTTCCAGGTCCACTCCCGGGGAGTACCCCTGGCCGAGGGTGTCAAACTGGAGAACTACGCAGATACCACCCACGGTTTTGTAGGGGCGGACATCGCGCTCCTTGTCAAGGAAGCGGCCATGCATGCACTCCGGAAGATACTCCCCAAACTCGACCTGGATAAAGAGATCCCGGCAGAACTCCTGGACGAGCTGAAGGTTACCAACCAGGACTTTGACGAGGCACGCAGGCACGTGGAGCCGAGCGCCATGCGGGAGGTGCTTGTCGAGGTCCCGGACGTGACCTGGGAGGACGTCGGAGGTCTCGAGGAGGTGAAGCAGGAGCTCCGGGAGGCCGTGGAATGGCCGCTCCGCTACCCCCAGGTCTTTGCAAAACTCGCCACCAAGCCCCCGAAGGGCATCCTCCTCTTCGGGCCTCCGGGGACCGGGAAGACCATGCTCGCGAAGGCGGTGGCAAACGAGAGCGAGTGCAACTTCATCTCGGTGAAGGGGCCGGAACTCCTCTCCAAGTGGGTGGGAGAGTCCGAGAAAGGGGTGCGGGAGATCTTCCGCAAGGCCCGGCAGGCCTCCCCTGCCATCATCTTCTTCGACGAAGTGGACGCCCTGGTGCCCAGGAGGGGAACCTACATGGGCTCATCGCATGTCACCGAGAGCGTGGTCAGCCAGATCCTCACCGAGCTCGACGGCCTCGAAGAACTGAAAGACGTGACCGTGATCGGGGCAACCAACCGGCCCGACATGCTGGATCCTGCCCTGATGCGTCCCGGGAGGATAGAACGGCATATCTATGTCCCGCCCCCTGACAAAGAGAGCAGGAAGAAGATATTCGAGGTCTACCTCAAAGATGCACAGGCCATCCTCACCGGGGACGTGGAAGTCGACGACCTGGTGGCTGCAACCGAGGGTTACGTGGGTGCAGATATCGAGGCGCTTGTCCGGGAGGCGAAACTTGGGGCCATGCGTGAGTTCATCACCGTCATGGCCGGAAAGAGCGAGCAGGAGATGGCCGACGCCGTGGTGAACGTGCGCATCACCCGGGCGCACTTTGACGAGGCGGCAAAAAAGGTCAAGGGCTCGATGGACCGCGAGTCCCTTGAGAGCGCCGAGCGCCAGTCATGGGAGCTCCTCTACAATCAGGAGCAGCGGACCATTCTTGAGAACGCGGTCGCCGCCCTGAAGCAGGCAGAATTCCGCAAGGAGAAGGATCACGACACCGATACCCTCCGGGAACAGACATTCCGGAGGAGCAAGGACTGGAAGGAGATCACGCGGCTGACCCAGCGGCTGGAGGAGGAACTCCAGGCCTGAATGGGCATATTGCCCGTGTCAGTCCGGATTGAGTTGAAAATGACCGAAAAACCAGAAGACGCCCGGAAGACACTCGAAGAGATGCTGCGCCACCTGATGCAGTCTGCCCTGAGCGGGGAGGCCCACCCACTCTTCATCGGGATGAAGATCATCCTCCCGCCTGGTGGGGACAACCCCCACCCCCCGCAGAAGATCCGGGGTGACTCCACCGAGCCCTCCATCGAGGTGCACCATATTGGCAGGAGGGTGATGCTGGTCACGGAGATGCCGGGCATGACCCCCGAGAACATCCAGGTGATGTTCCGGGGTGACCGGGTCTTCATATGGGCCAGGGACCAGGAGCGGCACTACCAGAGCAGTGCGGCGGTCCCACCGGCACAGAAGGGATCAGAGGAGATCTCTTTCCGCCACGGGGTCCTGGAGGTCTCCTACCTCCCGGCTCCTGATGAGAAACCAGAAGACCCGTCCACTCCCTGTTGACACTCCCTGTTGATCGGGAGAGAATACCCCATTTTTTTTAAAAACCCACAGTTTTTTATCTCCCGTATCTATTAGTATGTAAGAATGTAGTTGAGGATATCCACATGCCAAAGACCACGATTTCCCTGATAAAAGCAGATATCGGGAGCTTTCCGGGCCACTCCCGGACTCACCCGCTGCTCCTGGAGAAGGCGGCGAAGATGCTCAAGGAGCAGGAGGGCACGCTCCTGATCGACTCCTTCGTGACCCACTGCGGTGATGACATGGAGCTGATCATGACCCATACCAGGGGAGAGGATGACGCCGAGATCCACGCCCTCTCCTGGAAGGTGTTCATGGAGTGTGCAAAGGTAGCGAAGGAGATGAAACTCTATGGTGCAGGCCAGGATCTCCTCTCCGATGCCTTCTCCGGGAACGTGAAGGGGATGGGGCCGGGCGTGGCAGAGATGGAGTTTGAGGAGCGCGGGTCGGACCCGGTCCTCCTCTTCATGGCCGACAAGACCGAGCCCGGGGCATGGAACTTCTACCTCTACAAAATGTTCGCCGATCCCTTCAACACCGCGGGGCTTGTCATCGACCCGCAGATGCACGAGGGGTTCATCTTCGAGGTCCATGATGTGATTGAGAAGCGAAAGATAGAGTTCCGCACCCCTGAGGAGAGCTACAGCCTGCTCGCCTACATCGGGGCTCCCTCCCGGTACGTGATCAAGTATGTCAGGCGGAAAGACGGCCTCATCGCCGCATCGACCAGTACCCAGCGGCTCTCCCTCATCGCCGGGAAGTACGTGGGGAAAGACGACCCGGTCATGATCGTGCGGGGCCAGAGCGGCCTCCCCGCGGTGGGAGAGATCATCGAACCGTTCAGCATCCCCCTCATCGTGGCAGGCTGGATGCGGGGCTCGCACCACGGGCCCTTCATGCCGGTGGGACTCCCGGACGCAAACTGTACCCGGTTCGACGGCCCGCCCCGGGTGATATGCCTCGGGTTCCAGGTCTGCAACGGGAAACTCATCGGCCCGGCCGACATGTTCGACGACCCTGCCTATGACCGGGTCAGGTCCCGCTGCAACGAACTCGCAGACATCCTGCGGGCCCACGGCCCCTTCGAGCCCCACCGGCTCTCCCTGTCCGAGATGGAGTATACCACACTTCCGGCCGTAGAGAAGGCTCTGAAAGGCCGTTGGGTGCCTATCAAGGAATAACTCCCCCCTTCATACCAACAGTTCCAGGTGCCGGGCTGAAAACCAATAAATACCGGCACCCCCCAATAAGAGGCAGATGGTGAACGGTATCGTATTACCTATAAAAAAGGTCTTTTCTCTGGTGGATTCAAGAGTCACGGTGGAGATCAAAGACGATCAGCGCAAGCTCCAGGGACGCCTGGTGGCAGTGGATGAGTACCTGAACATACACATGGAAGACACCAGCGAGTATGTCAACAACCAGCGGGGCCGCACCCTCGGGACTGTCGTCATCCGGGGCAACAATATCCTCTCCATACAACCCAATATCTGAGATACCAGGCCTATGACCCAGACCCCTGAGGACGCACTCAAAGTGATCCAGTCGCACCCTGAAGGAGTCCTGCAGAGCGAACTGTGGAAGATCCTGGATGTCGACAGCCGCAAGTGCTCCCGCCTGGTCAAGAAACTGCTTGACTCAGGGATGATCGACCGGGTGGAATTCAGGAAGGATGGGATCAAGACCTTTGTCCTGAAGGCCAGCCGCCGTCCCGTGGAGCCTGTCCTGATCCTCGCAGGGGAGGAACTGATCCCCTGTATCGGCTGTGACCAGGAGTGCCACATCGAAGAGTGCGCAAAACTCCTGGACTGGATGTACCAGCTGGCCATCAGCGATGTGGACCAGTAAAGGTCGCGTTTTTTATAATAGTGGCGGCACGGGGAGAATCCCCCTCCGGGCCTCCCCCTGCGTATTCCCCGCAGTAGGGGGCGATTCGCCCCCTACTGCTCAAAAACTGAAGTGACGGTTCACGATCTTCAGGGCGCAGTAATCGCCGCACATGGTGCAGGCATCGGCATCGGCCGGCATCCTCTCGTCCCGGATTTTCTTTGCCCTCGCCGGGTTCATGGCAATCTGGAACTGCCGCTCCCAGTCCAGGTCCCGGCGTGCATGCCCCATCTCGAGGTCCGCGTCCCGCTTCTTCAGTTTGATCATGTCCCCGACATGGGCTGCTATCCGCGAACTGATCACTCCCTCGAAGACCTCCTCGGGGGTGGGGAGGGCCAGGTGCTCTGCGGGGGTGACGTAACAGATGAAATCAGCGCCATAGGACGAAGAGAGGGCGGCGCCGATGGCGGCGACCCGGTCGTCGTAACCGGGGGCGATATCGGTCACAAGCGGCCCGAGCATGTAGAATGGCTTGCGGTTGCTCACCCGCTTCTGCAGGATCACGTTCGCCTGGATCTCGTCGATGGGGACGTGACCGGGTCCTTCCACTATCACCTGCACCCCCTCGGCATGGGCCTTGTCTGCCAGCTCCGAGTTGATGAGGAGCTCCTGTATCTGGGCCCGGTCGGTCGCGTCGTGGACTGCACCTGCCCGCATCCCGTTGCCCATCGAGAGCGTCACCTCGTGCTCTTTCATGATCTCCATGAGGTAGTCGAACTCCGAGTACAGGGGGTTCTCCTTCTGGTTGTGCAACATCCAGGCGGTCATGAATGCGCCGCCACGCGAGACCAGCCCGCCGTGGCGTCCCTGGTTCTGGAGGCGCTTGACGGTCTCCCAGTTTATTCCGGTGTGGATGGCCATGAAGTTGGTACCGAGTTTCGCCTGCTCCGCAGTAATGCGGAAGAGGTCGTCCTCTTTCATGTGCACGACCGCCCCGTCTTTTCTGGCAGCCTCGATAAAAGCCTGGTAGAGGGGGACGCTTCCGACCGACAGCGTGGTGGCCGCGACCACCCTCTTTCGGATCTCCACGAAGTCCCCACCGGTGGAGAGCTCCATGAGGGTATCCGCCCCGGCGAGCTCTGCCTGGCGGGCTTTCTCAATCTCCATATCGATATCCACGATATCTGAAGAGGTCCCGATCGAGGCGTTCACCTTGGTGCGCAACCCCTCGCCGATCCCGCAGATCTTCACGTCCCTGTAAGGGGAGACCGGGATCACGATATGGCCGCCGGCAAGCCCCCTCCGGACGAACTCCTCGGTTACCCCTTCCTGCCGGGCTACCAGCTTCATCTCTTCGGTGATGATGCCGGCCCTGGCGTCGTCAACTAGGCTCATGGATACACGTGTGAGGAAAGACAAGATAAAGGGTTGTTTTTCCAAATCAAGACTAAATTTTGATTGTTCTCTTATCAAGTAAAGTTGAATTGCGTTGTGGCAACTTCAATTGTAAATTGGGCGCTGGCAGGGAGTGGGATGGGATGGAAGAGGTATACCTGGACGCAGGAGCAGCAGGAGATAGTTACATGCCCGCGCTGACGGATGAGAGGGAGCGCGGTTTCTGTGAAATAATTCCAGGGAAGAATCGAGCTCTTCGACTTTCGGGATGCACCGGCTGCACGGGCATCAGGCTTTGGTGAATCGCACTCTCAGGCGTGTCCTCTCTCGCCAAATTCCATACATTCAAGAAACTGCCGGGACTATAGGTATTGCACGGTGATCCGGGTGCAGGTGAATTTTGGCGGATTTGTGGACCTGAGCACGATCGACTGGCCGGGGAGGGCGGTATGCACGGTATTCCTCCGCGGCTGCCCGCTCCGCTGCTCTTACTGCCACAATGCCGCCATCCAGGCAGGGAGCGACATGCGGGAGATAGACGAGGTGATCGCAAGGATAGAGACCGCCCGCCCGCTCATATCAGGGGTGATCTTCTCCGGCGGCGAACCCACCATGCAGAGAGCACCGCTCCTCGTGCTTGCCCGGGCCGCGAAGGAGCGTGGGCTCCTCGTCGGTATCCAGACCAACGGATACTTCCCTGACACCCTTGAAGCGCTGATCAGTGAAGGGGTGGTAGACCGCGTGGCCCTTGATTACAAGAGCCGGTGGGAAGGCTTCGCCAAGCGCTGGGAAGGGTATGCAAACGTCTGCACAGAGGACTATACTGTCCAGGTGCGGCGATCCATGGCGTTATGCCAGGAGGCGCATCTTTCGGGGCGGCTCTCTGACTACGAGGTGGTGCTGACCATCTTCTGGGGGAACGAGAAGGAGATCCTGGCAATCGAGAAGGAACTGCCCAGGGGGACGATTGTACTTCAGCAGGGGGTGCACAAGCGGTTCTGGAAGGACTGGGCCCTCTCAAAGGAAGTGAACGGGAAAGCATACCGCTCGGACGAAGAAGTGAAGGGTGAGCGTGCCCCTCTCACCTTCGGGGAACTGGCTGCACTCGGCGCGAAGATGGTCAGAGTGGGCAGGACGATCAAGATACGCACCAGGGACCGCGGGGAGGTGATCTATGAAGGTGATCGGGGTCGTTGGGTTGCCTGCCAGCGGCAAGGGTGAGTTCTCCCGGATCGCAGGAGAAATGGGGATCCCCATCGTGGTGATGGGCGACGTGATCCGGGAGGCGGTGCAGCAGGAGGGTCTTTTTGTCACGGATGCCAACCTGGGCGCGGTGGCGAACCGGCTTCGCCGGGAGGAGGGGATGGACGCCATCGCCCGTCGCTGCGTACCCCGCATCCGTGGCTGCAATGCATCCCTTGTCCTGGTGGACGGCATCCGTGGGGACGCGGAGGTCAGCGTCTTCCGGGAAGAGTTCTCCGGCTTCTTCCTGGTCGGAATAGACGCCCCCTTCCAGGACCGCCTGAAACGCCTCTCGCTGCGGGGCAGGGAGGATGACTTTTCCCGGCCGGAAGCGCTGGTGGAGCGGGACCAGAGGGAGATCAGCTGGGGACTCGGGAGAGCCCTCTCATCAGCAGACCACACGCTCTTCAACGGGGGGACTCTGGAGGAGTTCTCCAGGGCATCACGGCAGCTCCTCATGCAGATCATGGAGGACCCATGACCATCCGGCTCTCATTCTCCTCCTCCTCCAAGGTCTGGGAGGACATCTCCTGGATCTACGGCATCGAGGAGGCCGGTTTCCAGGGGTGGGAGATCGTGGCTGACGGGAGCTACCGGCTGGACTCCCCCGAACAGGTGCGGCGTATCGATCAGGCTATCGCCTCCACCCACCTCGCGATCACCGTGCATGCCCCGTATGCGGACTTGAACCTTGCCACCCTCAATTACCCTATCTGGAGGGAATCTGTCCGCCAGGTCTGCACCTGCATCGAGCAGGCATCTGCCTGGACGGACCGGGTGACCATCCACCCGGGGTACCTCTCTCCTGTAGGGAAGATCATGCCACAGCGGGCATGGCAGCAGCAGAAGGATGCTCTGCGGGAGATCGGGAAGGTCGCCGCAGACCGGGGGGTCCTGGCATGCCTCGAGAACATGATCGGGGTGAAGGAGTTCCTGTGCCGCGACCCGGGCGAGCTCTTCGGGATGACAGAGGGGCTGGAGGGGATCGGGGTCACCATCGACATCGGCCACGCCCACACGGTCGGGCTGGTCAGGGAATACCTCCCCTGCCTTGGGAAAGCTTCCCACATGCACATCCACGACAATTGCGGCCAGCACGACGAGCACCTGGCAATCGGGGAGGGGACCATCGACTGGACCCTGGTGGGCCCTGCTATCGCCAGCCGGTACTCCGGGGTCCTGGTGGTGGAGGGGAGGAGCCTGCAGGAGGGCAAAAAGAGCCTCCGGATCGTAGAGGGGTGGCTGGCATGAGCGGGGAGACGATGCATGTCTACTTCCTGGGGACCGCGGCAGCGCTCCCCACCCCCATGCGAAACCCCGCCTGCATCATGATCAAGCGGGGCCGCGATACCCTCCTCTTCGACTGCGGGGAGGGTGCCCAGCAGCAGATGATGAGGGCCAGGACCGGATTTTTGGTGGACGCGGTCTTCATCACCCACTGGCATGCCGACCATTTCCTGGGATTGTTCGGCCTCTCCCAGACCCTCTCGTTCATGGGACGGACCGAGCCCCTGACCATCTACGGCCCCGAATGGGTCCACGACGTCGCGGCATCCGTGAGGACCCTCTCGCGGTACAACGTGAAATTTCCTATCCAGTCAGTGGAGCTCCGGCACGGATCCACGGTGCGGTTTGACGGGTATACCGTGCAGGCATTCGAGACCTCCCACGGCATGGCAGGGCTCGGTTACATCCTCGAGGAGGACGAGAGGCCGGGACGGTTCAACCGCCAGCGGGCCATCGAACTCGGGGTTCCCCCCGGGCCACTCTTCGGGCGGCTGCAGCGCGGGGAGACCGTCTGCATCGCACGGGACGGGAACGGGGTTGAAATCAGGCCGGAAGAGGTCATGGGGCAGCCGCGGCCGGGGCGGAAGATCGTCTACACCGGGGACACCCGCCCGATCCACTCCCGTATCCGGGAGGTGGCAATGGCGCCGGATCTCCTGATCCACGACGCTACCTACGACGACCAGGCCATGGACCGGGCCAGGGAGGTTCTCCACTCCACCGCGGGGGAGGCAGGAGAGGCGGCGGAATTCCTCCACGCCCGCATGCTCGCCCTGGTCCATATCAGTTCCCGTTATACCACCACCGCCGGCCACCATAAGGACGCTTCTGCACGATTCAGCGGCCAGGTGATGGTACCCTCCGATCTGGAGATGCTGGAGATTCCCTTCCGCGATTCCGACGAATGAACCGCCGGCTGCGGTGGATGATTCCATACTTACATAAGAATCCTGCACCTATTCCTATACTCAAAGGAGAACGGATCCGGGAGAGGAATAAGAGCCTTGCCAGAATCTGGTGAACATATGAATGACACGAATATCATGGTATACCGCATGGGGCCGGGGTGCGACCTTGGCGATGTGGAAGTCGGAAAGACCTATATCGGACGCGTCCAGGGATTTGCAAATTTCGGCACATTTGTACAGTTGAATGACCGGATAAAGGGACTGGTGCACAAGAGCAATGCCCGCACCACCCACCGGGAACGGGAGAGCATCCTCGTGAAGGTGCTCAATATCAGGAACAACGGGAACATCGACCTCGAGGAGGTTACCATCCCCGTCTATACCGTGGAGATGGTGGAGAAGAAGTCCACCGCGGTCCGGCTCTCTGAACTTGGGGGAAAGGTGGGGAGAACGGTACGGATCGAAGGGGAGATAGCCCAGATCAAGCAGACCAGCGGCCCCACCATATTCACCATCGTAGACGAGTCCGGGACAGAGAACGCAGCCGCATTCGTCGAGGCGGGGGTGCGGGCCTATCCCGAGGCGGAGCTCGGGGACATGGTCCGGATTGTCGGCGAAGTGATGATGCGCCAGAACCAGGTCCAGATCGAGGTGGAGAACCTCACCATCCTTGCAGGAGAGGATGCCGAGGTGGTCAGGGACCGTATCGAGAAAGCCCTTGACATGAGGGCTGAACCGGCAGATATCCCGCTGCTGGTCCAGAGCGAGGTGATGGAGCGGCTCCGGCCGGAGATGCGGAAGGTGGCCAAGATCATCAGGAGAGCGGTCTTCTCATCACAGCCCATCATCCTGCGACACCACGCGGATGCGGATGGCATCTGCTCGGGGGTGGCTATTGAGCAGGCCGTCGTCTCCCTCATCCGGGAGTCCGGCGGCGATTACGACGCCGATTACTTCCTCTTCAAGCGGGCTCCCTCAAAAGCCCCCTTCTACGAGATCGAGGACATCACCCGTGACCTTGATTTTGCCACCAAAGACCATGTACGGTACGGGCAGAAGATGCCGCTCGTGATCCTCACCGACAACGGTTCCACCGAGGAAGATCTCCCCTCGATGAAGGTCGCCCAGGTGTATGATCTCCCCATCCTGGTGATCGATCACCACCACCCCGATGCCATCGTGGACCAGTTCCTGGTGGGGCACGTGAACCCCTACCATGTGGGGGGAGACTTCGGGATCACTGCGGGGATGCTCGGCACAGAAGTGGCGAGGCTGATCAACCCGGCGGTCGAGAATCTCATCCGGCACCTCCCGGCAGTGGCAGGGGTCGGGGACCGGAGCGAAGCCCCCGAGCGGGCCCGCTTCCTCGCACTGGTACAGGACACTTACACCGAGCAGGACTGCAAGGACATCGCGCTCGCGCTTGATTACCAGCAGTTCTGGCTCCGGTTCAACGACGGCCGGGAACTCGTCAAGGACGTCCTGAACCTGACCGGCAATACCGAGCGGCACAGGAAGATGGTTGCCCTCCAGGTCGAGGGGGCGAACCTTGCCATCCAGGACCAGATGAGTGCCAGCATGCCACACGTCCGCCACCAGACCCTTAAAAACGGTGCCGAGCTCTTCCTCCTCGACGTAGAGATACATGCCCACAAGTTTACCTTCCCCCCTCCGGGGAAGACATCCGGGGAGGTGCACGACCGCCTGTGCCAGCAGCATGCCGGCTCACCGGTGGTGACGATTGGGTTTGGCCCTGACTTCGCCGTGCTCCGCTCCCGCGGGGTCATGATGAACATCCCGAAGATGGTGAGGGAGCTCCGGGACGAGATCCCCGGCGGGGGCATTTCAGGCGGCGGCCACCTGGTGGTGGGGAGCATCAAGTTCGTGGAAGGGATGAGAGAGGAAGTCTTAAGCGGGCTCATCGAAAAGATCTCTATTGTCCAGGCCGGGATGCCTTCTTAAGCCTCCAGGGCTCTCCTGTTTTCTCCCCGTCTCAATCTTTCCCTCAGGTAAGTGTCGAGAATTCGTTTAGAAAAAGCCGAAATTGCTGAAAGTTCGAGTATAAACCCTTTCTGGGTGTCAGGGTGAATAGGTATATATTTATACATGCATATGTGTACCATTCTCACACGGCTGAGGTGATAATCGTGAACACATCACGAAATATCCGTGATCGGTACAATGAGACTCAGACCAGAATTGTCCAGTACCTCCAGGGAGGTCTCGAGAAGGGAAAACACTACTTCAAATCAAAATACATCGCCAAAGAACTGGGACTCTCCCCGAAAGAGGTGGGAACCAACATGGCTATCCTTTCAGAGATCTGCCAGGACCTGGCAATTATCAAGTGGAGCTATTCAAACAGTACCACCTGGATGGTTACCTCCAGGGCGGTATAATGGGGCTCTCTCCCCAACCCCTTTTACTATGAAGAAGATTGCAGAGATCGAATCGGCCATCGAGTTCGTGGCCGTCATCAATGAAGAGAAGGACTGTCTGATGTCCCAGGACAAGACCCAGGACCAGCCCGGCTGCCTGTGGTTCAACATCGATGTGCCCAAGGGGCATGGGATCAAGGCCGGGGACCGGGTGAAGGTCACCATCGAGAAGTTGTGAGCATAGAAAAAGAGGAGATCTTCCCCTCGAAGACCACCCCGTGAGTTATCTTCCCGGGCAGGAAAGAGAAAAAGAGAAAAACCAGGAGAAGAGGTGAAGAGAAGGCTCACCCCTGATCCTCACTCTCTATTGTCTCCTCGATGTCTTCCACCAGTTCTGACCCTGTCTTCTTCCTGCTCTTGCTGATGTCTTTCAGCTCCTCGACGGTCACTTCAGTCCTGATGGCCTTGTCCATCTCTTTTAAGATCTCCGTGACCTCGTCGGCGGTGGGGATGGTGCCGAGGATGGTGGTGTCAGGAACCCCGGACACGGCGGGCTCCTCGGGCACCTCGTCGGTGGCCCCGATGAACCGTGCCGCCTGCTTCATGAGGCTCGAGATCTCGAAGGGGAAGATGATCTTGGTGGCCTGCCCGTTGGCCATCTCTTTCAAGGCATCCAGGGAGAGGACCGTGATCGCCCGCCTGTCGAGGGGCTGAGCCCCGACTGAGAGGATGCGGAGTGACTGGGCCTGGCCCTGGGACTGGAGGATGCGGGAGATCCGCTCCCCCTCGGCCCTCAGCACCTTGCTCTGCCGTTCACCCTCCGCCTCCAGGATCATGCTCCTTTTTGTCCCTTCCGCCTTCAGGATCGCGGACCGCTTCTCCCCGTCCGCACGGAGGATGGCGGCACGGCGGGCTCTCTCTGCCGCGGTCTGCTCGGTCATGGCCTGCTTGACCGCCCCAACCGGGTCCACCTCCTTGATCTCCACCCGCTCCACCTTGACTCCCCACTGGTCGGTCTCACGGTCGAGGATGTCCCGAAGCTTGGTGTTGATGATATCCCGGTTATAGAGGACCTCGTCGAGCTCCATGTCCCCGATGATGCCACGAAGACTGGTCTGGGCCAGGGCCACCGTGGCCAGGCGGTAGTTCGCCACCTCGAAGAATGCCTTCTCGGGATCGATGACCCGGATATAGACGATGGCGTCCACGTTGGTGGGAGAATTGTCCTTCGTGATCACCTCCTGCGAGGGGACGTCCATCACCTGGGTGCGGAGGTCCATCTTTATCACGTTGGTGATCAGGGGGAGGACCCACCGGAATCCCGGGTTCATCCTCCCGATATACCTGCCAAGCCGGATCTGCAGGCCCTGCTCGTAGGGCTGGACGATCACCACTCCCCTGGCAAATATGATCACAATGACGAGTATCAGAAATATGGTTACAAGAGTCTCTATCACAGCCATAGCCTTACTTCACCTCTTCCACGACGACATGTACTCCTTTCGATGACGTTACCCTGACGGCAACCCCGGGCGGGATCTCACCCGAGGCACTGCGGGCGCTCCACTCCTGGCCGGCAATGAGGACTTTCCCGGAGAGTGACCCGGGAATGACCTTCTTGATGACCTGGCCCTCCATGCCCACCAGCGTATCGCGGCTGATGGTCGTGGGGGTCGTCTCCCCGGGGTTGATCCGGCGGTAGAGCCAGATAGTGATCATCGAGACGGCCACGGCGGCCACCACCCCTATCACAAGGCCCACGGGCCCTGAAAAGATATCTACTCCCAGGAGGAGGAGCACCCCCAGGATGATCATCACCGTCCCCGGGACAGCAATGAAGAAACCCGGGCTCGAGGCCTCGATCACCAGGAAAAGTGCCCCGATCACCACCAGGATCCAGCCAAAGGAGAGGTCAGCCAGTTCGACCATATCAGGATATTGACCGGGCGGGAGAAAAACTCTCTCGAAGGTCCGGGAACGGCGGGAAGGAACTCAAAGAGGGGACGACATCATGATTCAACTGGCCGCACGGCCCTCTTCTCCGGAAAGGAGGGGGAAGAAATCCGGTATATTAAAAATGCCGCCCGTCAAATGAGATATTTACTATGAGCACGCCCATCCTGGAGAAAATTCGGGGATTCATGTTCAATCCTTCATTGGCCTTCCGGAAGGTGAAGGACGAGGAGGCGGGGGAGACCATCAAGTACCTGATGGTCCTGGCGATCTTCTATGCCATCATGAGCACGCTGCTGACCGTGATCAATATTTTTATACACCCCTTCCTGGGGATCTCACCGATGGAGCCCGCTCCTGCAGAACCTCTCCTCATCATCTCCTGGATATTCGTAATCCTTGTCATCACCCTGATTATTGCCGTATTCTTTGGGTTATGGCTGCACCTCTTTGTGTTCCTGCTTGGAGGTCGGAAGGGCGTGTGGCAGACGGAAAAGAGCGTGTTCTATAACCTGACCCCGACTCTCCTGCTGGGATGGATTCCCGTGATTGGTCCGCTGGTAGGCGGAGTGTGGTCCGTGATCATCGGGGTCATCGGGGTCAAAGAACTGCAGGACCTCTCTGATACGAAAGCAGCACTTGCGGTGGTGCTCGCAATAGTCATCGCTGCTATCCTGGCGGTGCTGATACTGGGTGCCATGCTCCTCGCAGTGGTCTCATCCCTTTCAATGACCGTATAACCTTTTTTCGAATGAAACGCACATGAGACTGTCGGGTCACATGCCCCCCTGATGAAAACCGCAGATGCGGTTTTCATACCAAAATCACTTCGTGATTTTCATGAATTATGTCCGAAATCCTGAAAAGAGTTCATGTAAGGTGAAAATGAAAATGGCTGCGCCATGTTCATGAATGCGTATGCGTGTGTCTCGAAGCGAATCATGTAGTTTTTTTTATGGTCGCAGCAGAGCGATCTTACTTCCCCGTGGGACTCCCACCTCATCGGCAATAGGCTCGCATTTCACTGCCATGAGGTAGGCAACCGGGGGGAGATCCTGGTACTCCGAGAGGGATTCGTAGTTGGCCATCCCCTTGGAGATGACGAGGGTGCAGGTCTCCATGGCCCGGGAGAGTGCATCGGGCATGCAGTCCAGCCTGATCCCAAGCTCGCACCCGCACCCGGTGGTGGTGATCACGTCGGCGAAACGGTCCATGTGCAGGGCCAGCGCCTCCTCCATCGTGGCATCGTTCAGGATGGGCTCCTCACGGACAGCCAGCGTGATACGGGACCCATGCCGTTGCAGGAACTCGAGGAGGAGCCGGTCGAAGACGATCTCCCCGCAGTTGTCGGTGAAATACACCACCCGCGAGGCAAGGGGAAGTATCCGGTCGCAATCATCGATAAAGAGACCCGATCGGAACTCCTCCTCGAAATACTGTGAAAAATCAGGTTTCACGATGTGGGATTTGACCCCGTAATCGAAGGTATTCCCAATCACGCTTGCGAGGACAAGGTCCCTGAACGACTGCAGGCGGGAGCGGACCTTTCTGCAGACTCCGAGTGCCTGGCGGGCGCTCTCCTCTTTCAGCGACCGGAAGGGATCGGTGCTCCCGAGCCGGTCATATGCATGCCGGTGCATTGCGCTGGCTATCTGGGGGTGCGAGAGGGGCTGCGTGTGCAGTTCATCGAGGAGCCGGGCACATTCGTCCCTGATCTGGCTGGAGAGGTCCGGACCTGCATCGCAGAGGCTGCATTCGAGCATTACACGGGAGAGAAGGCAATCAAAACAGCGTGTATCGAATTTCATGGGCACACCAGAGAACAATAATGGATGGGGCCACTGCGATTTGAACGCAGGTCAGAAGACCCCCAGTCTCCTAGGATGGCCAGGCTACCCTATGGCCCCGTGCAGGTGTAGTGTGTTATGCATTTTACAGCCGGATGACTGTTATTTTGCATTTCCGGACCCAAATAGTCTGGTTTTTGGGTTATACTATGTATAGAAGGGATGCATAATAAAACATCCCATCCAAAGAGACAGACCGCCCGGAAAGGGGGCGTCAGCGTCCCTCCTGGGGTCTTCACCCCCGGGGTTATCGAACCGGAGGGAACTCTCGAGTTTCCGCGACAGAGTACCCACTTTGGATATACTCGTGACTTCTTCATGGAGGGCGGGTAGATTCCAGGAGGGGATAGTGCGGCATCGATGGGAATCCATGGTTGCCAGGTATTTGTTCTTTTGATCGGAACGGCCTCCCGGTGAAACGGGTGCCATGGCAGGATCCGTGATCATGCATATGAATAGAAAGAATGAATAATCTGTGAACACCTCTGGCAATGAGAGTGACCTGATACATGGGTGAGATCACATGCTGAAGGAGAAAATAAAAGGACATATTGAGAGGATAAAGGCAATTGAAGGCATCAGAGGGTGTGCCCTCATCTCCCGGGACGGAATCATGCTCGGCCAGTCGATGGAAGGAGAGTTCAATGAACCCTGGCTTGCAGCAATGTGTGCGACGCTCTTTGCGTCTGCCGAGTCCGCATCAGGGATCCTCAGGATGCAGCCACCCGATGCGGTATCCGTCATGATGAAGGGTTCCACGGTCATGGTGCTCGGGGCGGGAGAAAAACTCCTCATTGTAGTGGTAATCAAGAGCGAAGTGGAGCGGCCTCCTGCAATACGCCAACTTGAAAATCTGGCCGGGGAGATCGGGGGGTCATTCTGATGTTCACGGTGATGGTGATCGATGACAGCCCGTTTATCGTCGATATCTTCGTCACCATGCTGCAACGCGGGGGGTACCAGACAGTGGCAGCTTACGGCGGACAGGAAGCACTCGAGACCCTCTCTACAGTCAAGCCTGATCTCATCCTCCTGGATATCATGATGGAGCCCATGGATGGCTGGGAGACCCTGATGAACCTGAAGAATTCACCAGGCTTGAGGGATATACCGGTCATGATGCTCACCGCCAAGCAACTCACCCCGAGCGAAGCCCAGGAGTATGGCATCTACATAGAAGACTACATCATGAAGCCCATCACCCACAAGGAACTCTACGAGGCCATTGAGGGGCAGCTGAATCGAAGGAGGATGATGGAGATCGATATCCAGATGGCCACCGAGGCAGGGGTCGATGCAAAGACCATCGAGGAGTACGGTCGGCTGCGAAAGAGCATTGATATCAATAAGAGGCTTCTCAAACTCCTCGAGAGCACCTATAAAATCAGCGACGAGAAGATGAAGATGGGAGACGAGGCTGGGCTCGCCATCCGCAGCATGGGTATGAACGTCCGGTTCCAGGAGGAACGCCTGGAACAGTTGCGCACGGAGTTCTCGGCAGGGAACAGGCCGGCATAGCGACTCGAAATCGCGCCCCATTGTGCCGGGGTAATGTGGCACGCTCTTTTTTCCCCCCAACCCTCCTCGTATATCCCCTGTAAAAGCGTCAATGCGAAAAAGTATGGTTGTTCAACCCACGATCAGAGTTGATTGGGATCTTTGACCGGAGGGGGTTCGCACCCCCTCCGGGCCTCCCCTGCACACGATAGGTCCCCGGCAGGGTTTTCTGGGACAGAATCAATCATGACTTTTCCTCCAGCACTGGACCTATCGCATTGGGGGGATGCCACAACGGCGGGGCGGAGCCCCAAGAGTGTCGAGGTGAGGAGTGCGGTTTTTGCGAATGTTCCAGAAAGAACAGGGCTCTTTGACCGGAGGGGGTTCGCACCCCCTCCGGAACCACCCCGTAACTCCCGCAGGAAAGAGCGCCTCGCTCGGGGACCCGGAGGGTTGGGGCCTTACGGCCACCTCCTGCTCTTTAGGAACGTTATCGTAAAAGAGTGCGGTTACCACCTGATCGGAGGGGGTTCGCACCCCCTCCGGAACCACCCCATAACTCCCGCAGGAAAGAGCGCCTCGCTCGGGGACCCGGGAGGGTTGGGGCCTTACGGCCACCTCCTGCTCTCCATCTCGACCGCGACCTCCCTGGTCCGCTTGAGTGCAGCCAGGGCATCCTCTCTCTTCTGGTCAACCGCATGGTGGCGGGTGAATTCCAGGAACTTCTGCAGAGTCGGGGATGAGACACTGTCCTTCGCACACTCGCAGATGTGCGGGTAAGTCCGATCTGGGAAATAGAGTGAACGGGCCACAGAGAGGAGCGCTGCACCCTCTTCCCTGGAGATGATGCCGCTCTCCCTGGCGCTGCGGATGGTGCAGCGGATGTTGACCAGCGGTTCGGAGAGGGAAAAGAATGTCTCGGGATCATACACCAGCGCCACCTCGTCGTCAGAGATGAGGATCCCGTCCCGGTAGAGGCGGTAGACGACGCCCACTCCCTCCATCCCCAGGGTGTGAAGTTCTGCAGCACGAAGCGCCCCCATGCTGGAGGCACCGATCACCCGGATCCCGGATTTCAGCGCTGCAAGTATCTCCCGGTGGCCTACCGCGCTCTCCTGGAAGAAGACCCCGTCGATAAGAGTGATGATGCGGGCGCCGTTCCCGGCGGCCGCGGTCAGGTCTCCCCGTGCTGCGGGAGGGAAGAAAAACCCTGCCGGGAGGATCGACTCTGCCACGGCCCGTTCACAACTGGGACCCAGGAATACGGCGATATCGTGCGGCATGGCACCGTGCCCCCATGCGTTCCTGGTCCATGGCATACATCTCGAGGCCGGGGACGATCACCCGGACTACCGGGACTCCTATCTCGGGGCGGGTGAGATCAACCACGATCACCCGGTCCATCCCGGCCTCTTTCAGCCGGTCGAGGGTCATCCTGATATCGGTCAGGAAGTCATCGGTATCAAAGGAGGGGACCTCTTCAAAGGGCTTCTCTGCCGGGGCCTCGAACCAGTACCGGTTCATCCTCCGGACCCGATCGTAGCCCATCCGTTTCCTCATATCCGCGGTGGGGGTATCTTCCCGGGCTCCGTGGATCTGGGTCAGGCGGCTCTGGGCCACCTCGGTGAGCGCCCGAAGGAGCGCGATGCTCGCACTGGTGTGGGTCCCCATCCCGATGGTGAGGAGAGTGGGATCGCGGAGCTGCAGGTCGTCAGAGACAGCGGCAAAGGTGGGGATGCCAAGATCGCTCGTGATATCCTTGATATGTACTTCTACCTGTGCTGATTTGAAGCGCGAGAGAAGATCGCCGGCAAGCGGCTCATGGATCCCGGTGACCCGAAGCCCGGTCCTCCTGCTGGCCTCCACCAGTGACCAGGCGTCCCGTTCGATCACCTCCATGAGGGCGTGGAAGACCGCCTCTTCCAGGGTGTTTCCGGAGGCCAGGCCGTTTGTGGAGGTGCGGAAGAGCTGGGGATACATGCCGGGCAGTGGGTGGAATACCGCGCTTGCAGGTACATGCAGCTCCTCTTCCTGTATGAGGTCATACCCCTGCACCCAGGGGATAGGCATCGCCGGGTCTGCACCCCTGGGAAGGATGAGGAGGGACGGATCGAGCGCAGGCCCACTCGCTGCAATCTGTGGGTAGCGATCGATGCGGAGGTCGCCGTCGGGGACCTCGGCCGAGAATCGCTCTATCCCCTCCATGATGGCCGAGACCCGAGCCTCGATAGGCGTTGCTCCCTTGCCGTTATAGACCGATATGGCCCCCTTACCCGCCGTGGGGCGGATGCTGGAGAAGACGGGGATCCCGATCCGGTCAAGGCTCGTGATATCTGCCACACGGGTAATCCCCGCCGCCGGAAGGGCTTTTTCCACCCGGACAAGGGTCTCCTCCGGAGAGGTAGTGCGCTGCGTCTCATTCCTGTAGGCCTTCTTGCAGGGCGAAAGGATCATGGGGGGCTCCGGGAACTGTTGCAGGTGGTAGTTTTGGGAGATTGTCACATATAGGTTCCTCGGGGATCTGCGTCATATCTGCCCAGCCAGGGGTTACACATGGAGGAGGTAGGGCAGCGCGATGATGGAGAAGAGCATCACCAGCATCAGGGAGGAGACGAAGGAGACTACCGGAAGCGCGTATTTTGTGAGACCTCTCCGCTCAAAGAGCCTCTCCACCCCTTCTTTCAGTATATACCCCCCATCAAGTGGGATCATCGGGATGGCATTGAAGATCCCGACGTTGATATTGATCCAGGCGCACCAGAAGAGCAGGTGCACCGCTCCCCAGAATCCCGGAAAGGGCTCCTGGTAAAAACGGGTTTCAGGGGTCTCGAAGGCCAGTATGCGAAGCATCTGGCCTCCCATGGAGGGATCGAAGGGGATGGTGAGGAACCGGAAGAACCCGGGGACCGAGAGCCCACTCTCCACCTGGTCCATCACCATGGCCCCGTCATAGTAGTGCACCCCCATGAACCCGGACTCCCGGGAGGCCCCCAGTTCCTCAGGCCATGCCGAGAGGGTGAGGGGATAACTCGAGGTCTGGCCCTGGAAATCCACGGTCATCGTGACCACGTCGCCCGGGCGGGTGGCGTTCAGGATCATGGAGACGTCGTCGCGGGTCTCCACCGGGACCCCGTTGAGGGCAGTGATGACCGAGGGGGTGGGGACACCTGCATCCCAGGCAGAGTAGTTCTGGTAGACACCTGCAAGGACCGGGCCCCCCGGGGGGACCGCCATCCCTGCGAGAAGGATCATGGCGACAAAGCAGATCCCCCCCACCACGAGGTTATTGGTGATCCCGGCACCGAACATGCGCATCTTCGGGAGCCCCTTCGTCTTCTCCAAATCCTGCTCGTCAGGCTCCACGAAGAAACCGATGGGGATCACCGCGACCAGCGCACCCATACTCTTCACGGAGATCTTCTCCACCCGGCAGAGGATCCCATGCCCGAACTCATGGATGGCAATGGTGAGCACGAAGGCAAACCAGACCGCCAGGGTCGAGGGGACATACTCGTTGAGCCCTGGTATCAGGAGAATATTCTGGGGAGCATAGATGCCGGTGGGCTCGGGCCGGAAAAGCAGGGTAAACTGGACCGAGACAAAGAGGATGAGGGCGATCCCGGCAGAGATGATCACCACCATGATCACCCCGAATGACGCATAGAACCGGAGCAGGGTGGTGAACCCGGTGAAACGGTCGAAAAATCCCACACGATCGGTTTTTATCCCAAGAATAGGGCCATAGAAGACGATGGCATCCCAGATGGCCCGTTCCGGCTGCTCGCCCGCCATCTCGGGAAACGCGATACGGTCTGCCTTCTCACGTTCATACGCGGCCTTCCTGGTATAGATATACCCGGCAACAAGGGCATAGGCGGCAACGGCCAGGAGAACGTAGAAGAGCCAGTGCATTCCTGTACTATTCGCGGGAAATCTACATAAAACTGTGCGAATTGACAGGAAAGACGGGGCAATTCATGGATCTCCACCCGGAAAGTCCAGGAGGCTGGACTGCTCCGCCTGCGTGACCAGGGTGCGAATGGTCTCCCAGCTCCTCCGTGCCATGGGCGGGGGATGGCCGTGTTGTCGGATGTACCCTTCAAGGAAGCGGATGGTGCCCGGGTCTGACGGATACCCGCTGCCGATCTCCCCATACTCCACTTTGAGCACGCCGATGGCATGATCGCGCTCCACCTTGGCCACGATGCTCGCTGCAGAGACGGCGGGGTGGTGCCGGTCGGCATGGTGCCGGGAGACTATCCTGCAGGGGTTGTCCAGGTGCCCGGAGACCATGGCCCCGTAGCGGGAGGCCACCACGTCGCAGGCATCAACCACCGCGATCGCCGGGTGCAGGGCTGAGATCACCCGGGCATGGGACCGGGCCATGAGTGCGTTCATGGTCATGCCCCTGGCATCGATCTCCCCCGGTGAGATCTGCAGGACCTCTACCGGGAAAGAGGCCCTGATCTCCCCGGCAAGCACCTCCCGGCGGGCCGGGGAGAGTGCCTTTGAGTCCTTCACCCCGAGGTCCGAGAGATCTCTCTTCCTGCGGCAGGCCACTCCTGCCACCACGAGCGGGCCGAGTACTGCGCCCTTTCCCGCCTCATCCACCCCGCAGAGTATCACTGGAACAGTGTCGGCCCGCAAATTATTTGAAGGCCCATGATGGTAACCCGTACGCATGTACATTATCATCGTGGGGCTCGGCGGTATAGGGAGAAACCTCACCCAGCTGGCGGTGGAGCATGGCAATAACGTGGTGATCATCGACCGCGACGAGCAGCGCTGCAGCGAGATGCTGGAGCACCATGATGTATTGGCCATCACCGGGAACGCCACTGACAAGTCCATCCTGGAAGACGCGGGGATCGACCGGGCAGACGCACTGGTGGCCACCACCAGCGACGACTCGGTCAACCTGATGACCTGCTGGCTGGCAAAGCGCTTCAAGGTCACGAATGTCGTCTCCATCGTGAACCAGAAGGAGCACTCCGACCTCTTCTCGGAGGTGGGGGTGAAGATCTCGGAGAACCCCGATGAGCTGGTGGCGCAGAGGCTCTACTACTGGGCTGAGAACCCCCAGATGCAGCAGCTCGCGTCCATCCCCGGCGGCACCATCTTTGAGGTGGTGGCGGAGAAGGGAGCCCCTATTGTGGATCACGAGATCAGGGAGCTGAAGGTCAAGGACTTCGTCTTCATCGCCATCCGGAGGGCAGGGGGGGAACTGATCATCCCGAGCGGAACGGTGAAGATCCGTCCGGGGGACACCATCACCGTATTTACCAAAAAAGAGGCCGAGGATGAGTGCCTGGCCATCCTCAACCGGCAGCTCCGGGCCTCACCCGAGTGAGGCTTTGAGTGCAGCCAGTTCCACCACGAGTTTGGGGTTCCGCTTCATAAGCTCCCGGATAAGGTTCAGGGTGCTGAATTCCTTCATATTGAGAGAGGCGGCTGAATGAACGATGGCATTCAGTTTCTCGTCCGACAACTTGATGAGGTATTCCTTGATCTGCCAGTTGCGGGCGATAGCCTTTCCCATGGGGGAGTGCCGCCATTCCGCATCGTACGGCATCAGGGCAGCCTTTGAGCAGTCATTGCGGGCAATGGCTGCCTTCGCGGTCAGTGCGGCGAGCCTCCCGGTGAACATGGCATTGTAGATGCCACCCCCTGTCAGCGGGTCAACCACCCTTGCGGCATCTCCCACGATCATGAGCCCGTCTGCCACCGTGCAGGGGAGCGGCTGGCAGACCGATACGCCTCCAACCACGTGCTCGATGGTCTTTCCGTTCGGGAAACGGGAGGAGACGAAGCGGTCCAGGTAGTCCCTGGCCCTGTGGCCGGGGCCGCTCTTCTTTCCGCTGATACCAATCCCGACGTTTGCGGTGCGATCACCTTTTGGGAATATCCACAGGTATCCTTCCGGGGCAACCTCGTTCCCAAGAAGGAAGACGGTGGTGTAGGGATCAATATCGATATCCGTCATCAGGTACTGGGCGGAGGTCATGATCTCCCGGACGGGGACGGTGGTGTCGATCCCGCACCAGCGGGAGAACTTGGACTCCACCCCGTCGGCGGCGATCACGATATCGGCCTCCACCCTCCGCCGCTCTCCGCAGGATTCCAGGACTGCACCCCTGACAGCGCCCCCCAGAAGGAGCGGTGCACTGGCACGGGTCTTCACCGCCACGTCAGCCCCGGCCTCTGCGGCCTGCCATACGAGCTCCCGGTCGAAGAACTTCCGGTCAAGGATATACCCCACCTTGCTCCCGGCCTGCTCGGACGCAAGCCTCATGGTAGTGCCGTCGGGGGCTACAATCTCGGCCCCTTTCAGTTCCGCGGAGATCCATCGCGGGTCTGGCTTCACGAACTCGGCGAGTGCCTCCTTTCCGATTCCTTCCGCACAGCGGACCGGCGCTCCTATGGCCGGGCGCTTCTCCACCATGCAGACAGAAAGGCCGTTCTCTGCCGCCGTCCTGGCGGCGATGGCCCCCCCGGGCCCCCCGCCTACCACCAGCACGTCATACCTGGCCCTCATCTGTCACCTCCAGCGCCCCCAGGGGGCACACCTTTGCACAGATACCACAGCTGGTGCAGCATTCACCTACCTCCAGGTAGGTATCGATCAGCTCCAGGGCACCCTCCGGGCAGACCGAGACACAGCAGCCGCAGTACCCGCATACATCGCGGTGAACCTGCAACATCCGGGTACTATACGCGCGGGGCTCCCTAAAACCTTTGCCTCTAAAAACCTGGAGAATCCCCGGATTCCATCAAAATGGGAGAATTTCAGAAGAATGAGAAAGTGCCGTAACGCCCCCCGCCACCAGGGGAGAAAGAAACCCTCCCGCATCGCAGGGCATCGATTGCCATCGCGGTTTCCCGGTGCACCCCGGCAAGGTCAGGTACAGGAACCCCGGTGAGCACCCGTATCTCGTCACCACACAGGGCGATGAACCGGTCATAGAGGATCCGGACTCCCTTCGCCTGCGGAGAAGAGAGAGAGAGCACCCTCTGCAGGATCTCCGCGAGGGGGATCATGTGCAGGTAGGGTGGACGGGGGCGGGGGTCCCCGAGGGAGAGCTCCCTGGCCCTGTCACACACGCCTTTCTTTATCCGCCCGCCCTCATCAGGGCACTTCCAGGCATTCCCCTCCGCCTCTTCCAGGGTGAACTGGCGGAAGCAGCGGGAGCAGGCAGTGCGGTTGTACTTGCCCTCCTCGGGGAAGAGACCCACGTTCCGGATCACCCTCCCCCGGGAGATGCTCTCCAGTATGCCGGCAGGGGTGGCCTCCCTGACCTCCAGGACCACGAACTCCCTCCCCAGCCTCCCCGGGTCCGGGCCGTGCGCATCGGAACTGGATATGAAGGGGATCCCGCAGAGGTCGGGAATCGCAGCACCATACGAGCTGTCCGCAGAGAGCCCGAGTTCCAGGAAGTCGATCCGCTCGCCCCCGTAGCAGTCCTCCACCCGGTCATGGCTGGCGTACATGGATGTCCATGGGGTGAAGGCATGGGCGGGCCCGACCAGGCCGCCATGGTCGTGCACGAAACATGCGATCTCCTCCCCCGAGAGGTGGAGATGGGGGCGACCGGTGGAGGTGATATCCTTTCCATGGGGAGAGAGCACCTCCTGGAGGTCGCAAAAACCTGAAAAATCGTCCATGAGGATGAGGTGGTGCACCCTTTTCTGGTCCTCCACTTCTGATGAGGGTACCACGACAATCTCTCCCTCACCTCCCCCGGACAGGAACTCCTCCCACATCCCCCGCCACACCGGGTGGAGTGCGTCACCGCTCCCGATCACGGAGAGGCCCTTCATCTGTGCGGCCCCCACCATGGCAGGGGGGACCATACGGGGGGATGAAGCGATCGAGAAGCAGGAATGGAGGTGGAGGTCGCAGGGTGCGTGCATACCGTCAGACGATATACCGCAGTTCATCGCTCTCGGTCGCCCGCTCCGTATCCACCAGTTTCTGGATCATGTGCTCCATCTCAATCCCCCTCTCCTGGAGGGTGGTGGCATCGATCCGGAGGTCGAGCAGCGTGCAGAGCACGTCAAGCACCCGTGCGGCGCTTTTTGGGTCCACCAGGTACCCGGAGGTCTCCCCCATCAGGCAGATCCCCTCGATACCACGTGCACGCCCGAGGCCCAGCAGGAGGCCGGCGGCCCCGATGATCCCTCCCCCGGGCTCATCAGGACTGATCACCGCCCCGGCAGATTCGATCTGCTCCCTGAGATCCTCGTGGTTCACTGCCCCGAGTACCCGCGGCACCTCAACCAGGTGTCCCACCCCGTACCCCCCCAGGGTATACATCCGGGAGACTCCCAGGTCCTCCGCAATGGAGAGGAAGGTGTCTGCGAGGAGGTAGTGCCCTTCTGCGGAGGTGCTCTGGAAGTCACCGACCAGGAAGAGGAGCCTGTGATCCTCCCCCTCGTAGAAGTAGATCTCGTTGTTTGCCAGGCGGACCATGCCGTTTTCCCCGATGATCACCTGGGGCGGGAAGAAGATGGACTCGATCTCTGCAATCTTACTGGCCCCGAGTTCGTGGATCAGGTGCTCGGCCACCAGTTTGCCGACATGGCCGATGCCCGGGAGGCCTTCTATGAGGATGGGGGCAGAGACCTCCCCCGGCCCTGGTCCCAGGTAGCGGACGGTTATCTCGTCCATTCCCTCATCACCATGCGGTAACGGCCGAAACGGTCCTGCGGTGAAAAACGGGCCGGGTGGGCAGTCACGGTGGGCTCCCCGCAGACCGGGCAGGTCTCCTGCAGGGTGTAAGTGCGGTCATTCGGGCACCGCCTCAGCCGACCGCTCATGCCGTCTTCCCGGACTTGGGTTTCTTGACGAATTTCCCCTCTCCGCCTGCCCGCTCCACCACCCCGATGGCTGCAGCGGCGGCCTTCTCGATGGCCTTCTCCGCAGTCTTGTAGTCATGGGCGGTGACTTTGATCCGGTAGGCGGGTGCCCCGAGGTACGTAAGCTCGATATCCACGTCGGGGATCTTGGGCTCGGCACTCCGGAGCGCCCTCCTGATGATGTTCACCCCGTCGGGCTTTGTGGAGGTGAGGATGATATTGCCGCCCACGGTGACCCGGGGCACTTTCACGTTCTCTTTCGCTACCTGCTGCAGGGCTGCAACGGCTCCTGGTGAGAGGCCAAGTGAGTCGAGGGACCGTTCGCCGCTGACGATATCTTCAAATACGGAGTAAAGGTCCCCGTAATGGGAGTAGATCGCATCTTCGATGGTCTCCGGCTTCTCACCCGAGGCCTGCGCGGCGAAACCGATCCATTTCTGGGCCTTGGATTCGTTCTTCCACTCCCGGATCTTCTCCCTGCGCTGGTGCTCGTTCACGTCTTTGAGCGAGAGATCGATGTGGCCCCTCTGGGTATCCACGTGGAGGACCTTGCACACCACCTTCTGCCCCTCCCGGATATGGTCGCGGATGTACTTGATCCACCCGGTTGCCACCTCGGAGATGGGGATCAGGCCCACACGTCCGGGATATTCGTCGAGGCTGACGAATGCAGCGAAGTCTTTCACGTCCTTGACTGTGCAGACCACCAGTTCCGCTGACTCGGGCCACTCTCTCTCGCTCATCGCACCAATCACTCGAGCGTCGCCAGGATCTCTGCCTTGAGCTGTGCCTTTCCGCCGGAAGGCTCGGCAAGGACTTTGCCGCAGACCACGCACTCTACCCTGGTGCTGGCCTTCTCAAAGACCACCTGTTCATTCTCGCAGTCGGGGCACTTGACCCTGAAGAATTTGCTGCGGTTTTCACGGAGTTGTCGTACCATCCTCTTCACTCCTTCAGTTCGAATTTGCCTGCCCGGAACCCGCTGCGGAGGTGGGCCTTGCCGCAGGTGCTGCACCGGTAGCGCACGTTGATCTTCTTGGTGGGCTTGTCCCCTCCGGGAACCTTGGAGAATTTCCCCATGCTGCCCACAGTGCTCCTCCTGGCCTTCTGCCTGTCGATCCAGTGCAGGCCTGAGGTCCTGCTCTTCTTGACCTTCTCCACCTCATGGACCTGGTGGTTGCGGCAGAACGGGCAGTATGTCTTGAATTTGACTGGCATTTTCATGGAATTGGCCTCTTATTCAGGATATCGAATATCAGTATTATTTGCCAGGATTGATATTTAAGACTATGTTGCGCTCACAGAGTACCTCGGCATTCCTCTCCGGAAGGGTCACCAGGTCTTCACGGTGCAGTTGGTAGATGCGCCCGTCAACACCCATGAACGGCTCCATCTCCTGGAGCACCCTGGAGACCACGAACCTGGGCTGTTCCACTGCGTCCTGGACCAGCACTGCGGCACAGGGCTCCCCCTCCCGCTCCCTCCCCGGGTGGCCCGGGGCACGTGGCATGGACCCCTCCACCAGCCGGCAGCGCGCCTGTTCCAGGGCCAGCACCACCTGGTTGAACATGTCTTTCTCCTCGGGGAGCAGCTTCTTCAACTCCTCGCGGTCGATGTGCTGCCCATCCTCCTGGGTGCGTGCGAGGGAGAGGATCTTCTCTGCCCGTATGCGGTAGAGGTCCGAGAGGGTCTCCCGGATCGCGCTGATCCGCTCGATGAGGACCCGTGCCTCATCCGAGAAGGGGTCTTCACACGCGTAGAGATCGGTGTAGAGCGCCTCCAGGCCCCTCCCTGTGGAGACAAAGAGGTCTTTCTGGATCTGCACAAGGCGGCCCGTCTCCCGCTCGGAGAGGAGGAGGATACGCAGCTCATCCAGGTGCACGGGCATCACCCCCGGAGATCTCTGCCGCACCGCGGCAGCAGAGGAATACCGCAAGTGCCTCGGGGACCTTCTGGGACCCTTTCTCCAGGTGGAAGGAAGACCCGAGGAGGGGCATGGAGAGAGGGAACGCGAGGTCCACCCTCACCTCCCGCTCCCCGAATACCACCGCATCCACGAGGGGATCAAAATCCTCGAGTTCTTTTGGGGTAAGCGGGGTCACCCGGAACCCGCTGCCGCCGTGCAGGGATGAGGGCAGGCGGATCAGCCTCTTCGTGTCGGTGGTCACCGGTTCGTCCGCGAGTGCGGCCCTGTTCCTGAGAAGGGTGGCGAATTCCCCCTCCTTCTGCGTGGAAAGGCCGCGTATCACTTTCGAGAGGACCGCGTCCCGCATGTTGAGGGATGAGGGGTCCGTGGAGATGAGGGAGATGATCTCTCCGAGGCGCCGGGAGAACTCTTCAGCAGTCGTCCTTCCCACCCCCTCCAGGCCGGTAATGGCAGCCAGCCGCTCCTTCTCCGGAAGACCCTCCAGCCATAGGAGGTACTCGTGAAGTGCAGCTATATAGCGATGATGCCATCCGCGGGGCGAAGGTGTGCGGTGGGCAAGTAACCGCCCGGGGTCGAGGCCGATCCCGCAGACATAGTCGATCAGTTCCCTCCGCTCGCTGCTGCCCCAGTTCCGCACCGCCAGGTCATGGACGTGCACGTGGTAGCCCCTCCCCCCTGAAAAGACAATATCGATCTCCTGGGCAGGGAATCCAAGTTCCATGGTGAGCATATCCAGGAGCTTGTGCGTCTCCTCCTTGACCCGGGAGAGCATGCGATCGTAGGGTCCGCGCATGATGTGATCGGCATCAAGGTCGAAGATGAGATCGGCTCCCAGCCATTCCTTCTCCTGCATGGTGGGCGCACCCGGACGGGCATAGTAGGCGGTGGAGTAGTAACTGTGGGCAGGGACCATGCTCCGGATGTAGGAGAAGACCTCAGATTTCGTCTCGAACCCGAGGTGCCTGCGCATGTGGATATCCGGGAAATCAGGGTCGAAGAAGACGAATGCCCATTCCCGCTGCGGGATGGAGGACGGGGAGAGGAGCGGCTCTTTCCCGTAGTAGGAAGAGAAACGCTGGCGCAGGAACTCCAGGGTGGCAGCCTTCATGCAAGCCTCTTGTGCAGGTATGGACCCCGGCGCTCATATCCGTGACGCCGGTAGTAGGGCCGGACGCCAATCCCGCTCATCACCGCGATCTCGCGGTGCCCTTCGCGGAGGGCGGTCTCCTCGGCCAGGGAGAGGAGGAGACGGCCGAAGCGGCGGTGCTGGCGCTGGTCCGGTGCGGGTGAACTGCCAAGGGGGACGATGCTGCCGTAGACGTGCAGCTCCCGCAGGAGCGCGGCATTGCACAGTTCTTCCCGCCAGCGCTCTCCCCCGCACCGCAGGCGGGCGAACCCGATGAGGGAGTCGCCGGAGACCGCAGAGAGGAAATGCTCCTCCCCGCCGGTGCAGGCATAGGAGAGGGTCTGGAAGGTGACCTCACCATCACCCGGCGACCTTCCTGCCTCCCGGCAGCGGATGCAGCGGCACCGCCCTCCCTGGAGCGCCAGGCGCTGCTGGCAGAGCTGGCGAAAATTGCTGTGCCGGGACCCGGCTACGATCAGTTTTGCCGGGATGTCCCGCTGTATCCTCTGCAACCGGACGTACTCGGGGAGGAGGGACTTTCCGTAGGCTATCAGGTCGATTTGGGCATCCTCATCGTAGGGGGCATACTCCCCCCGGAGCCAGAGTGCCTCTATCTCGGATCCGGGGGTGACCAGGGTGGGGTAGATCTTCAGGAAATCGGGCCGGAAGTCAGGGTTCTCCCAGAGCTCCCGGAACATCCACCGGTCATCCTCAAGGCTGCTCCCCGGGAGGTTGGGCATCATGTGGAACCCCACTTTGATCCCGGCGTCCCGCAGAAGGCGGTTGGCAACGACAGAGTCCTCGACCGTGCACCCCCTGCGGTTGTGGGCCAGTATCCGGTCATCCAGGTGCTGTACGCCGAGTTCCACCTTCGTTACCCCGAGCGCGAGCATGCGGTCGATATGCTCTCTCCGGCACCAGTCGGGCCGTGTCTCGAAGGTGGTGGCCACGCAGCGGACCGGGGAGTACTCGTTCTGCCGGAAGACGGACGCGGTATCGGTTGCGATCCCTGCGTGGTATCCCCGGTACTCGTTCATTGCCCGGATGCAGGAGGTCACGAACCACTCCTGGTAGTCAGGGAGCCTTGCGGTCATCGTCCCCCCCATCACGATCAGTTCCACCTTGTCCACGTGGTGGCCCAGCAGCTCGAACTGCTCCAGGCGGGCCCTTACCTGGGAATAGGGATCGTACCCGTGCTCACGGGCCCGGAGGGCGGCAGGCTCCTCCCCCGTGTAGCTCTGGGGGGACTGGAAGGGGTGGTCTGGGCCCCCAGGGCAGGGGAGGCATTTCCCGTGCGGGCAGGGGGAGGGGGAGGTCATCACCGCCACCGGGGCCACGCCCGAGAGGGTGCGGGTGGGCTTGACCATCAGGAGTGCCCGGAGCCGTTCCCGCTCACCAGGGAGGGCGGCGGCCAGGAGAGCCGAGTTCTTCGGTACCGCCGGAGCCCCGTATTTCCTGCAGATCTCAATTTTTATGCGGGGGATGTCCCCGGGGTGGACATCACGGGAAAAAAGGACCTCGAGTATCTCCCGGGAGATATCGGGGTGGGCCATACAAGATTAGTGTTCGGCTGCAACCGTCTCGGATGCTGTCTCGGTAGTATATCCCACCGGTACCATCTGGGTGACCCTGATGTGTGTGACGATCTCGTCGCCCAGGGCAAGGATAGCATCTTTATGGCACTTTTTATTCTTGTGGATATGAACAGGAGAGATTTCAAGGGAGTTATAACGTTTTGTGGGAAGTTCATCGTTGGTGATGGTTTCGTAGTACTTCTTGATGTGGATCATCAGCATGTGGAGATGGAGTAGTTCTTCCTTTTGCACACTATCACCTTCTTTGAATCAACACTTTTTTCCTGATCAGATATAGTTTATTGGTGACCTTTATATCCGACATTCGGCACGCCACCGGCGTCCTGCTGGGGCTGGCGATTGGTGACGCAATGGGTGCGCCCCTGGAAGGATCCCCTTTCTCCCCCCAATTGGTCCGGAAATTGTACCCTGGCGGTCGTATGGTCCGGAAATCCGGAACCTATACTGATGATACGTACCAGGCCCTGGCACTTTCAGAGTCGCTGGCGGCATGCCGGGGCTTCTTCCCGGAAGACTTCATGGCGAGGCTTTTATGCGATTTCCTGGCCCATAACGCGTGGTATGGCCCTACATCGGGTGCAGTGTTCACCCGGGTGCTGCAGGGGGCACCGCTCTACCGTGCGGCCCGCCTTGTCCATGCCGAACGCGGGGGGAGCAGGAGCAACGGGAGTGTGATGAGGGGGCCGCCGCTCGGGGTCTTCTACAGTGGCCCCGAACTGGAGGCAAGTTCCCTGGCCTGTTCGGCGCTCACCCACCGGGACCCGGTTGCCGGGGCCTGCTCCGCGTTTGTCAACCGCATGGTGAGCGATATGTGCCGTGGGATTCCGAAGGAAAGAGCATGGAGCCGGGCCCTGCAGCAGTGCCGCAACGCTGAGGTGGCGACAAAGCTCGGGAGGTGGCGGGCATTTCCAGCGATCCCCGGTCTCGATGCCCTGGAGGCGACTCATGCCGCGGTCCTGGTCTTCATGGACTCGGAATCGTTCGAGTATACGGTGCCGGCTGCGGTGAGTATGGGCGGGGACAGTGACACGGTGGGAGCCATCGCCGGGGCGCTGGCCGGGGCTGCATACGGGGTGCACACCATCCCTGACGAGTGGGTATGTGGCCTCTCCGGCAGTGACCGGGTATGGCGGGCAGCGTACGGGTTGTGGCAGGCTTCCCTCTTGTGAATGGTCCCTAAAGCCCTCTCAACTCCACCAGTTGCAGGTTCCTTCCCTTCTCGCAATTCCCTGGGGCACTCCCGAGCACCTGGATGACTACATATTTCTCCCCCGGGATTGCTCCTTCGGGGTTGCAGATCCCATAGTGCTCGCAGTGCTCCCGTGTACAGGAGCGCTCAAAGGTGATGCGGGTGTTTTTGATCGCCATATCCGCGCTGATAAGCGCCGGGATGGGGGCTTCCACCACTTCCACCGTGGTGGCCCCCCCCAGGTGGACAGGGCAGGAATGGTGAGCCTTCCTCACCCCCACAATACGATACTTCCTCCCGGCCTTCAGGTTGTGGCAGGCTTTCTTCACCGTGCAACTGTCACACTCGGGGGTCTCTCCCTCGTACATGAACTCGAGATCGATCCTGGCCAGCCCTGTCCCGATAAGGGTGACTTTTGGTTTTGTATCTGCCATATGCTCACTCCTGATACAGCATCCTCACCAGTTCGGTCGCAGATTCCCGGGTCAGCCCCAGGTCCAGTATAGTGAACCGCTCCGGGCGGATCGTCTTTGCCATCAGGAGAGCCTCCACAGCGACCGCATCATCGATCCCCAGGTCGGACGGGGTGGTGGGGGCGCCGATGCTCCGGAGCGCCTCCCGAATCGCTTTCCAGTCACCCCCGTGCAGGTACATGTCAATGATGGTGCCGATCCCGCAGGCCTCCCCGTGGAGGGCTGCTCCCGGTGCGAGCCTCTCCAGGGCATGCCCGAATTTATGCTCCCCTCCTGACCCGGGCCGGGATGAGCCGGCGATGCTCATGGCCACTCCTGATGAGACCAGGGCCTTGGTGACCATCCATGCCGACTCCTCGTGATGGGGCTTGATGTTCTTCGCATTCTTCATAAGGAGATCTGCGGTCATCCGCGAGAGCGCCATCGCGTACTCGCTCACCTCCTCGTGTTTCAGACGGTGAGAGAGCTCCCAGTCCAGTACCGCGGTGGAATTTGAGATCACGTCTGCACAGCCGGCTGCAAGGAGGCGGTGTGGCGCCGCGGCAATAAGGCCGGTATCGGCGACTATCGCCAGGGGGGGATGGGCCTCCAGGGAGACGCTGCCGCTCTCCATGGGTACCGACGCCCTCGCAGAGGCAATTCCGTCATGGGAGGCGGCGGTGGGGACGCTGATGAACTGGCGATCAAGGTTGTAGGAGACGATCTTTGCGCAGTCGATCACCCGGCCGCCGCCCACGCCCACCAGGAAGCCCGCACCCTGCGAAGACTCCTCCGCTTCCCTGATCACCTCCATGCTGATCTCTTTTACTGTGAAGGTGGAGACCTCGTAGCGTTCCCCGAGGAGGGATGCCACCCGCTTTCCGGCGAAGTCACGGGTGTGCGTCCCCGAGAAGACGATTACCGGGTCCTTGAGGCAGAGGTCGGCGCAGACAGCGGGGATCTGGGGGAGGACGTCATGGCCAATGACCACGTCCCGGGGGAGCTGCATCCACCGGGATTTGTCAAAGACCTTGGTTTTGAGTACTTTTATCGGGTCTGCGCTCATACAAATCAGGAAATGATCTGGGATTTCATACAGAAATACTACATCGATCCAATACGCTACGGGCAGCCATACAACGTAGTGGACACCACCACCTACGCTCTGGTTCTGATCCTCGCCATATATATCATTTATCGCTGGCTCAGAAGGTCCGAGATCATCCGCATCGACCGGGACTTTGTCCTCTGCACCCTTCCGTTCGTGGTGATGGGCGGAATGCTGCGGGTGGTCCAGGATACCGGGATGATCACTTCAGACTGGCAGTTCCTGCTGATCACACCCCTCATCTACTTCGTAATGTTCTTCTATACTGCGGGGGCGCTGGTCACCACCGCAGCACTCCAGAAGAAAGGGATAGTCAGGGATTATCACAGGGGGTACATGGCAGCAGGACTCGCCGGGGCAGGGGTGACTGCCCTCATCCTCCTCTGGTTCGGTATCCAGAACGGGATCATCGCATGGGACGTCCTCGCCATTATTCTCGCCATGGCGGTCGCGACCAGCGCGGCAGTCCACGGGGTCATGCGCCACCTCCTGCAGTGGCGCTACGCGGCAGACCCCCTCTACCTCTCACTCCTCTTCGGGCAGCTCCTGGACGCCAGCGCCACGAGTTACGGGATCGACCTGCACCCCCTGCACTACGTGGAGGTGCATGTGGTGGGCTCCCATCTTATCGCATGGACCGGGACGGCCTTCTCCATGTTCGCCTTGAAACTCCTGGTCCTCTTCCCCGGGATCTATATCCTGGAGCGGTTTCGCCACGAAGGCCCAAGCGCCCTCTGGCACCTCATCCTCCTTGCCATGATCACGGTCGGGCTGGCGCCGGGAATCCGGGACATGATGAGGATGGTGCTCTATGTCTGAACTGGCAAGGAACTCCGGGATCGCACTCCTGCTCCTCCTGGTCTCGGTAGGGTTCGGGGCCTGGACCACCATGGAGGACCCGGCAGTCGGGGAGCAGATCATCACCCTGCTGCGGGATTCCATCATGGGAGAGACCCTTGACTCATCCAGTGCCCTCCTGGCGGTGAAGCTCTTCTTCAACAACCTGCAGGCCTGCCTCCTCATGTTCCTCGGCGGAGCGTCTTTTGGGCTCCTGACGGTCTTCATCATCAGCACCAACGGGTTTGTGATCGGCTCGGTGCTGGAGCTGGTGCGCGAGCAGCATAGCGCTCTCTACGTCATTGCTGCCATCGTCCCCCACGGCATCTTCGAGATACCTGCCTTCCTCATCTCGGGGGCGCTCGGTCTCCTGCTGGCAAAGGCCCTGTGGAGGGAGTGGGAAGGGAGCGAGGACGCCTCTGTCCGGGCGTATGCGTTCGGGCGCACCTTCCTGCTCCTGGTGGTCCCCCTGGTCGCCGTGGCCGCGGGTGTAGAGGCATTTATTACGCCGGAAATCCTACGATTTATCATTTGAGGTGTGTTTTTGGCCGAGGAAGAACAGGGAGCACTGCCTCCCAAGGGAGACTTCTCTGCATGGTATAACGAACTCCTGTGGCGGGCGGAGATCATGGATGTCCGCTATCCGGTCAAGGGCCTCTACGTGTGGTACCCGTTCGGGTTCGCCATGCGAAGGAATGTCTACGACCTGCTGCGGGCCCTGCTGGACCGCGACCACCAGGAGGCTTTATTTCCCCTGCTCATCCCCGAGAACGAGTTTGCGAAGGAGGCCGAGCACATCAAGGGGTTCGAGGAGGAGGTCTACTGGGTCACCCACGGCGGCCTCACCCCGCTCGAGGTGAAACTGGCGCTCCGGCCCACGAGCGAGTGCGCCATCTACCCCATGTATGCCCTGTGGGTCAGATCCCACGCTGACCTCCCCCTGAAAATTTACCAGATCGTGAACACGTTCCGGTACGAGACCAAGCACACCCGTCCCCTGATACGCCTCCGGGAGATCACCTCGTTCAAAGAGGCCCATACGGTCCATACTACCTGGGAGGACGCCGAGCGGCAGGTTGAGGCGGCCATCGCCCTGTACCGCGAGTTCTATGACCGGCTCTGCGTCCCGGTGATCATATCGAGGCGGCCCGAGTGGGACAAGTTCCCGGGTGCTGATTACACGATCGCGGTGGACACCGTGATGCCGGATGGGAGGACGCTGCAGATAGGGACCGTGCACCACCTGGGGGACCACTTCTCAAAGACCTTTCAGATCACCTACGAGGACGCGGGTGGTGAGCAGAAATACACCCACCAGACCTGCTACGGGATATCCGAGCGGTGCATCGCAGCCCTGATCAGCATGCACGGTGACGACCGTGGTCTCATCCTCCCCCCGGACCCGGCCCCCGTCCAGGTGGTGATCATCCCGATCACCATAGGAAAGAGGAAAGAGGAGGTGAGTGCGGCGGCAGAGGGGATCGGGAAGGAGCTGGCCGCATCGGGGTTCAGGGTGAAGATCGACACCCGGGACATACGGCCGGGCGCCAAATACTACTACTGGGAGATGCGTGGGGTCCCCCTCCGGCTGGAGATCGGCCCAAGGGATCTCGATGCCAGGCAGGTCACTGCGGTCACCCGCCTCGGGGAGAAGTCTCAAATACCAAGGGAGACGCTGGTGGACGGGGTCAGGGACCGGCTCTCCTCGTTCAGTGCTGCACTCAGGGAGAGGGCGGAGGCGCATGTCCGCACCCATATCGGGGTATCGCATACCCTCGATGAGGTTGCAGCTGCAGTGGAGCATGGGGTCACCCTTGTCTCCTGGTGCGGCAACCGGGAATGTGCGGATCTCCTTGAGGAGAAGACCCGGGCTGCAGTGCTCGGGACGGATGTCCGGTCTGCTTACCTGGTGGACGCAGGCGGCCCCTGCGTGGCATGCGGGAAGCAGGGCACCACTGCTCTTGTGGGAAGGTCGTATTGAGCAGTTGGGGCGAGGAGCCCCAACCCTCCGGGTCCCCGAGCGAGGCGCTCTTTCCGCGGGTGCTACGGGGTGGGCCGGGAGGGGGTTCACCCCCTCTCGTCTGGTGAGAACCGGAGTTCTCCACCAGGCCCCCTCCGGTCAGGTGGAAACCGCACTCCTTGACGATGACGCTCCAGGGGCTCCGCCCTGCTGCTGTGGCGACCCCCCAATGCGATAGCCCCAGTGCTGGGGAGCAGTTGGGGCGAGGAGCCCCAACTGCGGGGGCTACGGGGTGGGCCGGGAGGGGGTTTTTCCCCTCCCGTCTGGTGGGAACCGGAGTTCTCCACCAGGCCCCCTCCTGCGGGGGCTACGGGGTGGGCCGGGAGGGGGTTTTTCCCCTCCCGTCTGGTGAGAACCGCATCACACAAAGAACACACAAAAAAACCGTGAATGCGGCTATCGCCGGGTCGCCCTGGGGTCGAGGAACGGAACCTCCGGCAGGAAAAAAGTGTGAAAAAACTGGCAAGGTCCCTATTCGCACGAACCGCAACGGTGGGTGATGCGGTAACCGGGGATGGCCAGGTCGCCGGAGAGGAGTTTCCTGCCGCCCCGGAAAAAGACTTTTCCGCACCGGTCACAACGCCTGGGGATGAGGCTGTCAAAGCGCCCGGGGGGGTGATCTCGAGTTCGAACCGGGTATCCAGCTGGGTGCATGCCTCTGTCATGCAGGAGTCTTCGTAGAGGGAGACGAGCTGCATCACCTTGAGCGGACTGGCCCCGAGATCGGTGAACTGCTTGAAGAGGAAGTAGTTGAAGATGAGCCAGGAGAAATCCCCCCGGTCAAGCAGTTCTTCCACATCGCTGTCCACTTCCTCCAGGTCTTCCAGGGTGCATCCGCAGAGCGGGCAACGCCCCTTGACAAGCTCGTCAAGGTACACTTCTTCCTGGCAACCCGGGCAGGTGGTATGGGCAGCGTGAGTTCGGGATGTCATGGTTCCAACAGATATGGTATTCCTGGGCAATGGTGGTATAACAGCGGTTCTCCGTGCTGTAGTGAGCTGGTCCGCATAACGGTACCATTCTTTTCACCGCACGCCTGGACAGGATGCATCGAACGGTGCACCCGCACCATACCCCCCTCTCCAGGTAAATTGCCTCTCCTATTTGATCCGGTATCACTTAAACCATGCGCTTGGGGACATTTTCTCCAGGCAATGGACGAATAAAGAGTTATTTGCTGATATAAAAATCTGTCTCAAAGGGGCAGCAGAGCACCCCCGGATCATCCGCCGCAGTATCGCACCTCATGCTATTTCGGTCCACTCCATGGTTCGGGAAGAAGGGAGCATTTTCGTGTGCCTCTGCACCGGAGATGACTCTCTCTTTCACCTGAGCAGGATACCAAACGCCTGGGAGAGGCAGCGCAGGCCTTCATCCTTTCTTCCTTCCCGGAGGAGGGTGACTGCCTGCGAGAGGCAGTTCCTGAGGTCCTGCTTGTCGATCCCGTAGGCGACCATGAAGCAGCGGACAGACTCCTCGATCTCCCCGACCATGAAATGGCAGTTGGAGAGCTCAATCCAGGTCTCCACCTGCCGGGGGTCTTCGGCCACCACCCTTGACAGGATGGCGATGGCCTCCCTGCACCGCCCGGAACGGGAGAGGGCCACGCCCTTCCAGTAGAGGCTGCGAAAGTCCAGCAACGGCCTGATCTGCTCGGCCTGCTGGAAACAGGTGGCGGCCTTGCCATAGGCCCCCATATGGCAATAGGCAATGCCCATGTTGATCCAGGCGGAGGTAAACCCCGGGAAGATCTCGAGCGCCCGCACGTATGCGGTCACCGCCTCCCGAGGTCGTTTCAGTTTCATCAGCGCATATCCCCGGTTGACCCATGCACCAAGGTACCGTGGGCGAAGCGAGGTCGCAATCTCGGTGCAGGTCAGTTCCTCCTCAAAACGGCCGAGTTCTCCCAGAGTGTGGCCCCTTGCGTTCCACGCCTGGGCAGACGAAGGGTTCAGGACAATGGCCCGCTCGCAGCAGACCAGTTTCTCCGAGAACCGGGAGAGTTTTCCGAGGGCAAAACCGCGGTTGATCCAGGCCTCCACCAGGGTGGGGTCGAGCGCGAGCGCCTGGTCACAGGCTTTGATCTCCTCCTTGTACCTCCCAAGTTTTCCAAGCGCAAACCCCGATGCCACCCAGGCAGGGATATTGGTGGGATCTTCCTGGAGAGCACTGGTGAACAGTTCCAGTGCCTCGGTATGCCGACCTTTCCGGGATAATCGCAATCCCTCCTTTGTGAGGAGTGAGACACCTGATTCCTGCTCATCCCCGGAGGGGTCCATTGCCGCCTGGCTGCCATCTTCCCCGGTATCTGTCCCGACCATGCCCGTGCCTGCAGAATACGCCTGCGTCAATAAAATGGTTCTCCCGTCATTTCAATAAATGCACCCTTCTCTCCGGTCTGAAGAATGGGATGGTTCTCCCGACATTTTGAAAAAACTACATGATTCTCTTCGAGATACAAGCATATACATTCATGAAACGGATATGAGACTCGTTGTCACATACCCATCATATGAAAACCGCGGATGCGGTTTTCATGCCAAAATGGCGAAGCCGTTTTCATTCGGAAATGCCTCCGGCATTTTTATGCGTCGGGTATGTTGCGAATTGCATCATTCTTGTTTTCATATTGAAAAAGGATTTGAATCCGGGTGTATCGCTCTTGCAGGAGAGAAAATTGGGAAAGGCAGGTTCAGTGATGGACGAATCATCCGCCTGTTCCGCCCCGCCATGTTCCAAATTGCGAAGTTTGATTTTCAGAACCGGATATTGTAAAGTATACACCCGAACCGCTCCGGGGGGGAAAGGGGCCTTCAGTGATTTCGATTCTCTATGTGGATGACGAACCTGCGCTTTTGGAAATCGTCAGGCTTTACCTTGAACTGAGCGGCCAGTTCACTGTTGAGACCCTCACTTCAGCTGCCAGTGCCCTCGGGAAACTGAAGACCTGGGACTATGACGCCATCATTTCAGATTACCAGATGCCGGAAATGGACGGGATCGCATTTTTAAAAGCAGTTCGCGAGCAGCATGGAGACATCCCGTTTATCCTCTTTACCGGCCGTGGAAGAGAGGAGATTGTGATCCAGGCCATCAACTTTGGGGTTGACTTCTATCTCCAGAAAGGCGGTGACCCGAAGGCACAGTTTGCCGAACTTGCTCACAAGGTCCGCCAGGCCGTTGCACGGCGGCGGGCGGAACTCTCTCTCATCGAATCAGAGAAGCGACTCGCTGACCTCATCAACTTTCTGCCCGATGCGACGTTTGCCATTGACCGGTCCGGCAAGGTGATCGCATGGAACCGCGCCATCGAGGAAATGACCGGCATTTCTGCCTCTGATATACTGGGAAAAGGTGATTTTGAGTATGCGATCCCGTTCTACGGCATACGGCGCAAGATACTCATCGACCTGATATTCGAATCAGAAGAGGTTATTGCAAAATCTTATTCGCACATCATTCATGAAAAAGACATCCTTATCGCAGATACCACGCTACCCCGCCCGAAAGGGAGATTGGTCACGCTGATGGGCACGGCAAGCCCGCTCTATGACCGGCAGGGAGCGATTGTAGGGGCGATCGAGTCCATACGCGACATCACGGAGTTGAAAAAAACAGAAGAGGAGCTCCGTGCGGCAAACGAACAACTTGCAGCGTCTGACGAGGAACTGAGATGTCAGATCGAGGAACTGGCAAAAAGCGAGCAACAGGTCCGCGAGAGTGAGTTGCGGCTCCGCTACATGCTCGGTTTTTACGAGATGGCCAGACAACCGGAGAAAGAATTGCTCTCCTATGCAGTGGAAGGGGCAGGATCTGTGACCGGAAGTTCCCTGGGATACGTAGCGTTTCTCAATGATGAAGAGACCGAACTCATGATGTATGCGTGGTCGCAGACTGCCATGCAGGAGTGCTCCATGCGGGAGAAACCGATCATCTACCCGGTGGAGAAGACCGGGCTCTGGGGAGAGGCGGTCCGGCAGCGCCGGCCTGTCATCACCAACGATTACCAGGCCCCCAATCCCGGAAAGAAGGGATATCCACAAGGGCACCCCCACATCACCCGGCACATGAACGTCCCCATCATGGATGGGGGGAATATCGTGATGGTTGCCGGGGTCGCGAACAAACCCTCCGATTATTCGGATAACGATGTGAGGCAGCTCACTGTATTGATGCAGGGGCTCTGGCATGTCTTACAAAGACGGCGGGCCGAGGATGAACTCCGGGCTGCGAACGAACAACTTGCGGCGTCTGACGAGGAACTCCGCGGGCAGTATGAGGAACTGGCACAAAGCGAAAAGCGGATCCGGGAGAGTGAAGGAAAATACCGCGAGCTTGCCGAGATGCTGCCCCAGATCGTCTTCGAGATGGATACGGATCTGCGGATCACCTATGCGAACCAGTATGCCCAGAGGGCATTTGGCCTGAAACCCGGTTTTCTTGAGCGTGGAGTAAACGCACTCTCCTGTATCGATCCTGCCCAGCACCAGCGCGCCCGGACGAGTATTGGAAATCTCCTCCACGGGATAGAGGATACAAATCCGGAATATACCGCCATTCGCATGGATGGGACCCCGTTTCCCGCAATGATCTATACGGCACCAGTTTTTCATGAAGGGGTGCTTTCCGGCTTCCGAGGGGTAGTCATCGATATCACGGACCGTAAAAATACCGAAGAAGCGCTTCAGGAGAGCGAGGAGCGGTTCAAAACCCTGTTCGAAAAATCTGCTGAAGCACAGATGCTGATTGATGGGACCGGAAAGATTACAGACTGCAACGACGCATTTCTCGCCCTCTTTGCATTGAAGGACAAAGAAGAGATCCGCGGGTATTCCCCTGAATATTTTGCCCCGGAATTTCAGCCTGATGGTGTTTCTTCTTCTGTTCGCGCTGATGAAATTTTTCGCACCGTAATGGAAGAAGGTCAGGCCCATTATGAGTGGGCGCACCAGAAGCACGATGCTGCCCGGACCCATATACTGACCGAGACGATTTTAACCCGTATCCATATCGCGGGACAGCAGATGATCCATGCGAGTATCAGGGATATCACCGATAGGAAAAAGATCGAGGAGCACCTGCAGGAGAGCGAGGAGAAGTACAGGTCTCTTGTGGACCTTGCCCCGGATGCAGTGATCGTTGATCGCGATGGCGTTATTGTTTTTGCCAATCGTGAGTGTATCCGGCTTTCCGGAGCGGATTCAGCGGACGACCTCATAGGGAAGAGCATCATGCCGTTCATCCACCCGGACGACCGGCAGACAGCGCTTGAGCACTTTTCCCAGATGAGCGCATATGGCAGGACGATACCACTACATGAGCAGCGGCTGATCAGAGTCGACGGGCAACCGTTCCTGGCCGAGATCACCGCAAAACCGATCCTCTACGAGGGCAGGCCGTCCGTCATCAGCATCTTCCGGGACATCACCGAGCGCAAGCGGGTGGAATACGCCTTGCGGGAGAGCGAGGCAACGCTTGCCAGTATTTTCCGGGCGGCACCGGTCGGGATAGGGCTTGTCTCAAACCGGGTGATCCTTAAGGTCAATGACCGGATCTGTGAAATGACCGGGTATACCGGTGAGGAACTGGTGGGAAAAAGTGCCCGCGTCCTCTATCCCTCTGATGAGGATTTCGAGTATGTAGGAAGGGAAAAATACGAACAGATCAGGAAATACGGGACCGGTACGGTCGAGACCCGCTGGCAGCGCAAAGACGGTGAAATCCGGCAGATTCTGATCAGCTCGACACCACTCGACCCGGCTGACCATGCGAAAGGTGTGACGTTTACTGCGCTTGACATCACTGAGCGCAGGCGGGTGGAAGACGCGTTGCGGGAGAGTGAGGCAAAATTCCGGGCCATCATAGACCAGTCCTTCGAGTTCATCGGGCTGATGATCCTTGACGGTACATTGATTGAGGCAAACCGGGCTGCACTGCAGTTTGCCGGCATTTCAGCATCGGCAGTCATGAACCGACCTTTCTGGGAGACGCCGTGGTGGTCGCATTCTGCAGATTTGCAGGAGAGACTGAAAGATGCCATACGGAGGGCAGCATCCGGCGAAACAGTCCGGTTCGAGGCGACGCATCCTGCAGCCGACGGTCATCTTGCATATATCGACTTCTCCATCAAGCCGGTGGAAGATTCAACCGGGAAAATCCTGTATCTGATTCCCGAAGGCCGGGACATTACCGAGCGGAAGAATGCCGAAGAGGCGCTCCGCGAGAGTGAGGAAAAATACCGGACAGTCGTTGAACAGAGCCAGGATGGGATATTTATCGCACAGGAAGGGCTGCTGGTCTTCCATAACACAGCGTTTGTCACCCTGACCGGATACCAGAGCGACGAACTGGATAGACGATCTATTGCTGACCTTATAGCACCTGAGGACCGGGAACTGGTGTTGACCCGGCACCGTGAACGCCTCAAGGGGGAGACTCCCCCGGATGTCTATGAATTCTCTGTGCTGCACCATGATGGAAAGAGCCGGATCCCGGTCAAAATGATTATTGCTCCGGCAACTTTCTGCGGAAAGCCGGCAACCCTCGGCACTCTCCACAATGTAATGGAAGATCGCGAGAGGGAACGTGTCCTTCGCGAGAGCGAGGAGCGATACCGGAGCGTCATCGAAAAGATCCACGAAGGGTTTGTAAGGGCGGATATTGAGGGCCGCATCGTCATGGCAAGCCCCTCTGCGGCTCGAATTTTGGGGTATACGACGGCTGATGAGATGATCGGCATGCCAATGGACGCCATCTACCTTTTCCAGGAGGACAGGCGGGTATTACTGGACCAGATACGCAAGTACAATGCTGTTGATGAGTACGAGGTCGAGTTCAAGAGGAAAGACGGCTCAACATTCTGGGGATCTCTCGATGCCCATCTTCTCTTTTACGAAAATGGTGAAGCATCGGGGACAGAGGCCGTGATTCGTGATATCACCGAACGAAAAAATATGGAAAATGCCATCCGGGAAGCGAACCGCAAACTCAACCTCCTGAACAGCATCACCCGCCATGACGTGGCAAACCAGCTGACTATCCTGCAGGGGTTTATACAGGTTGCGGAGATGCACAATCCCGATCCGGTCCTGGCTGAATACCTTTCCCGGATGGAGGACACGGCCAGTAGTATCTCGCACCAGATCGAGTTTACCAGGACCTACCAGGAGCTTGGCATCAACGCCCCGGCCTGGTTTAAAATAGGGGAGATTGTGGAGAATACCCGCCTGCCCCAGGTGATGTTGTCGGATACCTGCAGCAGGTTCGAGGTATTTGCCGACCCGATGCTCGAGCGGGTATTTTTCAACCTCTTTGACAATGCTGTCCGGCATGGCGGACAGGTGACACGGATCGTGGTCCGCTGTGAACCGTCAGCCGGGGGCCTGGCCATTGTGGTCGAGGACAACGGGAGAGGAATCCCGGATGACGAGAAAGAGAAGATTTTTTTGAGAGGATACGGGAAAAACAAGGGATTCGGCCTCTTCCTGGTCAGGGAGATCCTCGCCATCACCGGGATCTCGATACGGGAGACCGGCGTCCCGGGGGTTGGAGCCCGGTTCGAGATCCTCGTGCCGGAGGGGATGTTCCGGATTGTGCCGCAGAACACTCCCGGTTCGCAGGGTTGAACGCTCCGGTTCTTCAGGTGAATGACATAGCGTTCATCATTCGAATGTGCGGGTTGCATGCCACGGCTTTCACCCAAATGGCAGGAGTAAGAGAAATGATCTCTCGACTGATCAGGGCGAAAGAACCCGAACAGAAGGGGCACTCTCTATTATTCGGTTATTTAATTGACCGAATCGGGAATGCATGGCCCCTGAACGCATTATTTCTTTGCGAGCGATCCAAGGATGCCCCGGATGATCTCCCTCCCGACCTGGCTCCCCGCGGCCCGGGCGGCGCTCCCGGCCATTTTGGTGAGCATGTCCGTTCCTGTCTTTCGCGAGGCGGTGCCGGAAGTCCTGGTTGTGGATCTGGCCCTGGTCCCCGGTTCTCTTTCAGCGGCGACCGCCCTCTTTGCCCTTGCTGCCAGCATTTCGTAGGCAGAGTCCCTGTCCACCACCTTCTCGTAGGTCCCGTAGAGCCGAGAGGATTGGAGCACGGATTTTCGTTCATCGATGGTGAGCGGTGTCAGGCGGCTTGCCGGCGGGTAGATGAGGGCCCGTTCGGTCACTCCCGGGGTCCCTTTTCTGTCAAGGAAGGAGACGAGCGCCTCACCGGTCCGCAGCTCGGTGATGGCCGACTTTGTGTCAAGGGCCGGGTTCTGCCGCATAGTCTCTGCTGCGGCCCTCACCGCCTTCTGGTCTTTCGGGGTGAACGCCCGCAATGCATGCTGGACCCGGTTTCCGAGCTGCCCGAGGACATCGTCAGGGAGGTCAAGGGGGTTCTGGGTGACGAAGTAGACCCCAACCCCCTTTGATCGGATCAGGCGGACTACCAGGACCACCTTCTCGAGGAGTGCTTTCGGGGCGTCTGCGAAGAGGAGGTGGGCCTCGTCAAAGAAAAAGACCAGTTTTGGCTTTTCCGGGTCTCCTATCTCGGGCAACTGCTCGTAGATCTCGGAGAGGAGCCAGAGGAGGAAGGTGGAATAGAGTCTGGGTGACTGGAGGAGCCTGTCGGCGGCCAGGATGTTGATGACACCCCTCCCTTCCACCGAGGCGAGGAATGCACCCGGTTCCAGTGCCGGTTCGCCAAAGAACTGAGCGCCCCCCTGGTCCTCGAGGGCAATCAGGCTCCGCTGGATGGCCCCGATCGTGGCAGGGGAGATGTTGCCATACGCTGCCCGGAGATCCCTGGCGTTCTCGCCCGCGTACCGGGCCATGGCCTGGAGGTCTTTTAAGTCAAGGAGGAGGAGGCCCTGGTCGTCGGCGATCCGAAAGATCAGGGTCAGCACATCGGCCTGGGTGTCGGAGAGATCCAGGATCCGCGAGAGCAGAAGAGGCCCCATCTCTGAAACCGTGGTCCGCACCGGGTGGCCCTGTTCGGAGAAGAGGTCCCAGAAGACCACCGGGAAACCCTGGTAGGAAAATTGAGAGAGCCCGAGTTCCCGGACCCGCCCGGATACCTTCTCGTTCTCTCCGCCCGGTTTTGCCATCCCGGAGAGATCCCCCTTGACATCTGCCATGAAGACCGGGACGCCGATACTGGAGAACTGCTCGGCCAGCACCCGCAGACTTACGGTCTTTCCAGTCCCTGTTGCACCGGCAATCAGCCCGTGCCGGTTCGCCATTCCCGAAAAAAGGCCGAGGGCGCCTGTTCCCTGGGCTACAATGAGGGGGTCATCCTGGAGTGGCATGTGGGTCTTCCTCTTACCACTATGAGGAGAGAGGGGGCAATAATCGTATCCCGCCTAGTTGGATGGCCTTGCAGCAGTATGTCCGCTGGACCTGTCCGCCAGCCGCTGGGGGGATCGTCTGAGGATTCTCTGGAAAACAGCTTTATATCCCCGGTACCGGTGGCAATCTCCCCGCCATGGTCTGCATATCAAATGGATAAGCTATATCACGATGCCTGCCCTCAATGCCTGCACATGGAGAGGGAGCTACCTGCCTGTGCCTGCACCATCGCCGGGTCCGATTCGGGGGGTGGCGCAGGGGTGCAGGCGGACCAGAAAGTGTTCCAGTCACTGGGGGTATGGGGCCTCTCGGTGATCACGGCTCTGACCGCACAGAACACCCGCGAAGTCAGGGGCATTCAACTGATCGATCCGGGGATGGTGGCACTCCAGTTGCAGACCATCTCTGCCGAGTTTGATATCAAGGCTCTCAAGACAGGGATGCTGGGTGGTGCGGCAACCATCAGGGTGGTGGAGAGGGAGCTCCCCGAGCATGTTCCCCTGGTGCTCGACCCGGTGATGATATCCACCAGCAGGCACGAGCTCCTGGAGCAGGGTGCACAACAGGATCTCATCGAGCTCCTGCTCCCCAGGGCCACGGTGGTGACCCCCAATATTCATGAGGCAGAGGCGCTCTCGGGCTGTTCCTCTCTTGTCACGCTCGAGGACGCACGTTGGGCAGGCCTGCATATCCTGGACCTCGGCCCCGAATACGTCCTCATCAAGGGAGGGCATCTGCCAGGGGATGAGGCGACCGACATCCTGATCACTGCCGGCCGGGAATGGATCATATCCACACCCCGGTACCCCCTCACTGTGCACGGAGCAGGGTGCTGCTACTCGGCCGCATTCTGTGCCCATCTTGCCCGTGGATGCATGGTGCAGAATGCGTTCGGGCTGTCCAAGGCGTATATGCATCGCCTGGTCCGGAATGCCGTGAAAGCCCCTTCCGGCATATACCTCCTCTCTCCCGATCAGGAGAAAGGAAACGTGTGTATACCAAGAGAATAGCACACCAGTCAGCGGAAGGAGGAAAATTACCGGCATGTTCATGGGGAGGTCGGTAAAAGATCATCTTCACCGGAGAGATCGTGGGAGACCGTAGCGAGAGAGAAGAAGGGGGTGGTTTTGGGGAGAGTATCCGGCAGGCCCTGCTGGACGCCATGCCGGGCCCGGTCTGTGCGGTGGACAGGGAGGGACGCATCATCTACGCAAACCCGTCCATGGCCTCCCTGTGCGGCGGCAGATCACCCGGAGACTGCATGGGAAAGCCTGCCAGGGTGGTGCTCGAGTCCCTGCCGTTCGAGATCCAGGACGCACTCTTCTCGGCATTGCGTGAGGGGAAGAGGGTGAATGTCAGGAGCTCCTTGACGGGGAACGTGAAGGAACGGGTAGTCCTGGAGGGCGAGGTGTTCCCCATCACTTCTCCCGGGGAAAAATTGCCTTCTGCAGCCGCCTGGACCGCCATGGTGATGCAGGATGGGGTCCCCAGCCGGGAAGCCCTGGCAATCGAAGCCTCCCGCAGGAAGGCAAAAGACCTCCTCTCGGTCGTCCGTCACGATATCCTCAACCAGCTGACCATCCTGATCGGGTTCCTCCAGTTCTCGGAGGATTTCATACAAGACCCCACGTTAAGGGATTTTTTGGGAAAAGAAGAGACTGCGGGGCAGATCATCCAGGCGCTTATCGAGTTCACCAGGGACTTCCAGGACCTGGCGGTCGAGGATCCCCGCTGGATGCCACTCTCTTCCCTCGTACGGTCCGCACAGGAAAGGACCGATCCCGGGAACGTCCGGATTGAAGTACAGGTCGGCTCGATAGAGATCTTTTCTCCCCCCGTTCTCAGGCATGTCTTCTTCACCCTGCTCAAGAACGCCCTCGACCATGCCCATGGGCTCACCCGGGTCACCATCTCCCAGGTTGAGGAGAACGGCAGCCTCCTTCTGGTGTGCGAGGATGATGGCCCCGGCATCCCGGAAGGAAAGAAGAGGGCACTCTTCGAGAGGGGGCACGGCAGGAACAGGGGATACAGCCTCTGGCTGTCAAAAGAGATCCTCTCCATCATCGGGGCCTCTCTCCAGGAGACCGGCAGGGAGGGGGCCGGGGCCAGGTTCGAGATTCGTGTGCCGGAGGGGATGTGGCGGGGCGGGACCTAGGAAGAGTCGTCCCCCTCCACCCGTCGGTCAGGCAATTTCCTGGACCATACGGCCATTCTTGAAGATGGAGATCTTGCCCCCGCTCTGCGAGAGCACGATGCCGATAGCGTTCGTGACCAGGGTAATCCCCGCCACTGATGAGTGCCGGGTGCCCAGCCCTTTCGGGATCCCCACCTTGCTGGTATCGATCGTGATATAACGGGCTGCAGCCTCTATCCGGCCATCGCCCCTCACCACGAAGGCCCCGTCGAGCTGGGCCAGCTCCTTGATGTTCTCCTTGATATCGTGGTTGGTGATCATCCGGTCGGCGGCGGGATGGCCCTCGAACGGGTTGAGGATCAGCTGCTTTGACTTAACCAGGACCGCGTCCGAGTCCCCGATGATAAACGCGGTCCCCACCTGCTTGCCCTCCCTCCCCTCCTTTGCGATCTCCATGCAGATGTACAGCACCGAGTCAAAGACCCCCTCCTGGATGTCGGTCCCGGTGATCACGGTGTCCCGCCACATGGCGGTGCTGATCCTGCGCCGGTCCCGGTGCTCGTGGTCGGTGATGTCATGGCCGATGCAGACCACCTCCTCCAGGTGCCCGCTCCCGTCGCGGATGGCCCTGGTGTGCCATGCCACCCAGACCGGTTCCCCGCCGCGGAGCATCATCTCGTTGATCCGGAGACCTGATGCCTCGTGGTTCAGGCTGGTGTCGGTGACAAAGTCCGCGGCCCCTTTCCGGGCTCTTTGGGGGATCAGGGTGTCGAGCACTCTCTTTCCCAGAATTTCAGCCTCGGAGTAGCCGAAGAAGGCCTGTGCATGCTTGTTGAAGAAGGTGACGATACCCTCGGGGTCCAGTTTGATGATCAGGCTCGAGGCATTCTGGAGGAATTCCCGGTAGCGGAGGTCGCTCTCTTTCTGGGCCTCCAGGAGCTTCTTCTGGTCAGAAAGGTCCTCGCAGACCAGCACCTGGCCCCGGGCAGGGTCTTCGGGGTCCATGGCCCGGATCCTGAGCCTGCAGGGGAGAAGGGTCCCGTCGCTTCGCCGGAGCACTGATTCTGCGTGGCCCCACCCCTGGTCATCGACCCGGTGGCCAAGCTCCCTGAGGGCCCGGTCATATTCATCGCTTCCCGGGAATATGTTCTGTATACTCTTTCCCGAGAGAGACCCGGCATCCATCCCGAGGGCGCGGGCCATGGTGGAGTTGACCCATTCGAAGTTCCCGCCCCTGACCTGGCAGAGCCACAGGGGAGAGACCGAGAGGATGGCAGAGAGGAGGTCACCGCGCAGTGCCTGGTCACGTTCGGCCTTCTTGCGGAGGACCGCCTGGTAGATCATGTCCCGTATCTCTGCGACAGGTGCCCGAAAACCCCCTGCCTGGGTGGCGACCTCGGCCGCGAAGTGCACATCCTCGATGAGAAGGGAGTCCCGGTCTGTGCGGTGATAGAGGATGAACGGGATCCCGGCCTGGGCGCTCTTGAGTTCCCGCAGGAGCTCGATGCCGGTCATGTCGGCCAGGAACTCGATGCCGTTCACCTCGGGGAGGCGATAGTAGGAGATGATGATGTCGTATCTCCTGCGCCGGGCCATCTCCATGGCCTGCTTCGTGGAGTGCACGGAATCAACCCTGATCTCCCCCATCCGCTCCAGGTAGGCCCGGGTGCTCTCAAGGGCATCGCTGTTGTCATGCACGAGAAGGACAGTGATCATGGGTGCCGGCCGTTCCGGGCAATTTTCCCGGAATGTATACAAAATGGTTGGATATTCCAGAATTTAATAATTATTGGTGAGAAATTTCCAATTGAACCATGCAGGGGGCGCATTTTGGAAGGGAGCCTACCTCTTCCTTCCCTTTCCCCCACCTGCCCCCTCGAGTGTCCCGGACTGCATCTTGAAGAGCGCCGCGGCAACCTCGAGCGAAGTGTGTTCGTCCCCCATCACCTGCTCTACGCGGGCGATGTAGGGTTCCAGGTCCCCGGAGGAGATGGTCCCCCTGATATTCTCTATCATGTTGACGATCCGACGTTCCCGGAGATCCTCCTCGGCCGGGATTGCATGGCGGGCAATCCGGATCTTGGCAAATTTCTGGATATCCCGGAGTTTCCACATCTCTTTCCCGGAGACGAAGGTGAATGCCTTGCCGGATTTCCCTGCCCTCCCGGTTCGCCCGATGCGGTGGATGTAATACTCAGGGTCCTGGGGGACATCATAGTTGAAGACGACTCCCACCTCCTCCACGTCAATCCCGCGGGCGGCCACGTCGGTGGCAACCAGGATGTCTGACGCCCCGGTCCGGAACCGGGACATCACCCGTTCACGCCCCTTCTGGTCCATGTCACCGTGCAGGGCTTCTGCCAGGTAGCCCCTTGCCTGGAGCTGGGAGCAGACCTCGTCCACCTTCCTCTTCGTGTTGCAGAAGACCAGGGAGAGCCGGGGGTTGTAGAAGTCGATCAGCCGGGAGAGGACTTCTACCTTCTCAGAGTCCCGGACCTCGAAGTAGCGCTGCTCTATTATGGTGGGGACCTCCAGCCGGCCGTGCACCACCTTGACCATGCGGGGGTCTTTTAAGAACTTCTGGGTCAGGGCCAGGATCTCCTTTGACATGGTGGCAGAGAAGAGGACGTTCTGACGCTCGACGGGGATCCGCTTCAGGATAAGCTCGATATCATCCCGGAATCCCATGTCCAGCATCTCGTCTGCCTCGTCAAGGACCACCATCTTCACCGCGGAGAGGTTGATGGTACGGCGATCGAGGTGGTCGATGAGCCGCCCGGGTGTCGCGATCACCACCTGGACCCCTTTCCTGAGCACCGAGATCTGCCGCTCGATCGGCTGCCCTCCATAGACGGGGAGGATGACGATACCACGCAGGTATTTGGCCAGTTTGAGGAGTTCCTCTGATACCTGTATGGCCAGTTCCCTTGTGGGGCAGAGTACCAGGGCCTGCACTTCGGGGCGGTTGCCATCGATCTGCTCCAGGAGCGGGATGCCGTAGGCGGCGGTCTTCCCGGTCCCGGTATGGGCCTGGCCGACCATGTCGTGGCGTTCGCGGATGACGGGGATGGCAAGTGACTGGATGGGGGTGGGCTCCTCGAACCCAAGGTCGAGGATGGCCCGCATAAGGGGATCCGGGAGATCCAGATCAACGAATGAGATAGTTTTCATGTACATGTTCCATGCATATGCCTGCACCAGAGGAGCCAGGTGCCATTCCTGGACGAGGTCCCCCCGGATCGTGCTGCAGGAATAATGCCCCTCCACCCTTTATAGGCGTTTGTGATGGGTATCACCCTGCCCGCTCCAGGGAAGGCAGTGAGGGGGATTTTTACCGGCTCATCCTTCCCTCACCTGTGTCACTGCATCTCCTGTGCCTTCTGCTGATTCCGGGCTGCCGCCCACCTGACACCGGATGGAGAGGTCCCCCACCTCCCGGAAGGGGTCGGTGCGACGCCTCGGCCTGTCGCGCCCGGTCAAGGTGGTTTTCGTGACTGCATATGAACGAGAGGTGTGCATTTCATGCCCCTTCGTCTCCCGACGAGGAGGCGGTGGAGGGGGGACACGTGCAACCACCGTGTCAGTCGGTGATGATCACCGAGGCATTCTCGTCGAAGGGATTGGTGCGGATGGCAAGGGAATAGAGGTACGGGTAGTGTATCTTCAGGTGACCCAGGTATACGACCCATTCCGTGACCAGCAGCCCATAGACCCGGTTGAGGTCCCCTGAGAGGTGGGAGGTGTCTTTTTCGGGCAGGTCGCAGGGCACCTCGCGGTGCGCCAGCTCCTGCCAGAGGTGGAGGAGCGCCTGGAGCAGATCGGTGAACCGCGAGTGCTCCTCAAGGTCGGGGTTCTGCAGGAGGATGGTGATCACGTCCAGTTTCTGCCCCAGGGTGTCCCTGATCCCGGCCAGATCAAATTCGCGGCAGTCAAGGGCATAGGTACGGGACAACAGGGTTGCGGTGAGCCCGTTGAGCTCCTTATTCCCGATTCCCCCAGGGTCCCGGAGGAGTCGGGCGAGATCCTCCCTCCCGGGATCGAGCCGTGCACAGGTCGCGAGCAGTGAGGTGCCCACCTGGGAGAAGAAGAGGCCCACCAGCATGTTCGTCTTCTCCCGCCGCCGGGCCCGCTCCTGCCGGTAGGCGATGTGCTCGACCACGTTTGCCACCACCCCTACGAAGCACCCCACCCCCGCCACGATCAGGATGATGGCAAGCACCTTCCCTCCGGCAGTCACGGGGTGGAGGTCGCCGTACCCCACGGTGGCGATGGTCACGATGGTGAGGTAGAAGGAATCGAATGGCGAGAACCCTTCGAGGAGGGAGAACCCGGCGACGCCGAGGAGCATGACCGAGACCAGGAGGATGATATAGGTTTGTATCCTCCGTTCATACGAGCCCATCTGGTGAAGGGTCGCCCGGCAAGGATAATAAATTTCACCACCCCCGCGACCCGACGAGGGGTAGCCCTCCTGCCGCATCCTTCATCTCATCGTGCTCCCATCATTGTTCTGTGGAGATCGGAATGGATACGTTCACGGAAGTGATGCGGGAATTGAAGACCCGCCGGAAGGAGGAGCGGTGGAAGACCTACGACACCTGGAAGCGGTCCTGCTGCTGCCCGGAATGCCCGAGCTATGATGAATGCGCCTCACGGGGCCGTGAACTCCTCTACTGCGTGCTGGGGATGAGCAACGAGTGCATCCGCGATGACAAGCACTGCATATGCCCGAAATGCGCACTTTACCCGGTGCTCGGGCTCTCTGGCAAGGACTTCTGCATGAAGGGGAGCGAGGCGGCGATCCGGTTCGAGCGGAGTGTGGAGTGAGGGAGGGTTTTCAGAGCATCCCCTATAAAATCATCAACGGTGAGGCCGGCATCCCTGATGAGATTTCCCAATGTTCCCCTCTTCAATCCGGTATGGAGTGGAACCGAGAGAGTCACATCAAGCCCGGCTTTCTCCATGATAACGTGGCTTCCTGTCTGGCGGGAAACGGTAAAACCGAATTTAGAAAAAGTTTTCACTGCGATTGATCCAGAAATGACAGGCAGTTTCGACATGTTATACAGAAATGTCGATAACTTTGCTTCCCTGATGTTTTTGAACTCGTTCGTTCAGCACCGCTACGCATCCGGAAATTGCATCCCTGATATTTTCGAGCGCTTCTTCAATTGTCTCTCCTTCTGAGTGGCAACCTGGAAGAGCTGGGCAGCTGACCGTGAACCCTCCATCTTCTGTATCCGGTGTCACGACAACCTTGAAGATGATAGTCACTTATTGAATGCTCCACTCCACCCTGAAAATGCTTATGGGAACCACTCCTTCTCATACACCAAGATTTGAAAGAATACGGCGATAAGACCTGAAAAGGATGGCGAATTTTTAAAAAAGAGACGTTTTTACATTTTTCACACGACCAGCCAGCACTCCTGCCACGATAAGCCCGAGGATAGTTAGGACCCCCGGGAGCAGTTGGGGCGACAGCCCCAACCCTCCGGGTCCCCGAGCGAGGCGCTCTTTCCCTCCGGGTCCCCGAGCGAGGCGCTCTTTCCCTCCGG
>JALOPW010000035.1 GCA_025453675.1 Methanolinea sp.
GTATCCCCTGACTTCAAGTCCCGAGTACTTCGAGATTTCCAGGAAATCGGTATCCGAGGTGAGTATCTCCCTGGCATGATTCGCACGTGCGATTCCCGCGATGCAGATGTCGAATGCATTGACCCGGTTTCCGTGCGAGGCCATCCGTCCCCCGATATCAGCGGCGATCCCGGCTGCGGAGAGGGTGAAGGGGAGTACCTCGACGTCGGAAAAGAAATGGGAGAAGAATTGTGCTTCTTTTGGTGATTGTATCCTCTTTATCGCTGACATGACCTCGTAATACGAGATCACCGTCGTTGCGGGTTTCATATCCCCTGGAATGGCAGACGCGAGATCCTCATTCCGGAAAAAATCTATGAGAAAAGAGGTATCGAGAATGATCATATTCTCGCCTTCCCTGCTGTGCGCACCTCTTTCGTGAACCGGCTGAGGTCGTCAAGAACAGGTGAGTCCTTCAGGGCGCCGGCATATTCCCTGATATCCCTGTTCTTCCTGCTGATCAACCGGTCGATCACGTCGGAGAAGCTGTCGTGTGGCTCTTTGAGGGACAGGAGCGTGTGATAGGTATCATCCCGGATGGTGATGGTTTTCATTGTTCAATGCACTGATACACGATATTATATATAATTATTTGTTACCCACCCTGCGTATCGATACGGGCCTGACGAGAAGACAGGGAATTGAGATCAGGTATCTGATCCGGGCATGCCACGTGATTGACCCCTCGCAGTCTCCTCGCGGGAATGGAGAGTCCACGACACTCACCCCCACAGCGCGATCAGCACCGTCCCGGCGACCATCACCAGGCTCCCGGCGGCCCTGGGACGGATATCCCCTTCTTTTAGGAAAAATGCACCGAAGAGGACCGCGAAGAATATGGAGAGCCTCTTGATGGAGATCACGTAGGGGACGATCGAGAGGGTGTAGGCGAGGTTGATCGAGACAGCCTCCACCACGAGGATCAGCCCGATGGCCGGGAGGAGCAGCAGGCGCGATCGCGGGACCTCCCCGCGGAGAAGCGGAGCCCGCCCCCAGGAAAGCCCTGTCAAGGCAAGAAACACGGCGCCGAGGAGACCGAGCACGACCGCGGACCCGAAGACCGGGTCGGAGGTCTCCACCACCACCTTGTCGTAGTTGACCGAGACGCTGTAGAGGAAGGCGACGGCGAGCATCATCCGCACCCCGGCATCCCGGGAGAGGGTAGTGAGTGGAGCCAGAAGGATGGAAGTGCTGCGTGGTATCTCCCTGGCGGCGAGGAGGAAGGATCCGGCGGCGACAAGGCAGATCCCGAGGATTCCCGCCGCGGAAGGCACTTCGGCAAGGATGAGGAACGAGGTGAGGAGCAGGAAGACCGGGGTGAAGGCGAGCATCGGCAGGCAGAGGGAGAGGTCGGAGACCGCGAGCGCCCGGTAGAAGAGAATGGTGGCAAGGATGTTGATCGCGACCGTGACCGCCACTGCCGGGAGGAACCCCTCCGAGAGCACAGGGAATCCCGCCAGGAACGAGAGGGAGAGGAGTATCCCCGAGGCGACCAGGAACGAGATCCCTGCCAGCAGGTGGGGAGAGACCCGTGGCAGCAGCACCTTCACCCCCGTGCTGTAGGCTGCCTGGGCGACGGCACCGGAGAGAGCAAGGAGTGGCCAGATCATAGGTATTCTCTCCCCTTCATGGTGTCCGGACATGTCATAGAATACATACTCAAGTCATGGAAATGGTTGGAAGTGCGCTTCAATACGAAATGACTTCAAGACCGGGAATCGCGGTGAAATGTGTGTCCCTCGAGACGATCACCTCGCCGTGGCGGAGTGCAGTGGCTGCGATGAGCTCGTCAAACGAGGAGATCCTCCCGCCACTCTGGCGGAGACCCGCGGCGATCTCCGCGTAGATGGCCGCTGCATCACTATCGAACGGGAGGACCGGGAAATGTGCAAGAAACGCCCGGGCGGCTTCGATGACTCCCGGTTTCGTGCTGATCCGTGCACCGTAAAGGAACTCGGCAGCCGAAATAGAGGTCGTCGAGAGGAGGGGAGCCTCTTCTGCGAACCGGATTGCGCCCGGGTCTTCGCGTATCAGGTCGATCAGGAAACAGGTATCAACCACGCTCACCAGGTCACCTTCCTGGGGCGGGCTTTCTCAAGGTCCTTCTTTCCCCGGATGACTGACGATGCCATCTCTTCGCGGAGATCGGCCGGAAGGGATCTCACAAAGTCTGTGACCTTTCTCCCCTCTCCCTGCGAGAGCCGGAGAATCACGTCAGAGAAACTCTCTCCCTCGCGCTTCATCGATTTCAATACCAGGTATGCGGACTCCTTGATATTGATCGTCTTTGTGGCCATACACTGTGTATACACACTTTTCTTCTTATCTATTTTTCCCTCCCACCTGAGAGAGCGCCAACCCGGTCCACCCCCACCGCTCCCGCGAGCAGCACCAGGGCCACGATCGCATTGTCTCCCCTGTCCTCCCACCCCGTGATGGCACAGGGAGACCCGGTCACGGCACAGAAAAAGACCCACATCGCAAAGAAGGCCATGACAAGCGACAGTGCGGGTGCAAGCCTCGCCCTGGAGCCCCGCATCCCCGCAAGGCTCGCGGCCAGGAAGAGGGACGCGGCCGCAAAGAGCCACTCGGCCGGCTGGAGGAGGTCGCCGAGGAGGTACGGGAGGATCGGAATATCCATCTTGGGAGGGGGGAACGGCCCGAGGAGCGGCCAGCACCAGGCGGCCGGCTCCAGCCACATGGCGTCCAGCACCTGGTGGGAGAGGACGCCGAGGGCGACGGCGATCACCAGGATGCCGGTCCGCCGGGAGGACCAGCGCCAGAGGACGGCACCTGCCATGAGCAGGATCAGGGCAAAGAGGAGGGTGTGGGCATAGATACGCCCGTAGGCGACCGTCCCGGAGATCAGAAGCCCGAGTGGCTTGTCGACCAGGTCCGGGAGAATGGCCCCGAGGACACAGGCAGCAACCAGCAGCCGGTCCCTCTTCCACGTGGAGAAGGCAAGCCCGAGCAGCAGCCCGACCAGGAGGTGGCAGAAGACGTACACGTGAGGAGAAGGTGTGCGGGAATGGGCATATATGTGCACCGGGACGAGGGGGTTCCCGAAGGTCCGCGTGGCCGCAACACAGAGAGGGCGGGTACGCAGGTGCCGGGCCCATGGAAAGTGAGCAGGGCTATCGGGTTTTTCTCCCGGTACAGGAAGAAACCGTCACACCCTGTTGTCGGGAGGGTCACGCGATCCGGCCGGGACCGCAGGAGAAACTGGTGCGAAGGAGATACCTCAGTGCTGATCTCTGCTTCCCTCCAGGAGTCATTCACCCGGAAGTGACAACTATTACCATTATGAGGCCATGCGATCAAAAAACAGAAGACATGAGACCCGGGGGTGTTGCAGTGGCCCTGACACTCATCTGCCTGCTTCTTGCCTGTACCCCCATCCAGGCAAAAGAGCCCCTCTGGACGAAGAACGTGAGTGGTGAGTACATCACTGGTGTGGCGATAAGCGAAGACGGCTCCCGGGTATGCGTGGGGACATCCATGGGGGGTATCTCCCTGTACGACGGGGAGGGAACCCTCCTCTGGTCGCAGAGGCTGAAGGGCACCATGCAGGTGGAGATGGCCCCGGACGCATCGCTTGTCATCGCAGGGGAGTCCGAGTCCCGGGAGAACGACAAGGGCGCCCTCCGGGCGTACGACCGGGACGGCGCCCTCCTCTGGATGAGGCACACCGGCTGGATCTGCGGGTACGGGGTCTCGGAGGACCTGGGCCGCATCGGGGTGGGGAACCGGGAGGGCCAGCTGGTGGTCTACGACCGCGAGGGGTCCGAGGAGATCTGGGAGGATAACCTCATCAAGCGCTACTACACCATCAGCGGGGTGGGGATGTCGGCGGACGGCCGCTACGTGGCCTACTCCATGTTCGAGAGCACTCCTGCCATCTACCTCCTTGAGGTAGATACCTGGGGGACACGCACCATCAGCTCCTTCTCAAGAAAATACGGAAGCCCTGTACATACCCTGAAATTATCCGGAAACGGCACGTACCTGCTGGCCGCGGACGGTGAAGGGAGCAGTGATACCGTCTACCTCTTTACCAACAGGGGGGTATTGCGGTGGAGAGAGACCGTATCCACTCTCATCGACATGGAGATCTCGTCAGATGGCGCCATGAGCGTGGTCGGGTCAGGGGACGGATGCATCCGCACGTACGACCTCTCGGGAAACTGCTCATGGACGTCCTGCATGGAAGGGGCAGTGCAATCCCTCTCCCTGACCCCGCAGGGCGATCTCGTGGCGGCCGGGACGGGGAGTGGAGAGATTGTGCTCCTTGATGGCAACGGGACTGCCATATGGACACATACGCCGGATCGGTTTCCCCGCGCCAGCATCCAGGAGGTGCAGCTCTCGGGGCTTGGGAATGCCATGGTCGCGGTGGTGAACAGGAACGAGATCCTCTGCTTCTCCACCGATCCCGACCCGGTCGTGGTGATGCCGACCCCCGCACCACCCGAAGACCCCGAACCTGTCCCTGATGAGGTCGACTGCACACCATTCTCGATAACCGCCCTCGTCAGGGGGGATATGCAGTGCAGAGAGCGCGGGTATACCACGGCTGGTGAAGCCCTCTTCCGGGTGAGAGCGCCCGGGCAATCGGTTGGAGGAGTGTCACCCGGGTTCTCCACGGGTGAGCGGGGAGCATCCCGGTATGATGGCTCACTCATTTTCTGTTTTTTCCATCCGATGTGATCGGCAGATTTATGCTCCTGTTATAAAAGGATAGAGTATAAAAGGCCGGTGATACCTGTGAAAACCCGTTCGTATATTCTCATGGTGCTGCTTGCGTTCATCGTGTTGTCAGGCGCAGCAGCCTCCGCTGCGACCATCAGCATCTCCCCCCACCAGGTGAACCCGGGGGACACGATCTCTGTGACCGTCCAGGGCCTTCCGGACGAATCTGCTCTTCGGATGGACTGGGAGGTCTACATCGACGAACCGGGCCCCACCTTCCTCTGGAGCGTGGAAGGCCTGAGCTTTCCCATCAACCTGCAGAACGCATCCTTCCGGATCACCAACCAGAACACGCAATCCAACACCGTGACCCTCAGGAACGATGTACCCTATTACGAATCAAGGGAGCTGACCCTCTCCGGCACCTCGGTGAATGGCATCTGGACGGTATACCATGGCAATGACTTCATCAACGGCACCTGGCCGGTGATCAGGAACGAAGGCACGGTAGAGGAAGGAAAGACCAGTGTCCTCTCGCTCGTCGAGTGGTATGGCATCAAGCGGGCCAACCCGGCCATCCCTGAACAGCAGGACGGGGGCCCGGAGAACTTTATCATCCCGCTCTCCGTGTCCGGATTCGAGGACGGCCGGGTGAAGTTCACGATCCAGGTGAACGGAACGAACGTCCTCACTGATACGGTCACGGTGGGATCCCCTGTCTCCCGCACCGGGACCCTCTACCTCAAGTCAAGCCCCTCATCTGCCCTTGTATACGTCGACGGGGTCTACTACGGTCTCACGCCAAGGAAAGTGACCGGCGTTTCGCCCGGCCTCCGCACGGTGAAGATTGCGAAGGAAGGGTATGCAGACTATGTCGACCAGGTGCTGGTCACCACGTCGGGAATAAAGATGGTCATGGCCGTGCTCAACCCCGCGTCAGGATCCATACGGGTGACTTCCATCCCCTCGCATGCCGATGTCTACCTGGATTCCCAGCTTGCCGGGACCACCCCGATGACGATCGCGGGGGTGAGCCCCGGGACGCATACCCTTGTCCTCAAGAAGGAGGGTTATCAGGAGTATACCAGGAGTATCACGATCACCGATGGAGAGACGATCAGGCTGACCAACATCTTCCTTTTGCGGAGCGATCTTGCATCTTCACCCAGGGTGTTCTACCTGAACGCATCGGCGGGCGGATCGGCTTCCCGGATCAATCCCGGTGCCATCATGGATCGGGTCAATGCCAGGTTTGACCAGTTCAGATAACAAAAAATCTCCGTTTTTCGGAGAAGGTCGCATTCGCGGTCCTCATGGTTCGGGTTTTTTCCCCGGATACGGGCATTTTGACAATCTCTCACACATTTTCGAATGAAACATACATGAGACTCTCGGGTCACATGCCCGCATGATAAAAACCGCGGATGCGGTTTTCATACCAACCGCCCATGACCGCCGTGCGGTCGAGCACAAATCATGAAAATCACGAAGTGATTTTCATTAGAAACACACATGAGGCGGTCGGGTCACATGCCCCCCCTGATGAAAACCGCGGATGCGGTTTTCATACCAAAATGGCTTCGGCATTTTCATAATTGATGTCCGAAATCCTGAAAGGAGTTCATAGTGTGTTCCTATGAACATGCCTCCGGCATTTACATGCTTCGGGCCTGTTGCGAATTGCATCATTCTTGTGTGCATGATATCTACAGGTCTCGCGATGCGCCTCCCCCCTGTACAAGGGTATATAAAGACCATTCGTATATTCCTGTACAGGAGATGCCATATGCCTGCCACCCCACGAAACACCTGCTTTCACATCCTCCTCATTGCTGCACTGATCTGGCTTGCAGTGCCAGCATCCGCCGAGATGGTGATCGTCTCGGGTGAGGCCGGGACCCTTGCCACTGCCGTTGCATGGAACGACATGGGGAATACCTATGCCAGCCAGTACCGCTGGGATGCGGCAATCGACGCGTACACGCGGGCGATCTCCCTTGAAACGGGGTTTGCCAGGGCCTACTTCAACAGGGGGAAGGCCTATGCAGCCCTGAAACGCTATGACGAGGCTATCGCGGACTACGAGAAGGCCATCGCCCTCGATCCCACCCAGAGGCCGGTGGTGGCAAATTACCTGGAGAGTGCCCTCTCGATCCGGTACCCCACCATCCCGAGCGGCTCCCTGGTGAAGGGCTCCTGGCAGCCTGGCAGCCAGTTCCTGGCCATCGACAACTCGCAGGGAAGCAGCGATCTCGTGGTTGCGCTTGCCCCACGCGGTTCGAAGGGGGCACTGCTTGCGGTCTACGTGGCGAAGGGGTACGCACACCGGTTCGACCAGGTGGTGCCCCAGGGGCCGTATGACATCTACATCACCTTTGGTGAACGGTGGGACCCGAGGATACAGTCCTTTGCGAAGGTGGGCGGGTACCTGAAGTGGGAGCTCCCGCAGTACTTCTCTGGCCTGGATAGCCAGGGATACACCATGACCTTCATCACCTGGCAGCCCCCCTCCTCCTGGTGGAATTACAGCCTGACCCCCATCGCGCAGGACCAGTTCCCGGTGCTGTAGGAGGAGGCAACCCACTTTTTCCCGGGCGCTTGTTCGCCAGGCAGTGCCTTCAACAGGGGAAATGGATCCAAAAGGTCCGTTCAGATGGGGAGAAGAGGTCTCATACGGGCCCGCTTTCCCTCTCACATCCCTCATCCAGGGGAGGGGCGGTCACAGGTCCCGGCACTCTTCCAGGATCTCCAGGAGAAAGGGATTGCCGCCGGCCACGAGGTCGTCGAACTCCTCCGGTGTATAGCAGATGGGCTCAATCGGAAATGTCGAAAGCTCCCTGACAAGGGCCGGCCGCAGATGGAACCTCATGGGAAAGGATCCGATCACCAGCAGGTCGATATCGCTCCCCTGGTGGAGGTCATGCCGCACAAAAGATCCGAAGACCGCGACCCGCGAGGCATGAAACCTCGAACGGAGTTCTTCGGCCAGCCGGGAGAGTTCGCGTCCTATCTCTTCATACAGTGCCGGACCGCGCCCAATATCGAGCCGGCAGAGTTCAGGCATGTGTCTGCATCCTCCTTGGTGTAGTAGTCGGCCGGGATCAGGGATCCGGAGATGCCATTTGGGTAACGGGCGGTGATATAGACGCTGTCCAGGTCTTTTGCCTCACGCGTAAAAGACTTGAGCGGGGAACAGTGGGGAGCCGCCTCCAGGACCAGTTCATAGACCGAGTGGGTCAGAATTTTTCGGTATCCCCTCCCGAAGAGGACTGCCTTGACTGCCTTCTCCGCAGCCTGCTGCGCCTGGAAACATGCCCAGTCATACGCTCCGGCCTCCCCCGAAGCGGCTGCGGCCGCAATGTCCCTCTCTGCCTGTCGGAACCAGCGATCCGATTCCGTGGAACTCCCTGATGGCATAAATAGTGATGCCATTGGCGTGCAGGTCTCATCAACCTGTTGGCGGATCTGCCAGGGGAGGCAGTGGGACTCAATTCCTGTTGAGGTGCCCGGGCCAGGAACCCCGTCCTCTCAACAGGAGCCTCAGGGGATTTATCCGGTATCCCATGGCCCGCTCATCATGGCCGGCTGGCTCTCCCTGATGAGAGGATTAAAAACTTCCCGGTACACTTCGGGGAGAGTGGGATTGCCGCCTCCTGAAAAGCCGTCGTACTCTGCGTGCATGGGGAACCCAGGAACCGGGAGAAAAAAAGGGCAGGGAAAGAGTTTACGCGCTCCCGGGATACGACTCACCGGCAGCCTGCCCGACGGCGGGGACCGCGAAGTGCACCATTTCGAAGAGCCAGCGGGACCCGGTATTCCGGAGCACCGCGGTCATGCGGCCGGTCATAGAAAGCGGCTGGCCCTTCACTACCACCTCGAAGATGCAGTCTGCCATCACCCAGGCGACCGGCATCTCCCCGTCCACATGCTGGATATCGAACCGTATGCGGAGAGAATCGGCCTGGGCAAAGTCTCTCTTTGCCTGTAATTTCATCCCGGCGGCGTTCTTCACCACCTCGTCGGGCCCGCTTCCGAACCCGCAGATGCCCGGTGCGCAGATGGCAAGGAGTCCCTCCAGGTTCTTCGCACGGTACATCTCCGCATAACGGTCCATCATGCCGCAGACCTCGTCTCTCTGCTGCCTGTTGAGTGCCATAGGGGTCAGTTTGGATGGATGAAGATGAAAGTATTTCCCTTTTTCACACGCGGATTCCCTCCGTATCACAAACCCTCCCCGGGGAAGAGAAGGCGCCCGGCTGGCAGGAGAAGTACTGGGACAATGAAAAGATCCCACTGCAGCGGAAAACGCGTAGGAGAAAAAAGGGGTGTTAGTGTTTCCTGACCATGAATGCCACTGCCAGGATGCCCAGCGAGAGGGCTGCCAGTGGGCCCGCAAGTCCTGCTTTCGTCGGGGCCTGGGTAGGTGCCGGGGAGAGGGTCGCGTCCACCGAAGTGATCAGGTCCCTCTGCACCTGGACCGTGGACTGCCAGTTGGCATAGGCGGGCAGGGTCAGGAGGACCACGTGGGATCCGGGCGCAACCGAGGGGATGGTGAGGGGTGATATCCCCATGTATGCATTGTCAAGGTATACTTCAGCTCCCGCAGGAGTGGAGTGGACCGCGATGGACCCGGTCCCGGGAACCGGGGTCGGGGTCGGGCCGACAGAGAGGGTCTGGCTCACCCTCGTGGTCACCCCTGACTGCACGTTCACGGATCCCACCCAGTCCTGGAACCCCGAGAGGGAGATCCGGACCTGGTGGTAGCCGGGGGAGAGACCGGAGGCCAGTTGCGGAGCCGGGCCGTAGTAGGTCCCGTCCACGTACACGCTTGCCCCGGAGGGGACCGATGTCACGTATATGGAGCCCGTCTGGGGAGGGGTTGATGAGAGCGATGCGTAGACCTGGGTATTCAGTCCCGCGCTCACGCTCGTCGTGGTGCTCCATGGCGAGTACCCGGACTTCGTCACCTGGATGGTGTGCGAACCAGGCACCACGTTATGGAAGGTGCAGGGGGTGAGCTGGGAGCTTGCGCCGTCAAGGATCGCAGTGGCCCCGGAGGGAGACGAGGTCACCGAGATGCTCCCGTAGTTCTGGAGCGGCGTTAAGGATGCGGTCACGTAGACCGTCTGGTCCTCGTAAGGGTTGCCGGGGTAGTACTGGTTCCATTCCTGGTACCCGGAAAGAGTGAGCCGGACGGTATGCCCCGGGGTCCCGGTGGTCGAGACCGAGACGGTCAACGGGGTGGTACCCTTGTAGCTGTTGTCGAAGTAGACATTTGCCCCCGACGGGGAGGAGGAGATGGAGTAGTACCCCTTCCCGGCCCCGACAGGGGGTGTGGTGGGCATCGTGATGGGGATATAGACGAGTTCGGCAGAGATATGGATGGTCTCCCCTTCGAAGGGATTCCCATCGTAACTCTGCTCCCAGTCATAGTACCCGCTCTCGGTCACCCGGATGGTGTGATACGGTGTCCCGGTGCTGGAGACCGGCACGGTGACCGGAGAGGAACCCTTGTAGGAGCCGTCGAAGTACACGTTCGCTCCCGAGGGCGTGGAGCTGATCTCGAAGTAGCCGGTGCCGCCACCGATCATGCCATCCTCTGCCGAGACGGTGCAGGCAAGCCCGCAGGCGACCAGGAAGAGGACGACCATCAAAGTTCTATACGTGAGGGTATGCATGATGCTCATCCTTGAATACTGTATACTGGCATTGCCATCATTGGTATAAATACCTGGCAGGATTCCCTGCACCCTGGGGCGTGTTCGCACCCGTCACGGTCACATGAAGGAGGGACTCATTCGCGACAGATAGAAACTTTAACATGCCTACTCAGTAACAAAGATCTATCGAAAGGGTGATGCATGAAAAAACTTGCAGAATGGGTCGCGAAAAACCGCAGAATTGCCATCGGGGTATGCATTGTTCTGCTGATGGCGGTCACCATCGGCCTGCGCATGCTCCTGGTTCCCTACCTGTTGCAGAACCAGGTGCCGCCGGTTCTGGGTGCTGATCCCTGGTACAATATCAGGCAGATCGAACTGATGGTCGCCCACTATCCCACCTATAACTGGTTCGATCCCATGACTGCCTTCCCCACGGGGAAACTGCTCGACTGGGGCCCGCTCTTCCCGTTCATCGCCGCGACTATAGCACTGCTTTCCGGGGCTGCGACCCGTGAAGAGGTCCTCTTCTCCGCCTCTTTCGTCCCCCCTCTCCTTGCAGCGCTGACAGTGCCCGTCGTCTACCTCCTGGGAAAAACACTCTACGACTGGAAGGCCGGCCTCGTTGCGGCAGCAGCCATCGCGATCATCCCGGGCGGGTATTTCCTCAGGACCAGCTTCGGATTCGTGGATCACCATGCCGCCGAGGTACTCTTCAGCACACTCTTCTGCCTCCTGTACATCCAGGCGCTCCGGTATGCGGCAGCAAGGGATATCCGCCTCAACGATCCATCGACGTATCTTCATGGGGGAGTGCTTGCAGCAGGTGCAGGGGTCGCCTATCTCCTTGGGCTCCTCGTCATGCCTACCATGATCATTTTTGCCCTGATTGTGGCACTCTTTACCCTCGTCCAGTACATCACCGCCCCCTCCGACAGGAGATCATGCATCTCACTCGCGCTGGTGAATGGCATCGCGTTCTCCATCGTCCTGGTGGTGTATTCGCTCTCCATGATCCAGCGGGAAGGATTCTCGCTCGCGACGTATACCGTTGGACACAGCTCCATGTACGGGCTCCTCGTCGCCGGCACCCTCGTGCTCCTTGCCCTCTCGTATACATTCGGCAGAAATATCACACATTTCGTACTCTCACTCGTCGTCGTCGGAATTGCCGGGATCACGACGCTGCTGGTTGCGCTGCCGTCGGTCGGGAACACGTTCACCCATTCTCTCGCAGTATTCTTTGGATCGACTGCAACCGCCCACCCCATCCAGGAGATGGAGGCGATGAGCCTTGCTGCGGCGTGGTCGAGCTTCAACGTAGGGATATTCCTCTTTGCAGCAGGTATCGTGGCGCTCGCCCTCGCCTGGTACAGGGGGCGGCAGCCGTGGTACTTATTCGTCCTTGCCTGGGCAGCGGTGATCCTCCCTGCAACCCTGGCCCACGTCAGGTACGAATACTATCTCTCGGTCCTTGTCGCGCTGGCGGCAGGTATCATATTCGCGTACTGCAGTGAAGCCTCGCACAAGGGAACAGATGTCCCGACGGAGAAAAAAGCCAGGGCAACTGGAAAAAAGGAGAAAATTGCCAGGAAGACCACGTATCTCGGCACGAACGCCATGAGCCTGGTCCTGCTCGCCCTTGTCCTCTTCGGGATGGTGTCCCTGTACCAGGACGCAACAAGCCCCGGCCGCTACGAGGCCCTTCTCGTCCCGGATGACTGGACGGGTGCCCTTACCTGGCTCTCCGGGGCAAGCCCAGATCCCGGGGTCGAGTACCTGGGAGTCTATTCCCCGGAGAACAGGTCCTACATCCCGACTGCCTACGGCGTCCTCTCGCTCTGGGACTATGGCCACTGGATCACGGTTCTTGGGAAGCGGATCCCCAACTCAAATCCCTTCCAGGACAACACGCTCGGCAGGTACGGTACCATCGCATTCCTGATGGCTCCGGGTGAAGAGGAGGCAGAAAAGATCGCCACACGCCTCGGTTCCCGCTATATCATCACCGACATCAAAATGGCGAATACGAAATTCGTGAATACCGCGGCGCTGTACAACAGTTCGCGAAAGAGCAGGTATTACACATGGGATTTCATGCTGCCCGCGGAAGGCGGGAGATCCTCCTCGTCTCTCACACTCATTGACAGTCCGTACTACCAGACCATGATCGCGAAGCTCCATGCACTCGACGGATCCCTCTCCGGCCCGGGGAAGGCCTACTACCTCGAGTACCAGGAGAGAGCCGGCTCCGTCCCGGTGATAACCCACCTGGAGTATCTGCCCTACGAGACAGCCCGCGAAAGGAAGGACAGATTCTCCGGGTCTGGCGGCGGGGAGACTTCAGCGGCGGTGCTCAGCAATTCCCTGGCCATCCCGCTCTCCCGCATCCCGGCGCTTCAGCACTATCGCCTTGTCTATGAATCACCCCACACGGACCCGGTAGACGGGCTCTCGGAGGTGAAGATATTTGAACGGGTGAAGGGTGCCCGGATTGCAGGCGAGGGGACGATCGAGCTCGATCTGGTCACCAACCAGGGCCGGAAGTTCACCTACCGCCAGGAGAGCCGCAACGGAACATTCATCGTCCCCTATTCCACGGTGCAGAACCCCTATCCGGTGAGGGCGGAGGGGCCCTACCGCGTCGTCGGCTCGTCCCTGGCATACGAGGTCTCAGAGCAGGATGTGAGAGAGGGAAGGCCGGTATCGGCGCAGTGAACCCGGGAGCCAGGGGGGCACTCCTGCTGCCACTCCGCTCTTTTTCAAAGAGTGGCGTGTGGCAAAGGGTCCTTGAAGCGTGCAGGCCCGGTGCCGGTGTCACGGCGGCCGGGCCCTGCGAGGCGATGAGGGTTCCCGGGTATCCTCATGACGGGGGATGGATGACGAACGATGGCCGGATGTGGCTCTTTATCCACTGCCCGGAATGCGGCGACGAGATGGCAAAGGGTACGTGAGGGTCTCCCCCGGAATCCTCCCGCCCCTGTCCAGCCCATGCGTGGGATACGTTTCATTTGAGAACGACAGGTGATCTGATCATTCGGGGAAATAAGGGAAGTTCCGGCCTGCGGAAGCATGTGCAGATCGTCTCCCGACCCTCGCATTCCCGGCCTGAATACTCCTGCCGCGTTCGTTGAATCTCGCCAGGATACCTCTGGCCAGAGGCCACCCTCAGGCCAGCTCGTGCCCGATCCTGATCACTTCACTGACGAGGAGATCGAAGTCCTCTGTACGGCTGCGATGGTTGGTGACAGCGACGTGCAGGAAAACCTTCTCCCTGATGCGTACAGTGGAAGGAACCGCGATCCCCTGCTCCTGGATCTCGATCTCGATCTCCTTGTTCACCTCGTTGAGCCTCGCGTCAGGGATACCCGGCCGGGTGAAGCGGAAGTTGACGACGTTCAGGGAGACCGGCAGCGCCAGCTCGAGTTCCGGAAAAGACTCAACCATCCAGGCAAGGTAGTGCGCCTGATCGATGTTCTGCTGGATGAGCCGCCCGTATTTCTCGGAGCCATGCTCCTTGAAGGTCATCCAGGCCTTGAGTGCGTGAAAGCCGCGTGAGAGCTCGAATCCGTAGTCGGAGAGCCACGGCACGTCTACTCCCGTTAACCCTCGGTCTCCCTCTCCGTGGGCGAGATAGCTTGGGGTCAGTGAGAACGCCCGGCGGTGGTCGTCGGCGTTCCGCACGACGATGCAGCCGATCGGGTACGCGAGGTACATCCACTTGTGGAGGTCGAACGCCAGCGAATCCGCCCGTTCCATCCCTGCGACGAGGTGCCTGGAACGAGGGGCAATCGCCGCCCATGCGCCGAAAGCCCCGTCGACGTGGAACCAGCACCGCTCTTTTGCGGCAATATCCGCAAGCGAATGCATGTCGTCGACGGCGCCGGTGTTCGTCGTCCCGGCGACACCGATGATGCAGATCGGGTGACACCCGCACTCCCGGTCGCGTCGAATCGCCTCTTCCAGCGCTGCGATATCGATCCTGAGCAACTCGTCGACGGGGACCCTTCGCAGCGACTCGCTCCCGAAGCCGAGGAGTTCGATCGCCTTGTCGATCGACGAATGCGCCTCCTCCGAGCAGTAGAGGGTCATCCGGCGTGGCGGGTTCGCCATTCCCTTCCCCCGCACGTCATATCCCGCCATCGTGTTCCTCGCAACCGCGAGGCCGATAAGGTTCGATGCCGAGCAGCCGCTCGTAAGCAGGCCGCTTGCGGTTCGGGGATAGCCGAGGAGGTCCTTGCACCAGTCAAGGACCTGCCTCTCAACGTAGTTGTTGCTCATATAGGAGAAGGCTCCACTGACGGCGTCGGTTGCGGCCGCCAGCATTTCAGCGTACATCCCCATCACGGTCCCCGACCCGGTGACCCAGCCCCAGTACCTCGGGTGGGCGTTGCCTAACTGGTGGGGGAGGATGTACCGTAGGTATTCTTCATACACTTCCCCTGGAGGCATGGGACCGGCCGGGGGAGGCCCCTCGAAGTGCGCTTTCACGCTGCCGGGCGCATGCTGCCAGACTGGGCGTTCCCGGAGTGTCTCAAAATAGTCCATTGCGTCGTCGACGATACGGTGGCCGAGGGCACGCATGGAATCCCAGTCACCCGGGTCCAGCGTCTCCTCAGGTAGACTCTCTTCCTGTGGATTCATGGTGGAACTCCGGTCTCTCGGCGTCGATACACGGCGCCAGCCGACCCGGTCGATTACTGGTAGGGGGGCCTGGGTCATCACACTTTTGAACGGTTGCGATGGAAAATCGCTTTTCTCACGCTGACCCGCCAGCCGCCTGCCGTCTGTGACCCCACGACTCGCCCCCGCTCGTTCCGGGGGGAGGCCCTCTCCCGCCCACTTCCTGCTCCGTGGCCCTCTGACGCTCGTTCAGCACCGCGACTTCGCTTCGCGGCGGAACCGGGTGCTTCCTCGCTGCTGGTGAGTGCACTCCCCGCCCGACGGGGAATATCCTCATCACCGCCTCTCCCCTGGGAGAGGAGGAGCCCGGTCCGGAGGATGCGGAGAGAGGGGGATACTTGCCTATCCCCTGGCGCGACGAAAAGGCGGGGGAATGGGAGAAAATGAGGGGCTGTACTGGATGAGAGTTTTATATATCCCCCCACAGCCTCAATGTTCCCGGGTTGTTGCGTGGGTGTTCCGTAATGAAACCTGAACTTCCACTTCGACGAGCCACCGAGTGTAGCTCAGCCACCCCAGCCGTTGACAATCCGCCGAATATCCCAGGTGCCTCACATCACCGCGCCATCAGCGCGAACACACCCCATCCAAGGTATTCACGCGTGTACGCGGCGTAGCGTGTTGGTTCCAAAGTCAGTGTGGTTCTCACCTCTTTCGCGAAGTCGTCATCGGGATTCGCTTCGAGCCATCGGCGCATGGTGAGCCACTTGGCCGCTTCGTACCTATCCCAGCATTCCTGGTCAGCCAGAACCATTTCCACCACGTCGTAGGCGAGGTCACCGAACGACGCGAGAAGTGCTGGAAGCGTGAGAAAGTCGGAGATAGAATTGGCTTCGCATTCCCTGGCAACGTCTTCCGTCGGTGGTACCTTCCGCCAGTAGGGCTCGCCGATGAGGATGATTCCTCCGGGGCGCAGACTCTTCGCCAGAAGCTCGATGGTGCCAACAACTCCCCCACCGATCCACGTGGCACCGAGACAGGCTGCCACACTGACCTTTTCGTCGGCGACGAAGCCGACAGCGTCGCCGTGGATGAACTCGACTCGATCGGCGACTCCGAGTTCTTCAGCACGGAGTTTCGCCTGCTCGGTGAACAACTGGCTCATGTCGATGCCGACGCCGATGATTCCGTTATCGCGTGCCCAGGTGCACAGCATCTCGCCCGAACCGCTGCCGAGGTCGAGCACACGAGCCCCCGGTTCCAGGCGCAACACTGCGCCGAGAGTGGCGAGCTTTTCTGGTGTGAACGGGTTATGGATGCGGTGAGCACTTTCGGTTATGGTGAAGATACGTGGGATGTCCAATGCACACACTCCTTTTCTAAGTTGTAGAATAACTGGAATATACGTTTAGTGACTGTAGTAGAAAAGGGTTTAAAATATCAGTGGAGACGAACATTGTAGGACTTTAATAATTACAGTGACTTCTTGGGGCGCCCACGTGGCGAGTGGCGGAGCTCTTTTAGAATTGCCTCTGAAATTGAATTAAATATTTCACGCGCTCATTGTTAAGAGAACAAAAACTTTGACAAAATTTTGTTCAGTGTATGAGAGCAAGTCATTACCCACCCCCGTAGTGTAGCGGTCAATCATGCAGGACTTTGGATCCGGCGACGGCGGTTCGAATCCGCCCGGGGGTATCCGTTGGTGCACCCAGGAAACCGGTGCGGAAAAATTGGGTGAGAGGGGGGGTTACTTTACCTTGATCCCGATCGAGTTGCTCCAATCCTCATCATACGAGGCGGACCCCTCGAACTTCGCGGCAAGGTAATAGGTGCCTGCATTCGCGATCTTCCCGGAGAGGTTCCATGCCCCGCTGCTCCCGGTGACGGTCGTTCCGAAGACCGTCCATGCAGCGTTCTCCTTCGAGATCATCACCTTCACGGTCTCGCCCGCAAGGCCGCCGCCGCTCAGTGCATCGACCAGTGTCCCGGTGCAGTTCACGGTTCCTCCAGGAGGAATCACGACCGGTGACGCCGAGAGACTCACCTCGGCGACCCTTCGGATGGTGACCATGAGTTGCGGGCTCGTCGAGCTGTAGTATGACCGGTCACCGCTGAACGTTGCCCTGTAAGAGAATTTGCCGCCCGCCTGCTCCACCTGGGAGAGGGAATAGCTACCCCCGGTCCTGCTGGTGACCATGCTGACAAGAGACCAGGTGGTCCCGTCCGTTGATCGTTCGACCCGCACCACCTTCCCTGTCAGGCCCGCCCCGGTGTAGGCATCACGGAGCAGCCCGGAGATGGTATACGCCTCACCACGTACAGGAGATGCCGGCGTGGACTTGATGGAGAGCGTCGTCGCATGGGTCGGGGGCATTGCGGTGACTGTCACGCTCACGGCAGGGCTGCCTGATGGTGCA
>JALOPW010000036.1 GCA_025453675.1 Methanolinea sp.
ACTCCCACCGTTGTTGTCATAATCCAGATACCACATCCGCGTCGAGGGTCGCCACAGCCCTATCTCGTCCTTGCCGTCTCCGTCCCAGTCTCCTGTCACAGAAATATCCGTGCTTTCACCCCATACCACGCGATAATCACTCCCACCGTTGTTGTCATAATCCAGATACCACATCCGCGTCGAGGGTCGCCACAGCCCTATTCCAAAATGTGTTGGGGCAGAATTCGTGGCAGAGACGGATACTGTCTTTGTATAATGACTCCATCTGCTTTCGCCATTACAATCATAACTCATTACTGACAGCGTGACCGTATAAGTGCCATAATTCAAGTAGGTATGAGTCGGGTTTTGTGACAATGAGGTCTTCCCATCACCAAACTTCCAGAGCCATGAGACAGGATATCCAGTAGACGTATCCGTGAACTGGATGGTATATGGTGGCGATGAGAGCGCCTGGTATGTGAAAATCGCCTGGGTTGGGCAGGAACATGGATTCACCAGCTGCTGGTTGCCGAAATCCCTCGCATTGAACTGGTAGTTGGTTTCGGTGATATCAATTGTATAAGTCCCACCGGTTGGGGCGGTCTGTTTCCATCCCGACTGCAGTACTTCCTTTAGCAGGTATGAACCCTGGGGAATATTAGCGAAGGAAAACACCCCGCTTGAGTTGGTAGTAGTAGACTTGAACAGGGTATTATTCACTTTGTAAGCCAACTGAATTGTCCAGCCTGAAAGTGGGAGATCATTGAATTCGCGGATGCCATTCCCATTCACATCGTTGAACTTTAATCCGCTAATACTGCCAAGCCTGCCGTTCGTAAAGTTATGATTCGGGAAATAATAGGTGTCCTTATTCACAGTAATCAGGTAGCCTCCCGAAGGAGATACTTGCTGCCAGCCAGACTGGAGGGTCTCATTCAGGGAATATTGTCCGGGAAGAATATTCTCCATGATGAAGTAACCATTCGAATCTGTCACCGTGCTGTTCGTGACCACCATTGTTATTTTGTTGGTGAGTGTGATAGTCCATCCCGGTTGACCTATCTTGTTGGTGTTCAGTTTGAACCCGGACACATTTCCGAGGCGGGTATTCGTGAAGTTTACGTCACTCACGTCGCTGTCAACCAATGTCGCTTCCTGAGACCCGGTCGCCGGATCCACTGCTACCCAGCCGGTCTGCATCGTCTCGCTGATGTTGTAGACTCCCTGGATCAGGTCGCAGACTTTCCAGTACCCGCTTGAGTCCGTGATGTTGGTCCCTACCACGGCGTCTGTGGCGTTCCTTACCGTGATCGTCCATCCTGCCTGCGGGCCGTTGTTCTCGTCCAGTTTCGGCGTCTGTGGCGTTCCTTACCGTGATCGTCCATCCTGCCTGCGGGCCGTTGTTCTCGTCCAGTTTGTACCCGCTCAGGCACAGACTCCGCTGGTTCGTGAAGTTCAGCCCTTCGAATACCAGTGAACCGCTGGTCATGTTGACTTCGTGATACCCTCCCGGTGGTGCCGTCTGCGTCCACCCGTCCTGGAGTGTCTCGGTCACGGTATAGTTCCCGAACGGAACCGGGTCGAACCGGAAGTATCCGCTGGTATCGGTGAGGTTCGTGTCAAACAGGGTGCCATTCTCATAGTATACGTTGACTTCCCACTCGCCCAGCCCAGTGTCCCCCGGATCCAGTTTGTACCCTGATATGTTGCCGAAGCCCGGTTGCTGATTATTCGTAAAGTTCAGGTTTCCATATTCCAGATATGTGGCATTGATAAATACACTGTAATATCCTCCCGGTGGATGAGTAAGGGTCCACCCATCCTGGAGAGTCTCATTGATGGTGTAATTTCCAAAGGTAAGATTCTGGAAGGAGTAATATCCCTGACTATCGGTGGTCATTTGATCCAATTTTGTACCATCCTCATCCCATAGGCTGATGTTCCATCCGGAAAGAGGCGTTCCATTGGTTCCATCACCAACCGGATCTTCATTCTTGAAGCCCGATACGTTGTTATACTGGTAATTTCCAAAGACCACGAACCGGTTGGTATCCAGCGGGCAGATAGGTTTGCCCACTTTGATGGTATACGCAAGTTGTGATGCCGTTGGCATGTTCCCGGAATCCCAGGTCATCCTCTGGGTCCCGGTGAGGGTAAATCCGTTCATGACATCGAGTGACGGGTCTATTCTCTGGGCCATGTAATTCGCCCGTATCCACAAGATGTCTAGGTCGCCAGGTGAACCTGGACCGAATGCCTGCGAAGTGTTTGTCTCTCCGAATGCAGTCTGCTCTATGGGGATATTGACCCCCTGCACAGAGAGTGAGAGGTTGTATACATCGATCTGGCTACCAGCCCTGGTAGCCCGGGTCCGGATGGCAAAATCACTGAATAAGAATGGTGCAGTCAAGGGGTGATGGGCAGGCATGGATATTGAAGTCCCGTCCACAGTGTAGGTCACAATCTCCGTCAAAGGGTTGTAGGTCATATTAAAGTTGTAATCAGTTCCGTTAATCCAGACCTTCTGTGCGGTGACAGGGACGGTAAATACCGGGTCGATATAATGGATATCCATCTCATAGTCACCGGAGAGGGTGTTGGATCCAATCCTTGATTCGGGAACAAATACCAGCCTGGCATTGGGCATCCGGGCAAGAAGAAGAGCATCGTTGTCGATGTGGAACGTCCCGGGGCAGATCGAGAGGTTTGCGAAATCAACATTCGCCGAATCAGGAGTTGTCCCTACCCAGCCGGCGGGTTGTTCCTCCTGGACAACATATTCCTCTTCCTTGTCTAAGCCCCCAAAATTAAACATTCCGTCTGAATCGGTGAATTGTGATGCTATGTAGGTCCCGTTCTGGTAATATACCGAAATATTCCACCCTTCGATGAGTGGCTCGACATCTTCTTCATAAATCCCGTCATGATTTCCATCGTTGAACTTCACACCGGTGATATTGGCCAGGTACTGCTCGTTCGTGAAGTTTCTGACCAATTCCTCTCCATCGGTGGCGATGGTCACCGGATAACTCGCAGGGCTCGTATTCCTCCAGCCGTACTGGAGTGTCTCGTTCAGGAAATACGTACCATTCGGAACACCAGTGAAATTGAAGAATCCGTTTCCGGCTGTGGTGGTGGACCCGAATTCTGATGTGCTGTTTGCAAGGGTGATGGTCCAGTTTGCCAGGGGGATCAGGAAGGTCCCGTTGCCATACACATCCTGGAATTTATATCCTGATATGTTCCCCACGGGCGGAATCTGCTGGTTTGTGAAGTTCTGGTTGATAAGATTTAATGAAGAGGGAAGGTTGCTTAGATCCGTATAGATGGTGCGGTTTCCTTCCCCAGGTACAGCTGTCCACCCCGGGTGGTCGGCACCTGACTCATTGAGTAAGAAATACCCGGGCGGAATATTCCGTATAAGGTAATATCCGCTCTCGTTGGTCACATTGTATTCAAATACGCTGAGCGTTTCATTCGTGCAGGTGATATTCCAGTTCGGAAGGCCGACCCCTTGGGTATCCAGCTTATACCCGCTGACCGTTCCATTGATGTGGTTGGCAAAGTTTCTGACGATATCATACTCGGAATAAACCTGGAATCTCCCAACGTAAACATCCATTTTGAGATTGTTCATTTTTGGTTCCGCACCTGTCCAGGCAAACCTGATATCCCCTGTGAGGGAAAAGCCACCAACTGAAATATTCGTTCCGCCATTGTTGGTGAGTATTCTGCTTGCCCGGATAACCCGGTAATAATCCTGGCCTGCAGAAGCGGAGGACCCATTCCAGCTGAACGTATCAGGTGTGAGGGAAACCGTTGTCGATCCCTGCTTCAACTGGAGGTTGTCAATTTCCACCTTATAATTGGCATTTTCACTGTGGAGCCTGATGACGATATCGCGGATAGGCATTGAACTCAGCCTGGTTGCAGATGGATCAAGGTTCTGAGTGACACTAGAACCTCCAACCTCGACAATTGCCTGTTGTTTTTGAGAGATTGGAACCCACGTATCATTGAACGACTGGAATACATTGTTCACCCAGGTGACATCTCCACTGGGACTCAGATCGGTTGACGATGCTCCGGGGTTCCAGTTGCCGAGAGGTTCAAAGATTTTGATTTCAGGATCTTTTGTTCCTGTCACATCACCGATGCGGTGGTTGAACCCAAGCAACGTGCGGGAATCAGCATACGGCGTATTCCACATTCGGCTCGCAAGATCCTCCTCAGTTGCGTTAAATTGATCCGCTCCGTAATCCGGGGGGCCGTCTGTTTGATTAAATGTAAACGTATAACTGGCACGTGAGGTGTTGTGCCAGCCAGTCTGGACTTCCTCGGTTACCGTATAATTAAAATCCCTGTCCAGACCAGTGAAATTATAATAGCCATATTGATTGGTAGTCGTGGACCCATAAAAACCCCCGCCTTCATAATAAAGGTTAATCGTCCAGCCGGGCAGAAGGAATCCATTTCCGTCTAATTGACCATTCTGGTTATAATCAAATGACTTAATCCCTGAAAGATTTCCATAGGTTATTGCTGAGACATTACATGTGAGTATTCCAAATGCAATGACAGCAATAACAGGAAGAACAACGCATCTTTTCTCCACATACACACCATCCAGACACTGAATAATACCACAATAGCAGGCTAAATAAATAATATATTCCAATTTCACACAACTAGGTGGTTTCTGTGCTCACTGTTACTGCAAACACAGATTCCCATTGATATTGTAAGAAAGGTAAGCACTTGAGTTGCAGAGGGTTAAATACTCATGTGGGGGGAATAGGTTTAAATATAAACTCGGTATATTGCGCATTGTTAGCATATGTCATACCATGCCGGAGACAGAGACGAACATGTCCATGGAGATATCAAAAACCTGGTGAGGAACCTGCAGAGCCCCAGCGTTGACATGCGGTGGAAGGCCGCCAGGTCACTCGGGGAGAAGGGGGAGTACGCGGTCGATGCCCTGATCATGAACCTCTACCATGACAGTCCCGGGACTCGTCTCCTGGCGGCCTGGGCACTGGGGAATACCGGCAGCAGGAAAGCACTTCCCTACCTCGAGCGGATGCTTGACGACGAGGACCCGTGTGCCCGGCTGGCAGTTGAGTGCGCCGTGCAGCGGATTTCCCGGAGTGCGCCCCGTTCACGGAACCATGTCTAAGGATTGGAAAAAGAGTTTTGGAGTTATCAGATATCTCTTTTGATACCCGATTCATAATACATATTCTTCTGGAAGATCTGGACATCCCCTGATGCGGTGGTCTTTTCCTGGTATATAAGGTCAAGGCGTGGGCCTCCACAAGGGGTTGCACACTGATCGGAGCCCTCAATCGCATGTACCCTGATGTATGCCGCGACAGACCCGCGTGCGGGCGAAACCGGGGTTATCCCATTCACCCCGATCTCATAGTTGAGCTCGGTCGGTGGACCATCAACAATCGGCAGGGTAATGCGTATGTTCGGTTCTTCATCCACCGCTACATCTGCAATCGACCGGGATTCGATACGTGTCGTAAACTGCACTTCCCTCATGTCAAGTGAGCTTCCCATTTCAACAATATTGCAGAAGGGAGGGAGACACTCCCCTGTGTATGCACACAGTGGACATTGCCAGACCTCCCCCTCCAGTGTGGTCATCGTCATCCCGACAGTATCCACCAGTGTTGATTCTTCAGAGGTGATCCTGCCGGTCTCCGTTCCGGAGAATCCAACGATTTTCTGTTGTTCCACGTTATACATATTGGCGGTCTTCCAATCGGTATCTACCGATGATTGTTTCGTATAGACCGTCCTCCCATGATCTGCCATAGTGGTCTCGCGCGTGGAACTGGTCATCTGGACTTCATTTATTGCAAGAGGTGGCTCAGGTTCGTGGATAACAACTTCTGCAAAAACCGGGTAGTTCGGGAAGGGCAGAATATATTCACCGTTCCCCGGATCATAAATGAACTCTCCCGCCTGTTCATCCCATCTCCAATCCCCATTTCCAGGGCCTACATATATTGGCCAGTTTATGGGATATGCGAGATTATAATCCAGCGCCTCGTTGCTCTGCCTCCACACCAGCGAATCACTCTCAGTGAACGTACCTGTCAGATGCACCGATGTCAGGGTAGAGATCATCTGGGTCTCTGCGGTATTCGGGGGCCGTATATCCGCAAGCACTCCGGATATACAGAATACGGATAAAAGAACCAGTAATGCCGTCCATTTCACATATATCATCCCTATTCCTTCATTTTTTCAAATAACCAGAATATATCAATCTAATTTACACAAGTCTTTAAAAAATTTGCGTTTAAATTCAGGAAGAAAACAGGAAAACGCCCAGGTCGGAATTCGAATCCGAGTCGTCGGCGTGACAGGCCGACATGATAGGCCGCTACACTACCTGGGCACACCAGATCTTTGGCGCATCTTGTTGGAGATCCCGCCTCCCGGATTTGAACCGGGGACATCGCGGTAGCCGCGCAATTGCCTGAAACGGCATATCATACTACAGCCGCGCACTCTACCAGTCTGAGTTAAGGCGGGATTTGCGCTCATAGTATAGGGAGAATAAACCTATTAAACGTATCGATTCGGCGGGAGAACGAATGCCAGGCCGGGTACTTTTTTATAGGAGGGGGAACTAAAAGTAAAGGTATGACCTCCAGAACCACTGATGTGGGGAATTGTCTTCTTTGTCGATAGCCCGACGACCAGAAGAGTCACTGTTTTCGACACCACCCTCCGGGATGGTGAACAGACACCCGGTATCTCGTTCAAATTTGAGCAGAAACTTGAGATAGCCCGCCAGCTCTCTTCCATCGGAGTCCATGCCATTGAGGCAGGGTTCCCGGCCTCTTCTGATGGTGAGAGGGAGACGGTGAAAGCCATCGCAGACCTCGGCCTCGAATCGATTGTCTGTGGCCTGGCCCGCTCCAGGAAAGAGGATGTGGACGCCTGCCTTGACTGCGGGGTGGACATGGTGCACGTGTTCATCCCCACCTCCGAGGTACAGCGGCTGCACACCATCAAGAAGAGCTGCGAGGAGGTGCTTGAGATCACCGGGGAGATCGTCTCCTATGTCCGGGATCACTGCGACCTGTGTATGTTCTCCGCGATGGACGCGACACGGACCGACCTCGACTACCTGGTGCAGGTCTTTCGCACCGCCGCAGACGCAGGGGCCACCATCCTCAACGTCCCGGACACCGTAGGAGTGTATACTCCGACCACCATGAAGGCCCTCATCACACGCCTGGCAGGAGAGATAGACTGCCCGCTTGATGTCCACTGCCACAACGACTTCGGTCTGGCGGTGGCCAACACCATCACCGCCGTCGAAGCCGGCGCCTCCCAGGTGCAGGTGACGGTGAACGGTCTCGGCGAACGGGCCGGAAACGCGGACCTCTCCTCGACGGTGATGATCCTCGAGTCCATTTTCGGGATGCAGACCGGGATCAGGAAGGAGAAGCTGGTGGAGACTTCGCGCCTCATCTCCCGTTACTCGGGGATCGCGATTCCGCCCACCTACCCCATCGTCGGGGAGAATGCCTTCTCCCATGAGAGCGGGATCCACTCCCACGGCGTGATCGCGTGTGCCGCGACGTTTGAGCCCGGCATTATGACCCCCGAGATGGTGGGCCACCGCCGGAAGCTCACGCTCGGCAAGCACGTCGGGAGGCACGCGGTGCGGCAGATGCTCGACGAAGTCCACCTGCAGCCAAGTGACAGCCAGCTCGACCGCATCGTGGAGAAGATCAAGTTCATCTCCGTGAAAGGAAAGCGGGTCACGGATGCCGACCTCTACGAGATCGCCGAGAGCGAGATGGGTATCGGCAACGGGGGCCGGGTCATCGAGATGGAGGAACTGGCGGTGATGACCGGGAACCACCTCATCCCCACCGCAAGCGTGAAGGCGAGGATATGCGGGAAAGAATCCATCTATAGCGCCACGGGGACGGGCCCGGTGGATGCCGCCTTGAAAGCGGTCCTCGGGATGCTCCCCATGAAGATCCAGCTCAAGGAGTTTTCCATCGAGGCCATCTCCGGCGGTTCTGATGCCATCGGCCATGTCACCATCGCGGTGGAGGATGAGCATGGACGGATCTTCGATGCCAGCGCTTCGGGGGACGATATCGTACTGGCATCGGCTGAAGCCATGATCAATGCCCTGAATATCCTGCACCGGCTGGACCCGGCCGAAGGAAAAAATCGATAAGAGAAATATCTTTTCAGGCGGCGCTCGGGGATGACTTCCCCTCGAGTGCCTGCTTGATCTGGGCCTGTAACTGCTCGAACTTGCCCTGCAGCATGGTCTCCTGTTTCTCAAGGGACTTGATACGGATCTCCAGGGTCTCGATCTTGTCGTTGAGCGTTGTCAACACGTCTTCCTTCTTCTTCTGCATCATCACCGAGCCCACACTCATAAAAACCGCATTCTCGTCCGGGACCTCTTTTAATTCCTCGGTGGCACGCCTGGCCTCCCTGACCGCCATCTCGTACTGGCTCTTCTGGGCCCCGATCGTCTGCATCTGCTGCTGCATCTGCTGCAACTGTGTAATCTGGTTCTGCACCTTTGGGGATATACTGCTCATGATCTCTCCTCACTTGATTGGTATGCGAGCGCCTGCATCTCATCCGCCACATTCACCAGGCGGAGCCACATGTTCAGGGAGGCCCGTAGCGCGGCGGTATCCCTGGCCTGCACCTTCAGCACCAGGACGTCCGGGCCCTCCCTGTAGCATTCCGCCCGGGAGCGGGGGTGCAGTTCAGCGGCCATCTCAGGTGAGAGCGCACGATAGAGGATCTCTGCATGGGCACACCGGAAATGGAAGACCGCTTCATGCTCCATTGCCTATCATCTCCACCTCACCGGCCCTCCCCTCATATAAATGAGAGGACACCCCTTTGATCTCTATTTGACCCTTTTATTTGGACATGTCCCCACATAAACCGATTGGTTCAGGGTGAAACACATTGTTCGGGAGATTCCCTTTTTTAAAATCCAGGGTACTCTCCTCTGTATAAGATGATTCCGCGGTTTTTAGGGAAGAGAGTGGCCCCCGGCGGACAGTGAGAGAGAAAATTGGGATAAAAATGCCCCATTCAACGGGCTTTCAGTTCTTTGATTGCTGCGCCCCGTTCCTTGAAGAGAATCCGGTGACCGCAGTAGGGACAGCGCACGTTTACGTCGATCTCCACCTTTTGTTTGCACCGGGCGCACTTATACGCTCCCGACATGGAAAATTACTCCTTCCCTTCCATGGTGCGGTCTATGGCGCGCATCGCAATGCGGAGTGCAGGCGTCTGCGGTGTATACGCCCCTCCGGCAAACTTGAACCCGCACTTGCGGCAGGCCCAGATGCCGGTCCCCTGCCTCTTCACTGCCATGGTATCACACCTGGGGCAGCGGTGTGCGGCACGGGAGATCTTCTCGGTCTCCATGACTCTCTTGCGGATAAACCTTCCATAACGGGGCCCGAAGCGCCCTGCACTTCCGGTAACCCTTCCTTTTGCCTTCTGTTGTCCCCTGCTCATTCTTTCATCCCATTCTCTTGTGTCTTTTATTATTCGCCGTATGCCTTCATATATTTAATCGAGGATCTTCACGTCGCCCTGGCCCTTGGTGAGGCGGTTCACCAGCGCATAGAAATCCCCCTGAACCCCTGCCGGGATCCGGACAAGGCAGATCCAGGACCCGTCTTTCTGCCACTCTTCCCTCTCAATGGTGGCTGCGGACTGGATATCGCCAAAAGCCCTGGGCGCATAATCCGCGGGGATCTTGACCGCGATCCGCAGTTCCTCAAACTTGATGGGGAGGAGCGGACGCAGCGCCTTGACGGTCTCCTTCACGAGCTCGTCCAGGTGCTTGTAGAGATCGATATTCACCCTCGCCTCCTCCATGGCCATCTCTATCCGCTGGGGAGGATGGGGCAGACCAGTCTGGGGATTGATGGCGTTCCGCGCGATGAAATGGATCACCTGCCGCCGCTTCTCGGCGATCATCTGCTTCCTCTGCTCCGCAGTAAGATGAATCTCGCCTTTCTGGATGACCCTGGTGGCAATTTCCGCGAAATCGGTGGTGTGGAAGACCTTCAAAAGCGACTCATCCGCAGCCCTTGTGCCCCGGGAGGCGTTGGAGAAAACCGCGAGGGCGGCGACCATGTCCTCCAGTTCTATCTTCTCTCCCTGGCGGAATTTGACCGCCAGGTCCGGGTCCACCAGGATCTCAAACTTCTCTCCGTGGCTTTCCAGCCTGGCCGGTACCGCCTTCTCCAGGGGTATCATAGAATGTGCCCCTTATTTCTCGAATTTGTCCACGAAGGCCGCCACTTCTTCCTTACTCATCTTCCGGAACACGGGATTCTCCATCTCGATGATCCCGATCTCCACCATGTTCACGTCGAATTTACCCTCGGTGGCGTCATGGAGGGCCCTGATCCCGAGCATGATGCAGTCGTTGAGGGTGGAGTCAAAGTTGTACTCCTCCTCGAAGACTTTCATCACGGCATTCCTGCCGATCCCGATACCGGTTGCCTTGTACTCAAGGAGGGTCCCGCTCGGGTCGGTCTCAAAGAGCCGGCCTTCGCCATCGCTCACGCCGGCGATCAAAAGCGCGGTCCCGTAGGGCCTGGCGCCGCCAAACTGTGTGTAGGTCTGCATGTGGTCCCCGAGCTTCTTGGCAAGGGCTTCCACATCGATCTGCTCGTCATACGTGACACGGTTGATCTGGCACTCGATACGCGCCCGGTCCACGAGGGACCTGGCATCCCCGACAAGGCCTGAAGAGGCAACCCCGATGTGCTCATCGATCTTGAAGATCTTCTCTATTGACGCGGCCTCTAATAGGCGTGAGCTGACCCTTTTATCGACGATCAGCACCACCCCTTCCCGGCACTTTATTCCCACTGCCGTGGTCCCTCTCTTCACCGCTTCCCGGGCATATTCGACCTGATAAAGCCGGCCGTCGGGGGAAAAGACGGTGATTGCCCTGTCATACCCCATCTGATATGCTTGTGGCTGCATGGTTACTCCTCCAGATCGTCCTCTGTGAGAAACAATAGTTCCTGGTTTTTAAATCCCTTTTCAAATAAATCAACCTTTGTACCCTGATACATGACTGCAGTAAAGGATCGGCCCTGGAACTGCACGTCCTGCTCTCCGGCGGGATTACTCCCTTTCACTCCCTCAAGGTGCTGGCGCAGGGAGCGCATGGTCCCCGAAGTGCGGATGCTCCGGACTGCCACGTTCTTCTCCTGCACCTGGTTCACCGCGGCAAGCCCCGTCGAGAGCTGGCCCTCGGTGGAACGGGTACACCGGATGATGGCGTATCCCTGCCCGAAGGAGACAACGGACGGTTGTATCCTGGCCATGCCGCAATCACCATAGAGGGAGGTCAGCGATTCCCCAATAGCATAGTAGAGATCGCGGCCATCGATATCGAGGGAGGGTGGGTCCAACCTCACCAGGATGTACCGTCGCTTCTCCCTCATGGTGGGGGGGCGTGGTTTCATTCCACCACCTCGACCGGTTTTTCCGGGTGTAGGAGCCGGGAAATGCCCATAAGTGCCTGGCCTACTCCCTCCTCGTCAAGGCCAAAGAGCCTGCACAGTGCCACCATATCCCTCGGTGACTTCATCTCAAGGATCGACCTCGCCCCAGACGAGATAACCAGGGGGAACTCAAACCGGGACTGGAGGCGGACCAGGTCGGCATAGCGGTGGAGCGTCTTCTGCCGCACATAGTTCCTCCCCCTGACAAGCGGGGAGATGTCCAGGTCCACGGCCACCTGCCTCTCAGCAGCCGTCCTGGAGAGGATATGATCAAAAGAGTTCCTGGGGGAAGACTGGATATCCCTCAATACCCTGATTCCCCCGATATGCAGGATGGCCCTGTTAAAAGTGTAGTCCCCGGCGTTGACCATCGGGATCGCTGATCCCTGGCCAAACCTCCGTACAGCTGCCTGCACTTCTCTCGGATCCCTTCCCTGGAGAAGTGTGCCGCCCACGATCTCCACTCCCCTGATGGTAGCTCCCGCCGCGCCCACCGCCACCACGCTGTCAAACCCAAGCTCCCCTGCTTCCAGGGCCATCCGGCGAAGCGATGAATCCCCCAGGGGATGGGGGTACACGCAGGCGTCAGTATACCGCATATAAAAAGAGATCAGGGGAAAAGGGATAAGTTATTTGCCCAGGTTGCCATGCGATCGGATGCTCGGCCTGGTCTTCTCGGTCCCCTTTCCGCGGGTCCTCATGCCGCGGCCCTTCATCCCTGCGCTGGTCTTCCCCCGTTCGGCACGGCCCCGGTGTACGGGATCGCTCATCCAGGAGAGCTGCGAGTCACTCTGTATGGCCGGGTGATTTCCATCCACGAGGATGACCTCGTACCACTTCTGGCGCCCGTCCTGCCCTACCCAGTAGGAGTTGAGCGCTTCCATGTTCGGGTACTTGCGAGAGGCTCGCTCCTCTGCGATCCGCTGCAGGCTCTTGCCTGCGGTGATACGGTTCACACCCATCCGGATGGACCTGCGGGCCCGGACATACCGGGACTTGCGCCTCCCACCCCGGCGGACCTTCACCCTCACCATCACAATGCCCTGTTTTGCCTTGTACCCGAGGTTCCGGGCCCGGTCGATACGGGTGGGGCGCTCTATCCGCACCACGCTGCCCTCGCGCCTCCACACCTGCATCCGGTTCCAGAGCAGTGCCTTGACCTCGCTCTCGCTCGGCCTCTTCCACGCCTCTCTGACGTAGGCATACATTGATTTTGCCATAATTCTTGCACCTACAGGTTCAGCTCGCGAACGAGCCACATTCCTTCACGGGACGCATCCCGTAAGACTTATAATAATCGACAACCGGGATATTAAAGTGCGCGGTCAGAGGACTGGCGATCTTCTCATTTGGTCTCCCTTTCCGGTCCCCCCTTCTTCTTCTCCAGCACCCGGATATCCGTAATGCAGGTAAGCGGGTATTGGCCATTCTCGTCCTTCTCGGCAGATTTTACCATATCCCAGATGGTAAGAAGGGCCACGGAGACCCCGGTGATTGCCTCCATCTCGACACCAGTCCTCCCGAGCGAGCGCACCCTCACCAATGCCTCCACGGATTCGTCCGACTCGAGGAACTCCACGTCTACGCTGCTGAGGGGGATGGGGTGGCACATGGGGATGAGCCTCGGGGTCTCCTTCACTGCCAGGGTGGCGGCAACCCTTGCAGTGGCGAGGACATTTCCCTTGACTACCGTCCCTTCACGGATGGCCTTCATGGTCTCCGGCCGGAGGATTATCCTCCCGGTAGCGAGAGCCTCCCGGTATACCTCCCCCTTGCCCGCAATATCCACCATCCGGGCCCTTTCATCGTGGATATGGGTGAATTCAGTCATGTCTCGTCTCCTCTCCTGAAGATCTCAAAGGGGATGCGGTCAGCCAGGTCGCTCGGGAGCATCCCGCCCCCGAGCGCTTTCTCCACCGCCATCCCCGCCTTTCCATTCACGTACGCGGCAAGGCACGCCGCTTCGAATGCTGGCATGTGGCAGAAGAGGGCGGCTGCCACCCCTGCCAGGACATCGCCTGTTCCCCCAACGGTCATCAGTGGTGAGCCGGTCCGGTTGAACCTGACCCGTTCCCCGTCGGAGATGATATCCACCCTCCCTTTCAGGAGGATAGCGCCTTTGCGGGCCGCTTTCTTCACTGCTCTTGCCCTTGATACCGGGTCCTCCGGTGGCTTTTTGCCGGTCATCCGCTGGAATTCCCCTGCATGGGGAGTGTAGACGGTATCGTGTGCTCTCGGGAGTGGTTTTCGGAGGGCATCCGCATCGATCACCGCCTTTTCGCAGCAGGCGGCCAGGTCAACCATCACTTCATGGCTCCGGTCGCCAAGACCGTTGCCCATCACCACCACGTCCGCCCTCTCTGCCAGGCTCCGGAGGGTTTCAAGGTGCCTGGCGCCTATCCGCTCCCCGTCGAGCCGTTCGTAAATGAGGTCAGGGACTGGCTCAAAGACCGGAGATGCGATCCTCACGATATCGGCACCTGCCCGCAGTGCCCCGATTCCGGCAAGGTAGGGTGCCCCCTGGTAGGGACCGCCGCCGACCACCAGCACCTCCCCCCCGGCTCCCTTGTGCGCACCAGGGTCTTTCGGGCGCAGGATGGTGAGATCTCCCGGTCCAACGGTGATCTCTGCCTCAAGGGGTATACCGATGTCTGCGACTATCGAATTCTCCGCCTTGGGGCGGTGAAAGGCCAGGATCTGGTCGGGAACCAGCCCGGGAGTGGGGACATCTGCAGATACCCTGATGGCCGGGGCTTTCTGTGCAGCCTCCACCAGGGTCCTCACCGGTTCCCGGGGAGTCCCTGTACTCCCCGTTCCGAGCAGTGCATCCACGATGCACCCGGCATTTGAAAAATGCGGTTTCAGCGGGAGGATATCATCGCGGCACCTGACAGGGATGAGTTCGACAGGGCAGGACGAGAGAACCTTCAGCTGGTGGCTGCAGTCAGGACTCCTCCCCGCCTCGTCGAGGTATACGAGGGAGACCCGAAGGTCCTGCAGGTACCGTGCGGCAACCATGCCGTCTCCGCCGTTATTCCCCTTCCCGCACAGAATCAGGATGCGATCGGTATCCAGGGACCGCACCAGGTCTGCGAGGGCTTTTCCGGCTGCCTCCATCAATTGCAGGGAGGAGACCCCGAGTGCCCTGGCGTTCTCATCCACCACCCGCATCCGGGCGGGGGATATCATTCCTGTCTCCTGGAATTCCCGGCATTCTCTCCTGACCATGACCAATTCCCCCGGCACACGACCGTTGTCTATCAGGATATCATCACGGGGAGATATGAAGTATACCCCCGTGAAGCCGGACGCCCTAATCCGGCCCATTTTTCCAGCCTGTACCATCCCCATCCTTTTTCTCCTGGATGTCCCATTATTATCCCAATGAGTCTCTGCGACGATGTCCGGTCTGCGGCAAGGGAGATCCTCACCCATCAGGAGGTAACTCTCATCTCCCATATCGACGCTGACGGCATCGCCGGGGAGTCTATCCTCGCTCAGGCCCTCTCCCGGGCCGGGATTCACCATACCTCTGTCTTCGTCAGGCAGCTGGAGCCGATGACCATGCGCCAGGTTCCGGAGGACAAGACATTCAAGCTCTTCTGCGACCTAGGGGCCGGCCAGCAGAACCTCCTCGCGGAACGGGGATTGCGGGAGGAAGAGGTCCTGATCGTGGACCACCATGTCAGCCAGCCCTGCGAGAGAGAGTATCCCCAGGTCAACTGCCTCCCTCACGGGTTCTCCAAGATGAGCGCAGCAGGGGTCGCGTATCTGGTAGCTATGGAGATGGATCCCGGGAATGTGGACCTCTCCAGGCTCGCGGTGGTGGGGAACGTGGGAGACATGATGGCCAGGGAGGACTGCGGCCTGGTGGGGCCGGCGCGGGAGATCGCTCTGCAGGGTGCGGGTGCCGGCTGCATCGAGGTTATCTCCCGGGATCTGAACTGCTACGGCACCTCCACCCGCCCGCTCCACGTCTGCCTTGCCTACAACGATGACCCCTTTATTCCCGGGATAACCAACAATGTGAACGGAGCGCTCCGGTTCCTGCAGAAACTGGGAATCGATCTCCAGACCCCCGAGAAACGCTGGCTTGTGTGGGAGGAGATCCCTCCCGTCGACAAACGGCTCGTGACAAGCTCCCTTGTCCAGCAGATCATCTCCTGCGGTGAGCGGGCTGATCGGCTCTTCTCAGAGAGTTACCTCTTCCCAGGCGAGGCTGCCAGGACGCCTCTCCGGAACGCACAGGAGTTTGCCACTCTTTTGAATGCCTGCGGCAGGTGGACCCGCCCAAGGGTGGGGGGCGCCATCTGCAGGGGAGACCGTGGCCCGGCATACCGGGAAGCCGAGCACATGCTGACCAACCACCGGGCGGTCATCAGGGACCTCCTCGAATATATCCTGAACACGGGGGTGCGTGAGCTCTCCCATATCCAGTTCATCCACGTGGGGAGCCGGTACCCTGACACCATTGTAGGCATTGGCGCCGGGATGGCACTCTCCCGCCTGAACATGGAGAAGCCCATCCTGGTGATGGTTGAACAACCCGAGGATCCCGCACTCACCAAGGTATCGATGCGCACCACCGAGCGGGTGGTGGGGAGGGGCATCGACCTGCAGCAGGCGCTCACCACGGCATCTGCTGAGGTAGGGGGTGCGGGCGGTGGCCACCGCATCGCTGCAGGGGCGTTTATACCAAAAGAATCGGAGGAGCATTTTGTCAACCGGGTCAACCAGCTTATCTCAGAGCAGCGCTGTGCAGAGGGTCAGGGTCATCGCTGACTTCCAGTTCGGGAGGGGTGTGGGCGAGGGCCTGTTTCCTCAGGACTGCGAGTTCATCCTCTCGAGGACGGGGCGTATCCGCCAGGTGCTGTGGCAGGGGACGCGTCTTGCAACCCTGCGGGCCTCGGACGGGCGGCTCACCCTGGGAATGGCTGGTGCCATCCGCCTGCACCACATCCTCCCTCCTCCTGCCTACCGGGTAAGTATCCTCTCTGAGGTGGCCGAGTTCATCCTGAAAGGGAAGAACACCTTCTGCAAACACGTGGTCTCCGCAGACCAGGGGATCAGGAGCGGGGACGAGGTGCTGGTAATCACCGGGGATGATGAACTGCTGGCGACCGGGATGGCCGTCCTCTCCGGCCCGGAGATACTGGTGTTTAATTACGGTGTAGCGGTAAAAGTACGGCAGGGAAGGTCAGCGTATGATGCCGGGAAATATCAACCCCAGGAAGATGAAGCAGATGATGAAGCAGCTGGGGATGCAGGTCGAGCAGATTGAGGATGTGCAGCAGATCGTGATCTCCACCGGCAAGGGTGCCTATATCTTTGATACCGCGGAAGTGGCGGCGATGACGATGCAGGGTATCACCACCTATCAGATCACCGGGGAACCAAGGTTCGAAGCTGCGGTACAGGAGATCCCGGAGGACGATGTGAAGATGGTGGCCGAGCAGGCGCAGGTCGGTCTCGAGGCTGCCCGGGGTGCCCTGCAGAAGACGGGCGGGGACATCGCAGAGGCCATTATCCTTCTCACCAGCCATGTTTGAGCCCGGGGAGCGTGTCCTGCTGGTCGGCGGGGGGAGGACCTTCTTTGTCCGGGCCGGGTCAGGGTCGTTCTCCACCGACAGGGGCGTCCTTGACCTTGACGCCCTTCTCCAGGCGTCCCCCGGAGACACCATCACCACTCACACCGGCCAGGACTTCCGGGCGCTCGCCCCCAGGGCCACCGACTTCTTCTCCCGGGCCAGCCGGAGCGGGGCACCCATGCTCCCGAAGGACATCGGCCTCGTCATCGCCTACACCGGGATGAACCACAGGGACGAGGTGCTCGATGCCGGGACAGGGAGTGGTATTGCCGCCATCTACTTCGGGGGTATCGCGAAGATTGTCCGGACCTATGAGATCCGGCCTGAATTTGCCAGGCTGGCCGAGAAGAACATCCTGGACGCCAGGCTCCCGAATGTGGAGGTTGTCTGCAATGATTTCCGTGAGGCGGATGGACTCTACGACATCGTGCACCTGGACCTCTCCATCACCCCGGAGCACGTGCACCACGCCTACTCGCTCCTCCACCCCGGGGGATACCTGGCATGCTACACCCCGTTCCTGGAGCACCTCTTCACCGTGATGGATGCTGCCGGAGAACTCTTCACCGACGTGCAGGCGCACGAATGCATCGAGCGGGAGATGACCAGGAGCCCCCGGGGCTCGCGCCCTTCTACACGTGTGTGCCATAGCGGGTATGTCTCTATCGCGAGGAAATAGGGGAAGAGGGCACACCTTTGGGGACAGGGAAAGTCCCACGAAAACCAGCCATTTTTACTGCAAGGAGAACAGGAGTTTTCTCTTCCAAAAATGTAAGAATTGATGGCAAAAGGGAAAAGAAAATTTTTTTTTGCGAATTAAAAAAAAAGGCCTTTTATACTGAAATTACCTTGTAAACTTAGGAGGAAGAATGAAAAAAACAGCAATTGTGCTCTTCGCCTTGGCCATCCTCATTGTAGGAACGGCAATGGCAGTCGACCCTATCCCAGCGACCACCGAGACCCAGGGGATCTCCACCACTACCGGATTGGTCTGCCTCGGGACTACGACGAACACCGAATCCGTTGTGTGGACTGGATCGAACATGGATGTCCGGAACAACCCGCCACTCGGGCAAAGTTTTTTTGGAATTCCATTAAGTAATTTCCTGTGGCTCGATCTATACATTGGTGGGAATGAGCTCACGTTGCTTAGCCCCGAGCGCCAGTCCGTGATGTCTTACACCGAGTCCATCCTCGCTGACAACGGGTACTCCGAGTTCAACGAGATGCAGTCCCTCGACACCGGCAACAAGGTTGCGAACCAGAAGAACTTTGCT
>JALOPW010000010.1 GCA_025453675.1 Methanolinea sp.
CCGGGCCAGGCCAGGCTCGACTGGCAGATCATCGCCGATATTGCGGCCAAGATGGGCTACGCCAAGCAGTTCCCATGGAAGAGCGCCGAGGAGATATTCACCGAGATGTCGAAACTCACCCCCTCCTACGCGGGGATGAATTACAAGCGGCTCAACAAGCCCGAGGCTCTCCACTGGCCCTGCCCCACTGCTGATCATGCAGGCACACCCATCCTGCACAAGGAGAAGTTCTCCCACCCCGATGGCATGGGAGTCTTTTTCGCGGTCCCCTACAAGCCCGCGGCAGAGGTCCCTGACGCCGAGTACCCGTTTATCCTCACCACCGGCCGCTGCCTCTGGCAATGGCACACCGGCACCATGACCCGCCGGTCCGAGTCACTCGAGTCCGAGGAGCCAACCGGGTGGATCGAGATCAACACAGACGACGCAAAGGCACTCGGAATAAAGGACAAGGAGATGGTGAAGGCCACCTCCCGGCGCGGAACCATCAATGTCCCTGCCCGGGTTACGAAGGATATCATGAAGGGCGTGATGTTCATGCCGTTCCACTTCAAGGAGTGCGCGGCAAATATCCTCACCAATAATGCGCTGGACCCCATCGCCAAGATACCGGAGTTCAAGGCCTGTTCGGTGAAGGTCGAGAAGATTGCGGAGGCGAAATAAATGTCTCTTTTTGGCGGAAAACCCAGCGTGAAGAAGGGGGACATGTTCTACACATGGACCAATGACCAGGACATCGCAAAGAAGGCCGAGTGCGGCGGTGCAGTGACCAGCCTGCTCAAATACGCCCTCGAGAACAAGATCGTCGATGCAGTCCTGGCAGTCAAGCGGGGCCAGGATGTCTATGACGCGGTACCTGTCCTTATCACCGACCCGAAGCAGCTCAAGGACACCGCTGGTTCACTCCACTGCGGTTCACTGCTGCTCGCCAATCCGGCGGTAAAGATCCTCGAGCGCTCAAAGGGGATGAAACTCGGGATGTCGGTGAAGGGCTGCGATGTCATGGCGCTCCACGAGTATGCAAAGCGCAAGAAGATCGATATGAACAACCTCCTCCTCATCGGCGTCAACTGCGGAGGTACTGTGAGCCCTGTCGCTGCCCGGAAGATGATCAGGGAGAAGTTCGGGGTGGACCCGGACACTGTCCACAAGGAAGAGATCGACAAGGGCCAGTTCATCATCGAGTTCGAGGGCGGCCACAAGGGCATCAAGATCGATGACCTTGAGGACGAAGGGTATGGCCGGAGGACCAACTGCCGCCGCTGCCTCTACAAGGTCCCGCGCCAGGCGGATCTCGCCTGCGGAAACTGGGGAGTCATCGGCGAAAAGGCCGGGAAGGCTACCTTTGTAGAGGTCTGCAGCGACAAGGGTGCAGATCTCCTCTCCAGGGCCATGAAGGACAATGCCGTCAGTACCCAGGCGCCTGACCCGAAGGGGCTCGAGATGCGCGGAAAAGTCGAGGGAGCGATGATCAAGCTCGGCGAAAAGTGGCGGAAGAGAGACTTTGACGCGCTCTCAAAGGACCTCTGGGGGTCCATCCAGAAAGAGACCTCCCGGTGCATCAAGTGCTACTCCTGCATCGAGAACTGCCCGGTCTGCTATCCCACTGCCGAAAAACTCAAGGGTAAGCAGTACATGGTAAAGCCCGGAGAGGTCCCGCCAAACCCCATGTTCCACATGCGCCGGTTTGCCCACATCTCTGACTCCTGCGTCAACTGCGGCCAGTGCGAGGAGCTCTGTGCGATGGACATCCCGCTGGCGAAGTTCTCGCATGCGATCAGGGTAGAAGGGGATTCGGCTTTCGAGCCGAAACTGGGGAAGTCAGCATATTCCAACTGATTTCCTCTTTTTTTTTAATTCTGAAATCAGCCTTCTCTTTCCTTGGCCCGGTGGCCATTATGGTGTAATACTGGAAGGATGTGTTCATCCAATGCTTACAGTGACATCAAGGGTGGGACAGGTGAATTCGTCCTTTTGAGGAGTACTTTAGGACAGGAAAAAAGACACAAGATATTTGACCAATCGTGTAAAATTTAGTGAAATATCTGCTCATGGACATCTTCTCCGCGGTCCTGATCATTGCCGGGCTTATTCTCTTTGAGACTATCACGAGCATTGACAACGCCATCATCAATGCCGAGGTCCTCTCCACGATGAAGGAGTGGGCCAGGCGATGGTTCCTGCTCTGGGGGCTGCTCATTGCGGTCTTCGTGGTCCGCGGAATCCTCCCATGGCTCATCGTATGGATGTCCACGCCCTCCCTCGGGCCTTTGGGCGCGCTCACCGCCACGTTCAGCAGCGATCCCGCGGTGATAGAGGCAATCGAGGAGTCGGCGCCGATGCTCCTGATGGGGGGCGGCACGTTCCTGGTCTTTCTCTTCTTCCACTGGCTCTTCCTGGAACCCAAGTTCTATGGCATCCGTGGTGAGCGGTACATCGCCACCAAGGGGGTCTGGTTCTTTGCCGTGGTCTCGATCCTCCTCTCGCTCCTTGTCTGGGAGGCCCTCCTGATCAATCCCATGATGGCGTTTGGTGCGGTGGTGGGGTCCACCGCATTCTTCATTGTCCATGGTTTTCGCCAGAACGCCGAGGAGCAGGAGAAAAAGATGACGGGGGGGGACATGTCGGACATAAGCAAGATCTTCTACCTTGAGGTTATCGACGCAACCTTCTCGGTCGATGGGGTCCTCGGGGCATTTGCATTCACCCTCTCGGTCCCCCTGATCATCCTCGGCAACGGGATAGGGGCCTTTGTGGTGAGGGAGCTGACGGTCCGGAACGTGGAGAATATCAAGAAGTACCGGTACCTCAAGAACGGTGCCATGTACTCGATCCTCGTACTCGGCACCATCATGATCCTGGACAGTTTCGGAGCCCATATCCCGAACTGGCTTTCGCCAATTGTCACCTTCGGGATTGTCGGGTTCTTCTTCTACAAGTCCCAGAGACAGATTGCACTCCAGTCACGACAGTGATGGGGAGAGAGATTGGAGCCCCGCTGGAATTCCAGGATACCTCAGGGAAAGGGACGGATGACTTCACTGCCTGCCAGTTTCCTTGCATGTCACAGCAGGCTGAGCACCTCTCCACATTTCATGATGCCTATCCCGATGTTCTGCATATCCTCGACATTCGCCCGGTGAATCGAATCAGTCTGAGCCGCGACGGCGTCACAGACCAGGAAGACACGGTAGTTGAGAGCCATTCCGTCAAATACAGTCATCCTGATGCAATTCGGTGTCTGGATCCCCGCGACGAAGAGCGTATCCACCCCAAGCGTCCTGAGCATGAGGTCGAGGTCTGTCTGGAAAAATGCACTCATCCGGGTCTTTTTCACGATATACTCCCCTTCCATGGGGGTAAGGGCAGGGATCACCCCGGCGCCGGTGGTACCCTCAACCGCAAACGGGGTCCTCTGGAAGATCTCCCGTCGCGTAATCTCAACGTCAACCCCGGATGCCCGGTGAACCCGCAGGATATGGAACACCGGCAATTTTCTCTCCCTGAAGTGGTTGAGCAGGTCTTTGACCTTCGGGATGATAGAGGGGGTATCGGCAACCCGCAGCGGTCCTCCAGGCTGCACAAAATCATTTTGCATGTCGATAATCAGCAGGGCAGGCTGGATGGGTGGACTGGTGGCATTCCTCTGCATATGCATGTCTCCGTTTCAGGCGTTTATAAAGCCCCCGCCATGGACAGGGAGAGGGGGGGAACCGGGATCTGGAGGGAAGAACACAGGAGAGTTCCGATATTCGTGCGAATAGTCATCTTCAATACACTGTGCACTCCATCCCTCTTGCATATGCCCCGCCCCTATGTCGTGGTCAACCTGGCTATGAGCGCTGATGGAAAGCTCTCCACCCGGGAGCGCCGGCAGGTGAAGATCTCGGGGAAAGAGGACTTTTCCAGGGTTGATCTCCTGAAGGCAGAGAGCGATGCGGTCATGGTGGGTATCGGAACGGTCCTCGCGGACGATCCATCCCTCACCGTGAAGTCGCCTGACCTCATCGCCGCGAGGAGGGCACGCGGTCTTCCGGATCATCCCGTGCGGGTGGTGGTGGACTGCAGGGCAAGGACTCCCCCGGGGGCATCCATCCTTCGGAAAGGGCCCGGAGTCAGGGTGGTGGCATGCTGCCGGGATGCAGATAGAGAGAGGTGCAGGGCCCTCTCAGAATCTGCTCATATAATCCGTGCCGGTGAGGGGAAGGTTGACCTGGAAGCGCTGCTCACCGATCTCTATGGTATAGGAATCCGGCGCCTGGTAGTGGAGGGAGGTGGGAGGCTGATCGGGGCTCTTTTCGCCCTGGGCCTCGTGGATGAGTATATAACGTTCATCGGGAACATGGTCATCGGAGGGGATGAGGCCCCCACTCCTGCCGACGGACCCGGTGCGGTCAGGGAGGAAAAATTTGTCCGCCTCTCCCTCTCCTCGGTCGAGAGGATGGACCAGGGAATCCTGCTGCGCTGGCTGGTCGAGAAGAAAGCACCAGAGTGAACCTGTGTGGAACCCGTCCTCCCCCTCCCCCCCATCTCTCTCCTTGTCCTGGCTTCAGTATTCCTGCTGATTGCCGTCCGCCAGGTGGGGAGGTTTCGCCTCAAAATCTGGCAGGTTATGTTCGGCGGTGCACTGGCAGTCCTGCTCCTGGGGCAGGTCACCCCCAGGGAGGCACTTGCTTCCATCAACCTCGACGTGATGATCTTCCTCCTCGCAATGTTCATTGTGGGGGATGCCATGGAGCGGAGCGGCTATCTCCACTCCCTCGCGTTCCGCCTCTTTGCGAGGGCACGGAACGGGAAACAGTTCATCCTCTTCATCATCTTTTGGATGGGCCTTCTCTCCGCACTCCTGATGAACGATACGGTTGCCATCATCGGGACCCCCATCGTCATCGCGTATGCCTGCCGCTATGGAGTGCCCCCGAAAACCGCCCTCCTGGCACTCTGTTTCGCAGTCACCATCGGGAGCGTGATGAGCCCGATCGGAAACCCTCAAAACCTCCTCATCGCTTCCTATGGCCAGATGTCCCAGCCATTCCTTACATTTCTCCTCTACCTGGGGGTGCCGACCATCGTCAACCTCCTGGTTGCTTATCTTATGCTCACCCGCCTCACCCCCATGGGAGCAATCGAATGTACATATGACGAGAGAGAAGGCCAGATCAGGGACAGGAGGCTGGCCGACATCTCCAGGGTATCAATTGCCATTATCCTGGTGCTTATTGGCATTCGCGTCGTCATAGGCCCCACCATAATCCCTCTTGCATTCATCGCTGTCGCCGGTGCCCTCCCTGTGGTGCTCTTCAGCAGGCTGCGGGTCACCATCGTGCGGGGCATCGACTGGCCCACCCTGATCTTCTTTGCCTCCATGTTCATCCTCATGCAGAGTGTCTACCAGTCTGGATTCTTCCAGTCAGGAATGGATTTCACTTCTATCCAGTCTGTCCCCCTGATCCTTGCATCGAGCGTGGTACTCAGCCAGTTCATCTCGAACGTCCCATTTGTCGCACTCTTCCAACCCCTCATCGCACAGCAGGGGATATCGATCCAGGGTGTGATGGCGCTCGCTGCAGGGAGCACCATTGCCGGCAACCTCACCATCCTCGGAGCGGCCAGCAACGTGATTATCGTGCAGAACGCGGAGAAGAGAGGATATACCCTCACGTTCTGGGAATTCTTCCGTGTCGGGCTTCCCCTCACTCTGGTGAATTGCGCGGTATACTGGGTGTTCCTGAGCCTGGTATGAGAATGGCCGGCCCGGGAGAGAGCCAAATGTTCATTTACCTTGTCGAATGACATGAGGCAGTAGGATAGTGCGGATACTCTCTTTCCGCGGGGGTGATCCCGTGACAGTTCAGGAGAAGAAGAGGCTGGAATTGAAGATTTCGGGTATGCATTGCGCCACCTGTGCAGTGAACATTGAGAAGTCCCTGGCCATTGTGGGAAAGGCAGAGCATGCAGAGGTCAATTTTGGCACTGACACTGCCCGGGTGGAGTATAACCCTGCACGTGCGACGCTCTCTGACATCGAACGGGCCGTCCGGGAGGCAGGGTATGAGGTGATCCATGAGCAGGCCGCCATAAAAGTCGGTGGGATGGTATGCGCCACCTGCGTGGAGACCATCGAGGCGGCTCTCCAGGCTCTCCCCGGGGTGGTCCGGGCACAGGTCAACCTCGCCACCGAGAAGGCACAGGTGACCTACAACTCGTCGCTGACTACCCTCGAGGATATGAAGGCGGCCATTGAGGATGCGGGATACCAGTACCTGGGTCTGGCGGACCAGCTCTCCGTGGAGGAGGAGGAAAAAGCCAGGCAACGGGATCTCCAGGATAAGTTCCGCCGATTTATGGTGGGATTTGCCGTGAGTATCCCACTCTTCGCTCTCATGATCGTCCCGCTCCCCGTCTCCATGCATATCCTCTCTTATCTGATGCTGGCTATCTCCACGCCAGTCTTTGTCTATGTGGCGTATCCCATCTTTCGTGCGGCCAGGATGGCCCTGAAGAACAGGACCCTTAACATGGATGTCATGTATGCGATGGGAACAGGGGTTGCATATGTGTCGAGCGTTCTCGGGACGCTGGGAATAGTCCTCACGCATGAATTCATGTTTTACGACACTGCCATCATGCTGGCCTCGTTCCTCATCCTGGGGAGATACCTCGAAGCCAGGGCCAAGGGAAGAACCTCTGCGGCCATCAGGGCGCTCATCGGACTTCGTCCAAAGACCGCGCTGGTGGTCACCGGGGAGGGTGAGAAGGAAATAGCGATCGAGGACGTCCTGGTGGGAGATGTTCTTTTGGTCAAACCGGGAGGGAAGATCCCGGTGGATGGAACGGTGACAGAAGGCGAGAGTTACGTTGACGAATCGATGATCACCGGCGAGCCGATCCCGGTCCTCAAGGCAACAGGCGCACAATTGGTCGCCGGGACACTGAACACCAACAGCATCCTCACCTTCCGGGCGGAGAGGGTGGGAAAAGACACGGTGCTTGCCCAGATCATCCGGCTGGTGGAGGATGCCCAGGCATCGAGGCCCCCTGTCCAGCGTATCGCGGATGTGGCAGTCAGCTACTTCATCCCCGTGGTGCTTGCAATCTCCATCCTCGCCTTCCTGGTATGGTACATAGTGTTGGGGTCCTCGCTCCTGTTCGCCCTCACGGCGCTTGTCTCCATCCTGGTGGTTGCCTGCCCCTGTGCACTCGGTCTTGCAACCCCGACCGCGGTCACCGTTGGGGTAGGCAGGGGTGCAGAACTTGGGGTGCTGGTCAGGAACGGCGAAGCGCTCGAGACCGCAGATCACGTGAACATGGTGGTCTTTGATAAGACCGGGACGCTGACCAGGGGCAAACCCGAGGTAACCGATGTATTTCCCGCAGGTCTTGACAAAAAGACCCTTCTTGGCATTGCAGCGGCAGTCGAGAGGAACTCCCAGCACCCCCTGGCAGCCGCGGTCGTGCAGAAAGCCATGGCAGAAGGAGCTGCGGCCGGAGAGGCTGAAGGATTCGATACATATGGGGGAAAAGGGGTGTCTGCCCGGGTCCTCGGGGAGGAGGTGCTGGTCGGGAACCGTGCATTCCTTGCAGAGAAGGGGATCATATTGGAGAACGACCGGGGATCAGTGGTGCTTGACCTCCAGAACGAGGGGAAGACAGTAGTCCTGGTCGCAGTGGGGGGCACCCTCGCCGGGATCCTGGGCATTGCAGACACTCTCAAGGAGACCACCCCGGCAGCGGTGGAGGTGCTGAAAGAGATGGGCATGAAGGTAGCCATGATCACCGGTGACAACAGCCTCACGGCAGGTGCCATCGGCAGGAGACTTCGAATAGAAGAGGTGATAGCAGAGGTACTTCCCGGGGAGAAGGCACAGGAGGTTGCGAGGCTTCAGGAATCAGGGAATGTGGTGGCCTTCGTGGGTGACGGAATCAACGATGCCCCTGCGCTTGCAAGGGCAGATGTTGGGATTGCCATTGGGAGCGGGACGGATGTGGCCATTGAGAGCGGGGATATCGTGCTGGTCCGGGACGATCTCCTTGATGCGGCCGCCGCCATCCAGCTCTCCCGGAAGGTCATGTCCCGCATACGGCAGAATATCTTCTGGGCATTTGCCTACAACGCTGCCCTCATCCCCCTCGCGGCGGGGGTGCTTTACCCATTCACCGGCTACATGCTCCGTCCCGAGCTGGCCGCCCTTGCGATGGCTCTCTCTTCGGTCACCGTCGTCTCCCTCTCCCTCTCCCTCAAAAGGTATTTACCGCCCGCAAAACGATACCACATTCCTGAGGTGTGAAAGCATGGCCATTGACCCTATCTGTAAAATGACTGTTGAAGAGAAGACGGCAAAGTTCACAAGCCAGTACAAAGGGAAGACTTACTACTTCTGCGCCCCGGGGTGCAAGAAAAAATTTGACACAGATCCAGAGAAATACCTGGATTAGATCCGATGCGAGTCAGTAAGAGGGGCAGTCCGACTCATGGAGGGATAAGGAAACCTCTCTGAATCGTCCCGGTTCCCAAAGTATATGTGGGGGTCTCCCACACCTTCTGCCAGGATAGGAATGGAGATTGATGGACACGTCGGTGAAAAATATCCAATCAGCGGGAGTCCCCGGTGAGGACTTCATGCAGTGGCAGGAGGAGGATCTTGCCGAAAGGTTGCCCGGGATGATGGAGAGCAGGCGGGATGCAGGACTTGAGGGCCTGGTCCAGGGTCTCGAAGCAGTGGTCATCAACACCGAGCCGGAAAGACTTGTACCTGCAGTCGAAGAACTGCAGGGAAACACCGGTCTTGGGATCGGAGAGCATTTCACCGACGCTGCATACCACACCTATGTGCTCGGGACCGGTGGTTCGCCCTCTCTCATGATCCGGAGCAGGAGTGCAGGAGAAAACCCATTTCTACCGTATAACCTGGCGGAGAAGGCTCGCATTCTCCCCAACACACGGCTCGAGACATTCATTTTCCGGGCTTTGGACCTCGACACGTACGTAGAGATACAGACCTCCATGGGTGTCCGCTTCATGACGGATGGGGTCATTGAAGCCCCCGGGTACCGGTTCATCCAGACCCTCCCATCCCTGTTCACCGGAAACTCGCTTGGATTTATCGAGTGGAAGGGATCTGATCGTTCTTTCGCCGCAGCGGGAGCACAGGGCCTCCCCGTTTCCGATAAAAAGGTATATTTCCCCTGGCTCTCGCAGATACATGGCCTGGATCATACCGCCACCAGGGTGAGGGCAAAGGAGAGGAACAGTGCCATCCTCGAGTTCCTCTCGCTCACAGGGTATCACTTTGATTTTGCGGTGTTCGTGAAGTCCCTCAACTCCATCACGAGCGTCGCCCGGCTGAGCAGGGATGACTTTGCGATGGTCTTCACGTCAGGGATCACACCCTATACTGACGATGCGGTGTCCGGGCCCACGGAGAAGTTCATCCATTCCTACGGTACCCGTGTCCACCACATGGCCTTCTGCACCGAGGAGATCGAAGAGGTGTTCCATGAACTCCACGCCCATGGCATGGAGTTCCTTGTAGACCTGGTCGGATCCCGGGAGGAGGGGCTCAAGCAGACATTCTCCATGCCATCCCCCCACACCATGATCGTGAACGAGTATATACACCGGTACGAGGGATTTGACGGGTTTTTCACCAGGAGCAATGTGGAAGCCCTGACGAGGGCCACCGGGCGGCAATGATCCCGGTTCGGTATGTATTTCCTTCTGGAATGCCAAGCATTCAGGGAAGAGTGGTAGCATGAGTAAATATTCCTGGCAGTTAAAGCTTGGTATCATCCTTCTCTTCAGCTCGTTCATCATTTATTCTCTCAAATTCGTTTTACTCGGGGATCCGGAGAACACCTACTATTATGTCTTCAACGCGCTGGGTTTCCTGCCCATCAACGTGCTCCTGGTCACCCTGGTATTGAATGAGCTGCTGAGTGTCAGGGCCCGCAGGGAACGCCTGGAAAAGCTGAACATGGTGATCGGGACGTTCTTTTCGGAGGTGGGAACAGACCTGCTGAAGAGCATCTCCAGAGCAGACTCATCTATCTCCACCCTTGAAGAGACTCTCAAAGTGAAAGGGGACTGGAATGACCAGGATTTTCTCCGGGTGAGAAAGGTCATGGAAGAGTACGAGTTCCAGGTGGATTTCAGCCAGATTGATCTCGAGAGTATGAGGGCCTACCTCAAAGATAGGAGAAATTTCCTGCTCCGTCTCCTGGAAAACCCCCTGCTCCTGGAGCACCAGGCATTCACCGAGGTGTTACGGGCGGTCTTTCACTTTACAGAGGAGATAGAAAGGAGGGATTGCCTCGCTGGTCTTCCGGAGAAGGATTGTGGGCACCTCAAAGGAGATATTGAGAGAATATACCGACTGCTCTCCCTGGAATGGCTCTCGTATATGAAGCACCTGCACGCTCACTACCCGTATCTTTCATCCCTGGCCATGCGGACAAATCCATTCGACAGCGAGGCGCAGGTTATCGTGAGTTGAGCAGCACCTCCCCCTCTCTCTTTGAATAAGTGTGTGCCCACATGAGATCCCTCCGCATGCTCTGTACACGATGGTATCAGGTGTACAAGTGGTGTGTGGATGGGGTTCCCGCTCCGGCACGCTCTTTATCGTGAGCTGCCAGGGCGCAGAAAGATGCATATCTTTCGAGTATGGCCACGAACAAAACCATTAATGCCCGCCCTTGTAAATATCACCATGTTCAGGAGGAATTCTATTGCTGAAAAAGAGTATTGAAGATGCGCTGAACAAGCAGCTGAATGCAGAGCTCTACTCCTCGTATCTGTATCTCTCGATGGCCGCACATTGCGAGACCATCCCTATGAAAGGGTTTGCCAAGTGGCTCCGGATCCAGGCAGACGAAGAGCGGGCCCACGGCATGAAATTTTTCGACTACATCATCGAGGCGGGAGGGACTGTCAAACTCACCAAAATCGATGCACCGAAGACAGAATGGAAGTCCGTGGGCGAGGTCTTTGACCAGGTCTATGAACATGAGAAAAAGGTCACGGCGATGATCCATGGCCTAATGGACCTCGCGATAAAGGAGAAAGACTATGCCACCATCAATTTCCTTGGTTGGTTTGTAAAGGAGCAGGTGGAAGAAGAAGCCAATGCGAGCGAGATACAGGCCCAGATCAAGATGATGGGCGATATTGTGGGGCATCTCTTCTGGCTGGACCATGAACTCGGGAAGAGGGAATAACTCTTTATTTTTCTATTCACAGCGAAAAGGCACCTTTTTTTGGGTTGACAGGCATAATACAGGAAGATCGTGAATGCGGTTATGGATGAAAACAGCATCCGCGGTTTTCATCATGGGGGGGCATGTGATCCGACAGTCTCATGTGCGTTTCATAGGAAAGTGCCTAGTGGCATATCCTCTCATTTTTTCACATATCCGGTCAGACAAAAGGAAACCGGGGAAAGCCGTCAAGGAAATTGTTACCTCAAATGGTAGGTATTCTCCCTTCCAATCGATCAAGGGCAGAGTATCTCGACCGGATCTTTCTCTTCTCATCGCGTTCATCAACCTGCTCCCGGAAGGATGCAAGAGTGCCGGGGGATCGGGCGAAGAACGCATCTGTTCTTCCCCCTCCCTGCGGTTAGTCCTATACTCACAGGGGTCTCACCCCCGAAAAGGAGAGGGGGTTTCTTGGGGATGCCAGAAAAAGTCTATTTCGCCAGCATGAGAGCCCGGGATCCCGAGCAGAACACCATCTCAAAGATTCACTACCTTTTTGAGGAGTCAGGGCTCTCCGGAATGATCGATCCAGGGGATCTCACCGCGACCAAACTCCATTTCGGCGAATGGGGAAATGAATCCTATATTCATCCTGTATACGTCAGGCAGGTCGTTGATTGTGTGAAGGAGGCAGGAGGCCGGCCTTTTCTGACAGATTCAAACACGCTCTATTGTGGAAGCCGGGCAAATGCGGTTGATCACCTGTGCACTGCCGTGGAGCACGGTTTTGCATATGCGGTCTTCGGGGCCCCGGTGTTCATTGCTGACGGACTCGGGGAAGAAACCGGCAGCATGTTGAACTTCATACAAAGCATTTTCCGAGTGTGCTGATGTCGGGGGGATATTCCCGATGCAGATACCATGATCGTCCTCTCGCATATCAAGGGGCACGAGTTGGCAGGCTTTGGAGGGCCAATCAAGAACCTTGCCATGGGATGTGCACCCCCGGCGGGAAAACAGGCCCAGCACTGCGCCCGCCCCCTCTATGTCCTTGAGAAATGTACCGGGTGCGGGAGGTGCGTCCCGGTCTGCCCGGGGGACGCCATCACTCTTGATAAGACCAGGAACGGGCAGAGGGCCAGGATCGACCATGCATGCTGTATCGGGTGTTTTGAATGCATGACTATCTGTCCTTCGAATGCCATAGAAGTCGACTGGGAGACGGAGATACCTGAATTCATCGAGAGGATGGTGGAATATGCGTTCGGGGTGGTGAAGGGGAAGGAACAGAAGACGGGGTACATGAACTTCCTACTGCGTATTACTCCTGATTGTGACTGTGTGCCCTGGAGTGACGTATCCATTGTTCCGGATATCGGCATCCTCGCCTCCAGGGACCCGGTTGCCATCGATGCAGCGAGTTCTGAACTCGTGAATCCGGCAGAGGGGAAGAAGGGGTCGTTTCTATTACAGAACCACGAGAAGGGAAAGGATACGTTCAGGGGGATATGGAAGAACACGGACGGTTACCGGCAAATCCTGTAGGGAGAGGAGATTGCCCTTGGAGAGTCCACATATGACCTCATCAACATCGATTAACTCATTCTATAGCAGAGAGCGAAGATAAGTCCATTTCCAAAGTGACCGATGCAAAAAGCATTGATTGCACGATATGACCACAACCTATAAGTAGAGAAGGAAGGCAAGCGCTTATAAACATTTAAAATATAAAACTATGGTTAGTTTGGGTCTCTATTCCCAGACAAACTTTGATATTTTCGAAGTTCTACCAGAGCACAAGGAGAGTAAAATGAACCTTCGACAGCCGAATGCAAATGAAGCGACGGGCACTACCAATCGTTCCCGCGACGTGGCACCGGTTTCCGGGATATGCACCCGGTGCGTGGACGGGTGCAAGGGAAGCTGCGAGATATGGTTATCCTCTTTCCGGGGGAGAGAAGTTCTCTACCCAGGGCCATTCGGGGAGATCACCGCAGGGGCAGACAAGAATTACCCGGTGGACTATTCACACCTGAATATCCAGGGATACGCAATGGGGGCACGCGGACTCCCCGAAGGGACCGAGATCGGCCCGGACAGTGCCGTGTTCTACTCCGTGAACACCGAGACCGAGTATGGATGGGACATGAAAGTGAAGATGCGTGTCCCCATCTTCACCGGGGCGCTTGGTTCCACTGATATTGCCCGTATTAACTGGGAGCATTTTGCTATCGGAGCTGCGATTTCGGGAATTACGATCGTGTGCGGTGAGAATGTCTGCGGAGTGGACCCGGCCCTTGTCCTCGACAACAAGGGAAAGGTGAAGAAATCACCGGAGATGGACCGCCGGATCGAGCTGTACAAGAAATTCTGGGACGGCTACGGGGAGATGCTCGTCCAGATGAACGTGGAGGACACCCGTCTCGGCACCGCTGAGTATGTCGCTTCAAAACACCACCTGGATACCATCGAACTGAAATGGGGCCAGGGAGCAAAGTGCATCGGCGGTGAGATCAAGGTAAAATCCCTTGACAGGGCCATTGAACTGAAGAAGAGGGGGTATATCGTGCTCCCGGACCCGACCCGCCCGGATACGCAGATAGCCTTCAAACAGGGAGCATTCAAGGAGTTCGAACGCCATTCGCGCCTTGGATTCATCAGCAAAGAGGGATTCCTCGAGGAAGTTGACCGTCTCAGGGACGTGGGGTTCAAGCGTGTGACCCTGAAGACCGGGGCATACTCCGCAGTCGAACTGGCGATGGCCATTCGGTACGGTTCGGAAGCGAAAATCGACCTCCTCACCATTGATGGGGCGCCTGGCGGGACCGGCATGAGCCCCTGGCCCATGATGAACGAATGGGGCATCCCCACCTTCTACCTCCAGTCACTGGCGATCGAATACTCCGAGCTCATGAAGAAGAGGGGAATGAGAGTCCCTGATCTGGCCATGGCGGGCGGGTTCTCTGACGAGCCGGGGGTATTCAAGGCTATCGCCATGGGCAGCCCATCCTTTAAGGCAGTGTGCATGGGCCGTGGCCTGATGATCCCGGGCATGGTCGGCAAGAACATAGAGAAATGGATAAAGGACGGGGATCTCCCGAAGACCGTCTCCAAGTACGGTTCTGTCCCTGAAGAGATATTCGTGACCTGGGAGGAGCTCAAAGAGAAGTACGGTTCCAGGTTCAAGGAGATCCCGATGGGAGCGATAGGAATCTACACCTACGCCCAGAAATTCAAGATCGGACTCCAGCAGATCATGGCCGGGAACAGGAACTTCAACCTGCAGTCAGTCTCCCGCAATGACCTGATGGCCCTTACCGAAGAGGCTTCCCGCATATCAGGCATCCCCTATGTCATGGACGCCTATGCAGACGAGGCGCTCACGGTGCTCCTTGACTGAAGTGGAATGAGCAAGCGGCTTTTTGAAAAAGGCCAAAATCTTTTTTCCCGCAGCAATATCTCGAGGGGAGCGGGTCACCTTGGAGAGAATTCCTCGAGAATCTTCGAAGTAATCCGTGATCCAAGACTGGGGCCGAGGGACTCAAGCCACAGGAAGAAACCTACCCTGGAGGGGGTGAACCGTTCGAACTTGAAATTGCCCTCCCGATCCTGGACCATCTTCAAATACTCCTTCTTCTGGTTGGACCGGAAGTAAATGAGCGGTTCATACCCCGGGAGGTCCGTGGCAAGGATAGCCTTTGAGAACTGTGTCCTTATATCATCAAAACTGACTTTCCGGCCCCTTATAGAGAACTCATACTCCTGGCACACGTTGCGGACAGCTGAAGGGTAGAGCCCGCCGTAGAGGATTTTCTTCACCAGCATGGACGTTTCATGGGGGTTTACCGCGCTCTTCACATCGACCTCATTTGAGACGCTGGAAAATACCCAGTTTCTCTCCCAGTCATGAAATTTCTGGTAATCAAAGGTACGTTTGAAGGTAAAGTCGGACGCTCTCACCATCTTTGGGTGTGGCGGACCAGGTTTCCATCCGGGGGGTGGTCTCTGCCTCCCTTTGAGGGTGGACTTGATCTCCTCGCAGGATGCAGTCTGGAGATGGATCGTATGGGGGCTTTTGAGGATCCTCCTCCCGGCCGAATAGTTTGAGACATTGAATGATGCCACCATCAAAAAAGGCACCCTGGACTGGTTGAAGAGATACCCAAGGAGCTTCCTCTTGTACTCAATCTCTACCTCGAACTCCTTGAGGTCAGAGGGGGAGGTCAGCACTTCGGCAAACGTGATATGATCATCCCCATCAACCATCAGGAGGTCAAACTCAGCCAGATCCTGGCCATTCCCGCGAATGGTGATATCCCCGGACCTGGAGTAGAATATCCCGTTCTGTCCCAGGCGTGCATTCCTGCCACCGCGTGGTGCGTCGGCACCTTTCAGGGCTAAAAAGCGTATAGCATCTGTTTTTGATGAAATCTCCACAAAAAGCTCGTAAATGATGGCTTCAAACCACCTCCCCTCGGCGGTCCGCATCTTCTCGAGATCCATTGAGAAGAGCTTGGCACGCTCCAGCTTGGAGAGGTGCCTCGTGGCATTCAGTGCAAGGGAAGAGTTGGGGCAAAAGGAAGGGGAATTTTTCGCCAGCCATGTGGAAAGTTGGTTCATCCTGTCTACATTTATATAATCTTTGTGGTTAAAAAATATACCCGATCAGGATAAGGTCTTCACACACAATATATATTGCCTGACGGCGGTATTGTAGATCATTCCCATCCGTGGGTGGCGGAGGGTTATGGACAGTACCATACTTCTGGTGGATGATAACAAATTCATCGTGGACGGTCTGAAGGCTATCCTCTCCAAGAAAGGTTACCATATCCTGGTAACCTACAGCGGGGAAGAGGCGCTGGATCTTATGGAGCGGACAGTCCCCGATCTCATCCTGCTTGATATCTCCATGGAGCCGATCGACGGGTGGGAAACCCTTGAGCGGGCCAGGAGAAGACCGGAATCTGCACATATCCCTGTCATTATATTTTCGGCCAGGAAGACTCTCCCTGAAGAGGCAAGAAGGAAAAGTCTTGGAGTGGCAGACGTCATATCAAAGCCAATCAATACGGGGCTGCTGATAGATGCAATAGAAAGGACCCTGAAAGGTAACAGGCCTGGGACTGGAAAGAAAATAGAACCAGATCTATCCGAGTTTCATATTAATATAGGTTTTGAGCGCCACCTCGCTGAACACTGAATACACTGGATCGTCCGTGCAGATTGTTGTTCTTAAGGACCAAACAAGGCCAGTTCTGTGAATATGTTTATATAGTTTTCCAGCATTGTAATAATGCTGTGTGTTAGAAGAATGTGGGCTCGTAGCTCAGTTAGGTAGAGCGCCTGGCTTTTAACCAGGTGGTCGGGGGTTCAAATCCCTCCGGGCCCGCTGCCGCGGTCACAGCCAGCGGTTTTACCGGTGATGTCTCTGCGAGCAATCGATCATCCGAAGGACGGGGGTTTGGGGTGAGTATAAAACTAAATGTACTGGAACATACAATGGTTCCGGATCACCAGATTATGAGCGAAGAAGAAGTCCAGGAACTCTATTCTCTCTACACCATTTCCAGCGAACAGCTGCCAAAAATCTACCATGACGATCCTGCTGTGAAGGTTATCGGAGCCAAGGTGGGGGATGTCATCCGTATCGTGCGGATATCCCATACGGCCGGAAGGGCCGAATCGTTTCGGCTGGTCATAAAAAGACCGAAAAAATAGTTCAGGCGGGGCTGATCGTTCTGATTAACAGGAGCGTATTATCTAAGGCATATTTTTCCCAGGAGCACGTGGCGCGTCACCAGCTCGACTCTTTTAACAATTTCCTCATGCACAATCTGCAGAAGGTGGTAAATGAACAACGCGTCATAGAGACCGACATTGAGATCAGAGGGAGGAGCAATGACCCGGTGTGGGTGGAACTGGGTAAAGTAGAGGTGAAGAAACCACTCGTGCGCGAGGCGGACGGCTCACAGGGAGATCTTTTCCCAAGTGAGGCAAGACTCCGGAATCTCACCTATGCGGCACCTATTCACCTGGAACTGGCTCTGGTCCAGGGAGGTGAGCGGCAGGACCCGGTCATCACCACCATAGGGCAACTACCCATCATGGTTGGTTCAGCGGCCTGCAACCTGCATGGGATGAGCCAGGATGAGCGTGTCTCGCACGGCGAGGATCCCCTGGATCCCGGGGGTTATTTCATCGTGAATGGGACCGAGCGGGTATTGATGACCCTCGAGGACCTGGCATCTAACAAGATCATGACCGAGTTCACGGAACGCTATAACGAGCGAATCTACGTGGCAAAGGTCTTCTCTCAATACCGGGGCTACAGGGCGCTCGTGGTGGTGGAAAGGAACAGGAAGAACCTTCTCGAGGTTTCCTTCCCATCGGTGGCGGGACACCTGAAATTTGTGGACCTGATGCGATCACTTGGCATGGTCAGTGACCATGATGTGGTGAGCGCCGTCTCCACTGACGAGGATATTCTCACCTACATGATGCAGAACCTGGAGGAGAGCGATTGTGACGGCGTGGATGCCGGCGTCATGTACGTGGGCAAGAAGCTTGCACCCAACCAGACCAAGGATTACCAGAGGAAACGGGCGGAGTTTGTCCTCGACAATTACCTCCTCCCGCACCTCAATTACCTGATGCCAACCAATCTGAAGGAGGGTGACGAGGGACACCGGGAAGCGGTTTCAGAGGTCCGTCTGGCAAAGGCCCATTTCCTGGGTCGAATGGCTGAGGCCTGTTTCGACCTGGTCCTCTCCAAGAGGAGGATCGATGACAAGGACCACTACTCCAACAAGCGGTTGAAGCTTGCAGGGGACCTGATGGAGGACCTCTTCCGTATCTCCCTCAACAGGTTGACACGTGACATCAAGTATCAGCTGGAGAGGGCCAGCATGCGCCACCGCGATCTCTCTATAGGGACGGCTGTCCGTGCGGATGTACTCACTGAACGACTGCTCCACCCCCTGGCGACAGGGAACTGGGTGGGTGGAAGGACGGGGGTATCTCAACTGCTGGACCGGGTTGATCACATGAGTGTGCTCTCTCACCTCAGAAGAGTCATCTCCCCGCTCTCGCGTTCCCAGCCGCACTTCGAGGCCCGTGACCTGCATCCTACCCAGTGGGGCCGGATCTGTCCAAGTGAGACCCCTGAAGGGCCGAACTGCGGCCTGGTGAAGAATTTTGCCCAGATGGTGGAGATAAGCAGGGGGGTTCAGGATGAAGATGAGGTTACCAGGATACTCTATACTCTCGGCGTGGAGCATATCAAGGGGGACCTGAGATGAAGAAGGCGAGGGTGTTTGTTGATGGAGCCCTGATAGGTCTCGTGGATGACCCTAAATCCATGGTTTCGCAGGTGCGGGCCATGCGGCGCCAGGGAGTCATTTCCACTGAAGTCAATATATCCCACAAGGAATTCAACAACGATGTAATCATCCACACGGACAGAGGGAGGGCGAGGCGGCCGCTAATAGTCCTGCAGCAGGGAAAACCTCTGATTTCTGCGGATGATGTGGAAAAACTCCGTAAAAAGGAGATAGTGTTTGATAATTTCATAAAAAAAGGTCTCATCGAACTGATTGATGCAGAAGAAGAGGAGGATCTCTTTATCGCCATCAATCCAGGAGACGCCACTCCCAACCACACTCATATGGAGATCGACCCTTCTTTGATCCTGGGTATCGGTGCGGCACACGTGCCGTTCCCTGAGCATAACGCCAGTCCCAGGGTTACCATGGGTGCAGGGATGGTCAAGCAGGCACTGGGGTTCGGAGCTGCGAACATGAAGATCCGGCCTGACACCCGCGGGCACCTGCTCCACTACGTGCAGAAACCCCTGGTGCACACCCAGACATCAGACCTCATCGGATCTGATGACCGGCCGGCAGGCCAGAACTTCGTAGTAGCCATCCTCTCGTTCGAGGGGTATAACATTGAAGACGCCCTGATATTCAACAAGGCCTCCATCGACCGGGGTCTTGGACGTTCTCATTTCTTCCGCACTTACGAGGGAGAGGAGCGGAGATATCCGGGAGGGCAGGTTGACCGGATCGAGATCCCTGACGAGGAGGTGACAGGGGCGCATGGGGCCGAGAGCTACAAGAACCTCGATGACGACGGAGTCATTAATCCCGAGACTGTTGTCAACGAGAAGGATGTCCTGATCGGGAAGACCTCGCCGCCCCGTTTCCTGGAAGAACCGACAAGCGACCTGATCACCGTGGAAAAGCGGCGCGACACCTCTGTGACCATGCGCAGCAATGAGCGGGGGATCGTCGATACGGTCATCATCACCGAGGGTGAGAACAGTTCGCGGCTGGTGAAGGTCCGGACCAGGGACCAGCGTATACCTGAAGTAGGTGACAAGTTCGCCTCCCGCCATGGTCAGAAAGGTGTCATCGGCCTGATCACCCCCCAGGAGGACATGCCATACACCGAATCCGGGCTCACACCCGACCTCGTCATCAACCCCCATGCCATTCCCAGCCGCATGACGATTGGACACATGCTGGAGATGATTGGCGGCAAGGTGGGGTCCCTGGAAGGAAGGAGGATCAACGGGACCGCATTCTCAGGCGAACGTGAGGAAGACCTCCGTAGTTCACTGAAGCGCCAGGGTTTCGCACATACCGGCCGGGAAGTGATGTATGATGGCATCACCGGAAAACGGTTCTCAGCCGATATTTACATGGGTGTGATCTACTATCAGAAACTCTACCACATGGTCTCATCAAAGATGCATGCCCGTTCCAGGGGGCCGGTACAGGTGCTCACCCGCCAGCCCACGGAAGGAAGGGCAAGGGAAGGAGGACTCCGTTTCGGTGAGATGGAGCGCGACGTGATGATCGGCCATGGTGCAGCCATGGCCCTCAAAGAGCGTCTCCTGGATGAGTCAGACAAAGTGCAGGAGTATGTCTGTGCCCGGTGCGGCATGGTGGCCATGCTCGACCGCAAGGCCAATACCACCCGGTGCCTGGCCTGTGGCGGTGAGACAGACATCTACCCGGTCGAGATGTCCTATGCGTTCAAACTGCTGCTTGACGAGATGAAGAGTATGGGGATCGCCCCGAGACTCAAACTCGAGGACGTGGTGTAGGAGGAAAAACCATGCCCAGCCCTAAGAGAATTGGAAAGATAGAATTCGGACTCCTCTCCCCAAAGGAGATCCGCACCATGAGTGTGCGAAAGATCATCTGGGCGGATACCTATGATGACGACGGGTTCCCCTACCCCCAGGGCCTGATGGACTTGAACCTCGGGGTGATCGACCCGGGCCTGCGGTGCAAGACCTGTGACCAGAAGGCAAGCGAGTGCCCCGGTCATTTTGGGCATATTGAGCTTGCAAAACCGGTCATCCATGTCGGTTACACCCGGCTGATACGGAAACTCCTCAGGGTGACCTGCAGAAGTTGCAGCAGGCTGCTCCTCTCGCCTGAAGAGATCCAGAAGGTGGTGGGAACCGAGGACGACCTGACGGGAGATGTCCTCTCAGAGAAGGATATCAAGAAGGAGCGGTTGTGCCCCCACTGCGGGGAGCAGCAGCTCAAGATAAACTTCGAGAAACCCACTACGTTCTCTGAAATTTTCGTGGATGATGGAAAGAAGATTGAGCACAAGCTGACTCCCGCCGATATCAGGGCCCGCATGGAGAAGATTCCGGACGAGGATCTCAGGCACCTTGGGATCAACCCCGAGGTTGCAAGGCCGGAGTGGACGATCCTCACGGTGCTCCCGGTACCCCCGGTGACCATGCGTCCCTCCATCATCCTTGAGAACGGGCAGAGGTCTGAGGATGACCTCACCCACAAGCTGGTGGACATTATCAGGATAAACCAGCGCTTCAAGGAGAACCAGGATGCGGGGGCGCCCCAGCTCATCATCGAAGACCTCTGGGAACTCCTGCAGTACCATGTCACCACCTACCTTGACAACGAGGTAGCAGGTTGCCCGCCTGCGAGGCATCGGAGCGGAAGACCCCTAAAGACCCTTTCACAGAGGCTGAAAGGAAAAGACGGACGTTTCCGTGGGTCCCTCTCAGGAAAGAGGGTCAATTTCTCAGCCCGTACTGTGATCTCACCTGACCCCAACCTGAGCGTGATCGAGGTGGGAATACCACTGGCAGTCGCCAACGAGATGACCATCCCTGTGCAGGCAAATCCCTTCAATATCGAGGAACTGAAGCAGATGGTGAGATACGGCCCCTTCCGGGCCTCGCTCTCCCAACCCTGCGGGGCCAACTATGTGATCCGCCCTGACAAGAGACGCATCCGCCTGGCTGAGGGGAACCTCGAGACTGTGGTCGAGATGCTCGAGCCGGGCTGGACTGTGGAGCGGCAGATCAGGGATGGGGATATCGTCCTCTTCAACCGGCAGCCCTCTCTGCACCGGATGAGCATCATGGCCCACCGGGTAAAGGTGATGGATGGCCGCACGTTCAGGCTGAACCCCGCGGTGTGTCCCCCCTATAACGCAGATTTTGATGGGGATGAGATGAATCTGCACATTCCCCAGACAGAGGAAGCAAGGGCGGAGGCTGCTATCCTGGTGGCTGTCGAGGAGAATATCCTCTCCCCGAGATTCGGCGGGCCCATCATTGGGGGCATCCACGACCATGTTTCAGGCATCTTCATGCTCACCAACCAGCTGAAGTGGCACACCAAGGAGGAAGCACTCTATCTCCTGAAGAACATCGAGGTGGAACACCTCCCCAAACCCGGGGAAGAAAAAGGAGGGGTCAACCTCTGGAGCAACAAGCAGGTCTTCTCCACCGTCCTCCCGAAAGAACTGAACATGGTGTTTCGGGCCAGTTCGTGCCAGAACTGCGAGACCTGCAAGAGAGAGATGTGTGAGCGTGACGCGTATGTCCGTATCATTGATGGGATTCTTGAGTCCGGGACTATCGACAAGAAGGCCATCGGGGCGTTCGATGGCCAGATTGTAAATCGCATCATTCGGCAGTACGGCATGAAGCGGGCAGCAGAGTTCATCGATGATATCACCCACCTGTCCATCCGGGCCATCATGCTGTACGGGTTCTCCTTCGGGATCGATGACGAGGACCTCTCCAAGACAGAGTATGGGCAGATCGACGAGGTGCTCACGAACGCGGTCAACGACGTGCAGCGGCGCATCAAGATCTACGAGGACGGCCAGCTTGAGGCGATGCCCGGGAGGACTCCTGAAGAAACTCTTGAGATGCAGATTATGCAGGTGCTCGGGAAAGCCCGTGACCGTACCGGTGAGATTGCCGGAAGACACCTGGGTCTTGGTAACAGTGCAGTGGTCATGGCAGTCTCGGGAGCCAGGGGGTCCATGTTGAACCTGACACAGATGGCAGGTTGCGTGGGTCAGCAATCGGTTCGTGGCGAGCGTATCATGAGAGGGTACGACGACCGCACGCTTCCCCACTACAAGAAGGGAGACCGTGGGTCTGATGCCCACGGGTTCATCACCCATAGCTACAAATCGGGGCTGAACCCCACGGAGTTCTTCTTCCATGCCATCGGTGGTCGCGAGGGTCTTGTGGATACCGCGGTCAGGACATCCCAGAGCGGGTACCTGCAACGCCGCATGATCAACGCCCTCCAGGACCTCAAAGTGGCCTATGACGGGACGGTCCGGACTACCGGGGGACGCATCATCCAGTTCTGCTATGGTGAGGACGGCACCGATCCCATGAAGAGCAGTTTCGGAGACCCTGTGGACGTGAAAGGCATAGTCGAGAGCATATTGAAAGAGGAGGTGTGAGATGCACGCCGAATTCGATGAAGCTATCGAGAATGCCGAACTCCCGGTGAAGACAAAGGGACAGTTACGGACCTACCTCAACGGCAGGGATATCACTGAGGAACAGTTCATCACCATCCTCGAACGGGTGATCAAAGAGTACATGAATACCCGCATCGAGGCCTGCGAAGCAGTGGGAATCATTGCTGCCCAGTCAATCGGAGAGCCCGGTACCCAGATGACCATGCGTACCTTCCACTATGCGGGAGTGGCTGAGATCAACGTCACCCTGGGTCTTCCCAGGCTTATTGAGATCATGGATGCGCGGAAAGAGCCGAGCACCCCCACCATGACCATCTATCTGCAGGAAGAGTACTCAAATGACAGGGACCGTGCACGTGAAGTGAGCTGGCAGATCGAGGCGGCTCCCCTGCATGAGTTCGGGGATATTGTCATCGACATGGAGAACATGCAGATCGTGGTACAACTGAACACTCAGGTCTGTGACAAGAGGAAGATCTCGGTCGCCGAGATCACTGAGATCGCACCCCGCAAGATCCGGGACCGCCGCCATTACCGTGATTTCGATCACGAAGTGGAAGAGAAGAATGCCATCATGCTCTTCATGCCAAAAGACCGGGAGAGCTATCAGAATCTCTTCCAGCTGGCTGAGCATGTGCGCAATGTAATTGTCCAGGGCATCGATGACATTGAGCGTGTGGTCGTCAGGAAGGAGAGCGGAGAGTATATCCTATATACTGAAGGCTCCAATCTTAAGGACGTGTTTGAGGTTGAGGGTGTGGATACCACGAGGACCCGCACCAACAACATCAGCGAGAGCTCCCAGGTGCTCGGCATCGAAGCGGCCAGGAATGCCATCATCCACGAAGCCCTCTCCACATTGAGCGAGCAGGGGATTCTGGTGGATGTGCGGCATATCATGCTGGTCGCGGACATGATGTGCATGGAAGGGGAAGTAAAGCAGATTGGCCGGCACGGGATCGCCGGAGAGAAGGAGAGTGTACTCTCCCGCGCCGCATTCGAGGTGACTGTCAATCACCTGCTTGATGCAGCAGTGGCCAATGAGGTGGACGAATTGTCAGGCGTGACCGAGAACGTGATCGTGGGCCAGCCCATTCAGCTGGGTACCGGTGACGTGAAACTCATCGCAAAACCTTTGAACTAGGAGAATTGTAATGGATTTTAATGCTTCTTTACGGAGAGCCATAAAAACAGGAGAAGTCCTGCTCGGGCAGAACATGACCGCGCAGTGCATCGAGAATGGCAGGGCCCAGATGGTAGTGGTGGCCGGTAACTGCCCGGAAAACTTCAGGGAAATGCTCAAATCAAAGGATAACCTCTTTGTCTACACATTTGAAGGATCCAGCATGCAACTGGGGAAGGCCTGCGGAAAGCCCTTCATGGTCAGCGCCCTTGCAGTCATCAATCCTGGAGAATCCGATATCCTCAGTCTCAAGAGGGCTTGAAACCATGGCTGAAGTGACCCTCAACGAGGACTGCATGCGCCTGATATCCCAGTTCGAGAAACTGACCGGAGCGGGGAGCAGGGACTGTGTGATCGACGACCGGAACAACCGCATCATCTTCGTGATCAACCCCGGAGAGATGGGGCTCGCGATCGGAAAGAGCGGGGCCAGCATCAAGAAGGCAATGGACGTCATGGGCAAGAAGATCGAGGTGGTGGAGTACGCAGGCAGCCCTGAGCAGTTCCTGCGGAACTGCTTCCTCCCTGCCAAGGTGACCACCGTGGACTTCGAGGGTGACGGGGATGCCCAGGTTGCACACGTAGAGGTCAGGGACGAGGACCGCGGCCTTGCCATCGGTAAGGAGGGGAAGAACATCTTCAAGGCCAAGAAGCTTGCCCAGCGCCAGCATAATATCAGCGATGTCCTCCTGGTGAATACCCAGGCCGAATAATTCTTTTTTTATATGAAAATGGCTGCGCCATTTTCATGAATGTGTATGATTGTGTCTCAAAGAGAATCATGTAGTTTTTTTATTCAGGAAGACCCCGTATTCCTGGTCCGAAAGGCACCTGTGATTTGCCCCAATAAGCCTTCCTGCGAAAAGCAAGAATAAATATAAGTGCCTGAGACATTCCCCCCGTCATTCTCATATCACGATCCAGGCCTGTTCAAAGCGGTACAGATTTATGTGGGTCCTCGGGGGGTGTTGACCCTGGAACCGGGCAGATCTGCCCAAGGGCAGCCTGGATATCTCTCAGGCGATGGGTGATCTCATGGAGTTTCCTGTCCAGGTCGGCCATATCATACTGTATCTCCTTGATATCATTCTTGATGCTCTCGATATCGAAAAATGCACTCTCGATCTCGGCCATCGCATCGGTAATCACCAGGTTAGCCTGGGAACATGTATAGGGCATGATCACTCCAAAGGGGATAGTCAACTCACTTTCCGGAAAAAGGTTTCCCTGCATGGATGAAAGGGTGCAAGGGAGATTGGAGGATGGATGATCCCACGGGCCTGGAGGGATTCGAACCCTCGACATCCGGGTTAGAAGCCCGGCGCTCTATCCAGGCTAAGCCACAGGCCCATTCTGCGCAATATTATTTGAGGTGCGGGTAATTAATCGTTCTTCAGGAGGCAGAAAAATCGGGGCCTGGCGCAAGGTCCAAAATATTCCGCGTGCCTGCTGCGCTTCAATGGATGAGTGACAATAAGGGTGAATCAGCTGAATAGTGCATGAGTTGCGCCCCATAGAATGTCGGGAAACTCAAAAAATTGGTTGTTTTTTAAAAGCAGGGATTGACACCCGTTCACCCTGCATGGTAGCATGCAGATTTCAAGACCTCGACCACGATTGGCTGGATGATCCCCTCGATGGTCACGCTCTTTACGGTTGACGATCCGGTGCATTTTACCTTGATGCGGGCAGACATTCGTTCGCGCTCCTCATAATGAAGGCCATGTGAATATTCCATGATCCGTTTCATCGTGATGCTCACCATAAGGAGCTCGACGATGATACCAGAATCCCCGGGTGATAGGTCCTCCATGTCCACGGAGGTCATGAACACGAGTGATCCAGGGGGGATCCCGGCGAGGGTCACCACATTGTGCGTACTCTGTAGTTCCAGGGTCCGGGCTTTCCCTTCCTGGAGCTCTCTGATCACCTGGGGGGTGATCCCGGTTAATGCGAAGCACTTCATGAGTATCACCCGTACATGGGAAGATGCTCTTTCTTCGGCATCGTCTCAGCAGTCTTCACCTGCTCCGCCAGTTTCTGCATGGTCGATTCGATCTCTTCCGCCTGCTCGATGAGGGGCTTGACATCGAGCTGGATGTCATACATCTTGTTCAGCACCTCGATTGCTGCAGCTGATGCCCTTGGATCCGGGGCATTGATGGTCTCTCCAAGAAGCCCGTATGCGGCAATGTTCCGGATTTTGCACTCGGTGAGGATGCTGCTGGCGATCCCTGAGATGCTCCCGATCGGAAGGATGATGGTGGAGTCCTGTATCCGGGGGAGTGCCTGGTCATTGCTTGCCACGCCAAAGACCCGCTTTTCTGGTTCATTGGTGATGATGCCGGCAATGGCAACCACCTCTTTGAGGGAAAACGGCTCCAGCCAGTCCATGATCCCGTTGGCCACTTCGTAGCAGATCATGGGGTGGATGGGGATATCTGCCACAATTGCGGTAATATTTCCCTTCTCGTATACTCGCACAGGCACGTTTATCACCCCTTTGCTCATCATGGCCAGTGGGGGGAAATATTTACTGTTGATGCTTCCAATCTGCTCAAACTCCAGTTGATCGACCATGTACTGGAGCGCGATGCTTCCCACCAGCCCGCTCCCGGGAAATCCCATCAGGACTGAAGATCCCGGGCTCGATAATGGACGCGAGAAGATCTTGATATCTGTGTTAGGGTCAGGCGACATTAGATTAACATATTCCATCCACCTAAAAAAGTATTATGCAAGAATATCCGGTAAAGAGGGGTTATACGAAAGATCTCCAGGAGACGATAGGGAACAAGATGAGAGAATGCTTCGGGGTGGAACCGAGGAGGGCCGGGGAGCATTTCCAGATCTCTTACGGGGCCCTGAAGATACTGGAGGTATCACCCGGGACGGGTGGAAAGACACTGGTGGTGAATACCGAGTCGGATACCAGCGTATCTGATGAAGTCATTCTAGATACCAACAGACGTTTTCGGAAGTACCTGGACGAAGTCACAGGGTATTCCACCAAAGAACGGGTGAAAAAGGCAAAGAGTGTAGAGCCCAAGTAACCTCACTCTATCACGATAGCTGGTTTGAGAGGGAGTGCTGCAGCGGCCCTTGGATGAGGGCACTCTCCTGCATCCACCACGTTCACCGGGGCGGAGCATTCCCTCTCCAGGAATTCCTTTGCGTTCCGGAACACTTCCATCTCATCGACCTTACCTTCGAGGAACTGACGGACGATAGCCGGGGGCAGGCGATGCACCAGCGTGATGCACTGCCTGGTGGTATCCGTGGCTTCTTTTCCTCTTTTACGCATCTGCTCATCCTTCATGATATCCCTGATCACTGCATTTCTGTCTGGTGCAGCGGCAACGGCAGCAAATATAGTCCTCTTCCATGAAGGGGCCACGCAAAGGGTGATGGAAGCAGGCGTAATCTGGATGATCTTCCTGATCGATTCGATGTCCTCAACCGTACGGAGGAGGAGCTCCTCGGCCAGTTCGAGGTCCGGGTCCGTCTTCGTGTCATCGGCGACGGGCCAGGGTGCGAAAGAGACCAGCCCCTCACCCCCCATATCCTTCCACAACCTCTCGCAGGTGAAGGGGATGACCGGGGCCAGGAGCCTTACCCACGCCGAGCTCAACTCCCGGAATGCACTTCCCCCTGCTGCATTTTCCGGGAGGCGTCGCCTGTACCATTTCAGGTCAGATTCGATGGCAAAGAATGCCTCCTGGAGGGCCTGGCGGGTCTGGAAGCGATCCAGGGCTTCGGTGGTCTTCTGTATGTGCTGCTGGAGCCTTGAGATGAGCCAGCGGTCAGATGCCGTTGCAGCACTCCCACCTGATGAGAGGCTCTCCTGTATGGTGTTCCAGAACCGCTCGATCTGCTTCCTGGTCGAGTAGACCAGCTCATTTCGCCAGTCGAAGTCCTGCCATGGTTCTGCGCTGCCCACCAGGAACATGCGAACGGTATCCGCCCCAAATTCCTTCAACGCGTCCTCCAGGAGGAAGACGTTCCCCTTTGACGATGACATCTTGGCTCCGTTCAGGAGACCCATCCCAAAGACAACCATCCCTCGGGGCATGCTCCGGGGCGGGAATATGGCTGCGTGGTGGAAGAGCTGAAAGGTCAGGTGGTTGGAGATGAGATCTTTTGCCGAGAACCGGTAGTCATACGGGTACCAGTACTCAAATTCCCTTCGCATCGCCTCTAATTTCTCCATGTCCGGGAAATGAGGGGTGCCTTTGCCCAGGAAGAGGTAATCAAAGACCTCCGGTGTCAGGTCTTCGGGCCGTAACTGCTTCAGGTGGTGTGCGATGGTATAATACGCCATGTAGACCGTGGAGTCGCTGAGTGGCTCAATAAGCCAGTCCGGGTCCCAGGGGAGCCTGGTCCCGAGGCCCACCCTGCGGGTACAGGCCCAGTCCTTCAGCCAGTCAACCGTGCGTTCGAACTCCGTACGCACCTCGGGGGGCACGAGGGTCATCGCCGCCAGGTGGGTTGAGACCTGGGCTTTCCATGCAGGATCGCTGTACTGGAGAAACCACTGGTCGTGGAGGATCTTGACGAATACCTGCCCGCCGCAGCGGCAGATTACTGGCCGGGTATCAAACTCATACATCACTACCGAGTCGTAGTGCTCCATCATCAGCGCCCCGACGCTCTCCCGGGCCTGCCTGACGCTCTCCCCGCCGTACTTCTCAAGGAGGGTACCGGTGGAGAACTCAGCGCTGTATACTTCCTGGGTAAGGGCTTCCATCCCGGGATCATTCTGGTCACGGATCCCGGCCTTCTCCACGGCATCTTTTGCAGGGAACTCGCCGTAATGGGGAACTTTGATCAGGGCAATCGGCCTGATGCCCGGGTACCGACCCTGCGCCTGGAGATCCCGAAGAGCGATGTAATCGAAAGGTGCATGGGCAGGAACACTCATCACTACTCCGCTGGCCATATCCGGATCCACGAACGCTGCCGGAAGGACTGGTACATCCCCACAGAGGGGATGGCTGACAACCTGGTCGATCAGATGTGCACCCGGAATCTCCATTTTTACAGTGACCGTGTGGTCCTGGAGGGAGAGCTTGTTGGCCGCTTCCCTGCTGATGATCCAGGAGATTCCGTCCACCTCGGCCTTCACATACGTAACAGATGGGTTCACCCACAGGTTCGTGACCCCGTAGATCGTCTCAGGCCGGAGGGTAGCGGTGGGAATGAAGGAGTCTTTCCACCGGAACATCACCATGACAAATTTAAGGATCTCAGCTTTGTCCCCTTCCAGGAGGTCGTGATCGCCCACTGGATTGTCGCACTGTGGGCAGTATCGCACCGGGTGGGCTCCCTTGTTCACATGTCCCCCCTCGCGCAGGTGCTTCCACTGCCACTCGATGAACTTGCTGTACTGCGGGTCAACGGTAGTGAACCGTCGCCTCCAGTCGATCGAAAGCCCGCACGAGGTCATTACCCGGCGGTACTCATCAGAGAAGTGCCGGACAATGGCAAGGGGATTTTCAAACTCTTTCAGGGTCTCTTCGGGGACCCTGTACAGATCCCGGTACAGGTGGATGGCCTTCTCGTCACCCCTGGCAATCCTCTTGGATATCCCGATGACCGGGGCGCCTGTGACATGGAAGGCCATCGGATAAAGTACCTGTCTCCCCCTCATCCTCCAGAACCTGGCAATCACATCGGGGACGATATAGGTCCGTCCGTGCCCCACGTGCATGGCGCCGCTGGGGTAGGGATAGGCAACTGTGAGGTAAAACTTCTCGCTGGGAGTTGGATTAGATTCGAATGCATGCTCCCATTCATTGAGGGCAGCCTCCTCCAGCTGCCGCAAATCAGGTAGGCTCAAGTCCTCTCACCTTTTTCCTGTGCAAAATAAAAAGAATTGTCTATACTGGCCTTAATTTAATGGTATCGCCCTGGTTATAACGCTTGATCAGTTCCTGGGCGATGGTGGAATTCTTGGCGAGATGGATCTCCCCGGTATCGTTCACCGTCGCGGTGAAGAGGTACTCCTTTCCTGAGAACACATCCACAATCTTTCCGCTCTGTTCAGGGCAGATAATGGCCAGTTGCTTCTTGTCTAACCGGATCTTCACCCCTCCGCCAAGCTGCAGTTCCTCTTCCTGTACAGGGGCGGCGGGAACCTTCTCGAGTTCTGTCCTGGGCCGGATGTCGATGCCGATACCCACCTTGTTCACGATGGCAGCGATGTTCTTACCTCCCTTGCCGATGGCAGCAGGGACGTCCTTGTCCTCGATATACACGACAGCTTTTGAGTCAGAGAGCATGTGCACATCAACATAGCCATCAGTATAACGGCCGATCTCCCTCTGGATCTCCTTCTCCAGGATCTTCCACTGTGCGTTCTCCTCCTCTCGTTGGACAGACGGGGATTTGAGTGGGGCAGGTGCTGCCACCGTGCTCATCACCGGCATGACAATGGTCTCCCCGTCATACTTGAAGATCTCAAATAGCAGGTCACCGCTCTCGTAATCGGAGACTGTGGTCACCGGTCGCAGGTTGATCTCTGATGACATCCCCTCTGGCACCTTGATGGTGAAGCCAACATCGTAGATATTGGTGATCTCACCCTTATCCACGAATATGATGGTGTTGATGATCTGGGGGAGCACTCCGAAATCGACCCTGTCGGAGAAGCGTTGCAGGGCATCATGGGCACCGATCGCATGGATGACCCCAACCATCCCTATTCCGGCCAACCGCATATCAGCAAAGACGCGGAAGTCCTCGTTCTTCCGCAACTCGTCGAATATCACGAAGTCGGGACGAACGAGCATGAGCACATCTGCCGTATTCTCCATGCTCCCTTCAAGGGTGGTGTACTGGGTGATGTGGTCAGGGACCTGCAGCTCGCGGGGGGCCTCCATGGTCTTGACCACGTACCCATGGTCTGCGAGATAGGTGGCAATGCTCTGGGCGAGCGTGGTCTTTCCACCCCCCGGGGATCCGGCAATCAGGAGGCCGCGTTTGTCCCCCACGATCCGGGTCTTGATGATGCTGGCCTTGTTGAACTGTTCCAGGCTCACGTCGGCAATAGGCCTGACTGCTGTGATCTCCATGCCGTCAGAGAACGGTCTTCGGGTGATAGCTATCCGCATGGACCCGATCTGGACCACCGTCACACCGCGTTTTTCAAGCTCGATAAATCCGTCTGGGTCGCGTTTCGCTCTCTCCAGGATCTCCTGGGCGAGACTGCGCAGTTCGTAGTCGGTGATATACTGGTCTCTGATCTTGACCAGCCGCATCTCCTTCACTGTGCCCTTCTTGGCCATCGGTGAAACCCGATCCTTGAGGTATACTGCGATGGTATGTTCATCAAAGAACTGGTCGATGCCAAGTGGGGTGAACCCCTCGACCTGTGGCCGGAGATAGATCACATCAAGGCCCTTGGCCTTGGCAACCTCGGCCTGCACCACATCGCTCGTGATGAACTTGGCGCTGTTCTCAATGGCAGCGTTCCGAATCAGCGCATCTATCTCTCCCCCGCTGGCCAGTTTCACCTGTTCAAGGGTGGGACGTACCCCCACGAATTTGAGTTCAATGGTGCCCTCTTCCGAAAGCCGGCATAGCGCCTGGAGCTCGGTAAGCCCGGAGAAACCAATCTCCCTTCCCTGATTTGCCTGGGCCTCGAGTTCGGCGACAACGGCTTCCGGTATAATTATTGATGCACCCTTATATTCTCCGGTTTGTATCATGGAGGTGATGCGACCGTCTATTACTACACTGGTATCCGGTACTAATTTCAAAAAATATCACCATCTATAGTCTTGTCATTGATCTTTATTAGCATATACCCTGTCTGGATCAAAGACTTTTTCGGCCACGATTTCTCCGTCAATGGTGCGGAAAAAACAAGACTGATATCCCATGTGACACGCAGCGCCCGACTGCTCCACTTCATAGAGGAGGCAGTCCGCATCGCAGTCTACCAGGACCCGGATTACCCGCTGAAGGTGACCGCTCTCTTCCCCTTTCTTCCATATTTTCTTCCTGCTCCTGGAGAAATAATGTGCAAACCCCGTGCTTTTTGTGAGTTCGACCGCTTCTGCATTGGCATACGCGACCATCAATACTGACCTGGTGCGGGCATCCTGCACCACCACCGGGATGAGTCCATTTGTATACGTGAGTGAGAGCATACTAAACACCTGCCAGATATTTCATCAGGAAGAAAAGGATATCCCCGAAGAAGAGGGCTGAAATAAGGCCTGCGGTGAGAGGGACTATGAAGGGTATCCCGTAGGAGATCCACACATTTCCAGCCTTTTGGAAGAGGTCCATCTCCCGTGTGTACCTTTCGGGATGCAGCCTGAGGTCTTTGGTATAGATCCTCCTGTTCCCGGAATACATCCTCCGTATCGCCTCCCATGGACGAATAAAGCGCCTTTTCACAGATCCGTCCTTACTCTCCTCGATCTCCTCCATGATAAATCCAAATGCCCTGGGCAGTTCTTCTGCAGGGAGAGAAAATCCAAGGAACATATAGGGAAATGGTGCCCTGCGACCCCGCCGAAGATTCTCAAGACCCAGTACCACCGGGGTAAAAAGGTTCAGTATGAGGGCATTTACCAGCACCGTGAATGGGAAGAATCCTGTGGGGGCGTATCCTGTGAGAGGTTCCAGGGGGAATGCCGGTATGCTCACCGAGAGAAAAATCAATGCCCAGGCATCCGCTCCCCCAAAAAGATTGAGCCATGCGAACAGGTAGAATACCACCGAGAAAATGCCGGTCATAACAAGAAAATAAGCGGGGACTGTCCATCCACTCTCCACAAGGGTAGCGAAATAGAACCACGCAGCCATGGGGAGAGTGACGGCAAGCATGGGGAACCAGGTGGGAAATGGAACCCGTCTTTCCTGCAAATCCCTGTAAGAGGCATAAAAAAAGGTACATATGACTGCTGCTGCACCTATGGCCAGAGAGATTATCATGGATACAGGTACATCTGAGACGTGCAGGTTCTTATGCATGGCTCCTTTGCATCATATTGAGGAATGGGCCCCCCAAGGGGATGACCAGGAAGATTACCCTTGTTGCCGGCTATGCATACGAAAAAACGATATAGTTCGCTTCGAGACAGAAGCATACAATATGAAAATGCCAAAAGCATTTTCATATCCACTGTGGTTGAACCCGATAATCGGGTGACTGGGAGAGTGAATGAAAATTGCGAATGCGGTTTTCATCAGGTGGGCATGTGACCCGACAGTCTCATGTGCGTTTCATAGGAAAGAGGTATAAAGAGATGAAACGGAGTGGAGCTGGTCTTCCATGACCAGCAGGGAAATTTTGGAATCCCTGATCGCGGCTTCTCCCGGGGAAGGACCGATGCCGCTCCAGGCCCTGCTGGGAATGGCACAGGAGAAGGGTCTCTCCGGAATAGGGAAAGCCATTGAAAAAGACCAGAATTGGTACATCCTCTTCTCACGAGGTGAACCTGACGGTGCGGTTCTCCATGACGACAAGGGGACGCTTTTTGGAAATAAAGCCATTTACCTCCTCAAGGGGACAGAACAGTTCCATTTCCACGCGGCGAATCACCAGTTCGTCGAGCGCATAATTCTGGGGTGCCGTGTCTTTGACAAGAACATCCTCAATCGCGGGCTTTCGGGGGACATCCCGGAGATGGCAGGGAGGGTGGAGACCAGGGCAGGAGTGTTTTCTATGAGACTAGTGAAGGATGGCAGCCCCGTACCGGGACAGCGGGTCTCTCTTCGGAAAAGCGGGCAGGTGATTGCAAATGATTTCACCAGTGCCGAGGGAAAAATCAGCTTCCGTCTCCTCTTCGGCAACTATGAGTGCGTGGTGCATTCCCGTGACATGTCCACCAGGGTATATGAGTTTGAGTTCCATGCTGGTCTTCTCAACCAGTTAGTCACCCTCGATATCACCTGATTCCGATCGCGGTCAGACATTCCAAAAAGTGGGGGTCTCCCCGATGAGCATGCTACATTTTTAAGTGAGTTCACAGCAGATACCTCCATTGAGGAGTAGGATCCGATGGACAAACAGGATTTTGAGGCTATTCTCAAAGGGAGTAAGGATATAACAGCCTATATGCAGATGAACCCACTCGAGGGGGTCACCACCTGCTTCGGGGTAAAAACCGCGAGTAATCCAGACTACCTGGTCAAAGCCATCTACGAGATGCACGAGAAGAACCTGGATCGGAAACTTGCCGTGAAAGCGGTGCGAAAACTATTCCGCTCTGTGGGGCAGGGCTCTGTCGGGCTCAATCATCTCCTGAAGAAACTTGGGGTGAACCTGAAACCGGAAGAGTTCCTGATGCTTGTCTTCAAACTTCAGCACCAGCAGGGGTGGGGCTCTCCATTCGAGCTCGTTGAAGCGAGTGAGAAGAGGATCGTGCTCCGGTGCAAGCAGACGTTTGAATCCGAGGTTCTCAAGGACTGGAAGATGCCGGTCTGTGGTATTCACCAGGGATGGATCGAAGGTATCCTCATGGCCATCACAGGGAAAAATTGGTTCTGCCTGGAGAAATCCTGCCATGCGAAGGGTGACGAATACTGCACGTTCCAGGCAGATCAGGTTCCCGCGAGCTGGAAATTCAAGGCCGAAGCGGTGGTCAAGGGCGATTCGGCCATCACCGAATTCATTGAACACAAGCCTCTGGAAGGCAAGATCTCCCTTATGGATGAACCGGTTGTCATGATGCCCCGGTTCATCTTCACGTCCATGACCAATTCGTTGAAGAAGACCATGGGAGAGGCGCCGGCAAGCGGTGTCAACTACCGTGCCTACATGGACATGGGAAGGGAGAACGTGGAGCACTACAAGAAGATGAGTATTTATTTTGACCTCTCCAGGACCAAACTTGACGGGGATCTCAAACTGTTGCATGACCGTTTCGCAGCATATGGGACTCCTTCAATAACCGGAGGCAAGATTGCGTATGGCAGCCATGTTGTCAACGATAACTTCGAGGTTGTTGATTCCATTGAAAAGGAAAGGGGCAGCAAGGCCACTGTCTTCCAGAAAATCGCTGATAAGGCAATCCGTGTATCTACCAACGTTGTTGGCGCTGACGGCAAGCGGGCTGTCGGGACCGAGATTTCAAGTGTTGTCTACGATACCGTGATCAAAAAAGGGCAGACCTATTACGGCACTGCGGATGTGGTTGGTAAAAAGATGGTAGTGGCGTATGAGCCAATCAAGAATTCCGCAGGAGAGATCATCGGTATCCTGTTTGTCGGAACTCCGGAAGACACGATAAAGGAAGAGAGCCAGAAAAAGATCAATCCAAAGACACTCTCCGACATGGCATTTGCCTTCTACTCCCAGATGGGCTGGTTCAACTTCGTCAAGGAGGAATGGGACGAGAAGACCAAGACGAAGACAATCACCCTCTCCCACACGGTCGAGTCCGAATCGTTCGGCAATACGGGAAAACCGGTCTGCTTCTGTACGGCAGGTCTCCTTGCAGGAATCATTGAAGGCTCTTTTGGGATCAAGGTCCAGTGCAGGGAGATTACGTGCAAGTCAAAGGGAGACGAACATTGCGTCTTCCTGATCAAGAACAGGGTTGGAGAATCCTGAAAACCCAGGAGAAAAATACGTGGAAACCCCGGAGCAAGAGCCTGGCAGGGAACAATCTCACACGCTTTCCTGCTCTTCCCTCTCTTACAGTGGTGATGGGTAATAGAGGGAATACACCGTTGTTGGGGCTGATCGCCTCTCCACATCGCATACCAGACGGGGGATGCAGAACCCGGCATGCAATAGCGAAGGGTAGTCACCTAAATTTTTAAATTTCCAATCTCCTCAACATTCTGCATCAGGGTATCAAATTCCGAATCCGTGAACATAATTTGCGACTCCAGCAATTCGAAGTCGCGAATCAACTGTTTAATCCGGATGTACATGAAAAAAACCAGGATGATGAGGATGAGGATGACTATCCCGCAAAAAATAAGCAGCATCTGCTCGAGGGTCATTTCCGGCCTCTGAAGAGGACTTTTGCAAACCTGTTGATGAAACGTTCCTGAGTCTCTATTCCCCGTGATTCTACGGGTATTCCTGCAAGTTCGGCTGCCATGTTCTTGATGGCAACGGATGCAGGAGACAGTGGGTACTTGATCACCACGGGGGATTTGAATGAGGCTGCTTTCCGGATATTGGGGTCCTCAGGGATGGTCCCGATGACCCGCACCCCCAGTACCTTCTCCATCTTCTGATTCACCGCATCGGTCTTCTCTATGCCGGCCCTGTTGATGATAACCCCGAGAACGTGTCCCCCGACCACCTCGGTGAGTATCTTGGTTTTCAGTGCATCAACGATAGAGGAGAGCTCAGGGTTGACCACCAGGATCACATCATCGGCCACCGCCAGTGGAATGACCCCATCGCGGCTTATACCGGCAGGGGCATCAATGAGGAGAAAATCACACACCTCCACCAGTTCTTTCAGCACATCCTTCAGCCGTTCGGGATTTGCCTGCTGAAAGCCCTGAAGCGATATACCGCTTGGGACAACCTTAACCCCTGCGGGCCCCTCATACACCGCATCATGGACGTTTGCCTTTCCGGCGAGCACCTCATGCAGGGTGACAGGCACATCCTCGAGTCCCATGGCCAGGCCCATGTTTGCCATCCCGATATCGGCATCCATTATCACCGTATTCTTTCCAAACTGTGCGAGGCTGGTTCCCAGATTCACCGTGACCGTAGTTTTTCCCGTTCCACCTTTCCCTGATGCAAACGTGAATACCCGGACCATTCAACCCTCCATAGGGGTTATTGTTGCTGTGTATTTATATAAGCCTAATGAACCAGTCATAAAAAACCCGTCAAATCCACCTCTGTAAAATGAGAAGGAGGTCTTTTTGCAGGGAGTTTAGTGCAGAATCCTTTATTATTCCTTGACTTCTGACAATCCCGACAAGGGGTGTTGCGCGGAAGTCAAATCCGAACACCTGCACACCCTCCTCATTTATTGTCTCCCCTGTCTGGAATGCATAGCTGAACTGGGCGGCATCGCTCACCGCGGAAGGATTTCCATCTGATGCAATTACCAGGCCGTCTGATGATGAGACGGTCAGGGAATGAAGGCCATACAACCTGCATAAATACTTCATCCCGGTTGGTATATCCGGGGCATCTCTGGAGACATCAAATTCAATTGCCACAGGTGCCTGGGCAGAGGGAGGAGCAACCCGGGTAATACTTTCAATTTCAGACTCCTGTGCCGAGGGGGTAACGACCGTCACAGATCCCGCAGATGATCCGTCAGGGATTCGGGAACCTGTCACCCTCTGGGAGAGCCTGATCACATAGATTGCAGTTACCAGGGATAGGAATAATATCACCCCCACCAGAACAAGCAGTACGAGCAACAGAAACGTATCAAAACTCACCATATCCATGGCCATGCTCCGTTTATTCTCCCCTCTTCTCGATTAAGTGCTCCAGATGGAGTTTCTCGATCATAATTTTATAATTCAAGCGGATTTTCTCACTCATACTCTCAAGATCCATAGCAGCGAGGGCATTTAAGTCTCTGTCCACAAGTGAGCACATGTCCCCTTCTCCTGGCATTTCCGGTTCCTTTTGTAGTTCAGACGCATTCACTATTGGTGGAGTCTCGATCTTTTTTCCGGATGGACGCATTTCTGATGGGGAAGCAGGTGTGGGCATGGAATGCATATCTTCCATAAACAACCCCTCAGATACCATTTCAGGAGGATTCGGGGGAGTAGGCGTCCCTCTCTCCTTAATACGGGGAGGCAAAGCAGTTTTTTTCCTGTCTCCAGGTTGACGGGTGACTTTACAGGCTGCATTAAACTCCCTTGTGAGTTTCAGTTGCGTGTCCGTCAAATCAGAGAGTGAGGCATCTGCAACCTCCTGCTGCAGCAGAAGAATCTTCTCAATAGCGGCATCTCCGCGGGCAGCGCCACAACTAGCGAGGACAACATTGCCCCTCTCCAGGACCAGTGTTATGGATTGATCTTTACAAAGAAGGGAGCAGTAGCCTGAAAATACTTCTTCCTGGAGACTTTTTAGTAACATATCCACCCTGGTGCCTTTTTTCATGGAACGAAAAGTGCCCCGTGGAAGTTGCATCAATAAAGATGAGTGCGCATCCCAACTTAAGGCTATTGGTGGCAGAATACGGGCAATCATCACAGATTGGCACGTATAGAACAAAATTTTTTCGCATTCAACAGGGATAGCAAACATTTTTATTTATATATATCAAGAGAGATGTTTTAGAAATACAGGTGGCATGCATGCTGAAACAGATCCTGGGAGAATTTTTGAAGATTGAGGGTGTTTCCGCCACTGTGGTGGTGGGGCGGGACGGATTCGTGATTGAGAGTGCGGTATCCGGGAAGATGGATATTGATGCCCTTGGGGCCATGGCATCCACGGGGATGGGGACTTCTGAGGCCATGGGCAAGGAGCTCGGCAAGGGGGAACTTCGCCAGATGCTTGTTGAGCTTGAACGCGGCCCAATCATCATGTCTCCCCTCTCTGAAGATGAACTGATTGCCATAGTGGCCGAGAATGAGGCGAACGTGGGACGTATCCGATACGAGTTGAAGAAAAATAAAGAACGCCTTATTGCAGCACTCTAAAGTATGCGTCTCCCCGAAGGCACATATTCAGGTATCGGAAAACACCCCCTGCAGGAAGAGAGCGCTTTGGGGAAGAATCACTTCTCGGGGCGTGTGGAAGTATTGACGGAGGAGGGGGCTGGCATCCTGGTGGTCGATGAGGGACGGATTATCGCTGCGTATTACCAGGATCAGGCCCGGGATTACAAGGGCAAGGATGCGATAAGCCACCTTGCGAGTCCTGTGGGTATCGCCGACCTTCACCAGAAATACGTGCAATACCGGTATACCCCTGAGCAGATGGCAGAGGCCAGAGCCATGTGCAGTGAAGAGGGAGTGTTCATGGGTGGAGGGGATATGGCCGTGGGGGCATTTTCCCGTGGCGGACTCGATGATGCAATACTTGCACGGATATTCAACCAGCAGGGAATTCTGGCTGTTTCTGTTTTCTTCGAGGGGTTTCCAGTGCAATCCATCGGCGATATGGATTTCGAACACGTGGCAGCCATGGCCGAGGACTTTTTAAGGGCTGGAAAAAAGATGGCCGTGGATATGCACATGGGTGCCCTCGACCAGGTTATCCTCGAGGGGGGCCAGAGAAAATGCATCATAGCGCCGTACGGGGATCTCTATCTCTGCCTGCTCACCAGTGTTGACGCGAACCTTGGCCTTATAAGGCTGGGCATAAAGAATATCCAGAAGGAACTGAAAGAGAAGGGATAGGCTCTGATGACATGGAAAGGGGGATCGAAGGGCAATCTTCTCCCAACAGGGGGATTGTGCAGGAATGACAGATGAGAAAAAAAGCAAAATATCCCTGAAGCGATTGTTTGGAAGGGGAGAGAAAGAGAAAGGCCCGTCTGAAACCGAGAAGAAGGCAGCTGATGAAGTGAGAGGGCCGGATATCCCCCCGGTGACAAAGGACGATCTCGACAATTTCATGAAAAGGATCGGGATCTCCCCCTCGGAGAAGGAGAAGAACAGGGATTTTACATCCGATCCCCCGGAGATCCTCCCGGGAGTACCAGCCACCAAGAGCACAACTCCTCCCAAGGAGTGGGTATCCGAGGGTCTTGAGAAAGCTCTACAGGACACTCCCCCGCCTGCCCCGGCATCCCGTCCACCCAGGTTCCCCACGAAAGAGAAGATTATCACCGGGCCCCCTCCTGCCCCACCACATTTCGAACCGGCAAGAAAGACCGTGTGGTCCGACGGAAAACCCGTTCTGGAGGACACAGTTATTTCGGTCGACCAGATCAACGACCTTTCCGGGTTGATCCTCCCCAAAGGAGCCACATTCCAGGTAGAGGAGATAAAGATCCAGGACCGGAGCAACATCTTTTCCTTCAAGGGGACAGGTGATACCATTGCAGGAAAAGACCTGCAAAAGACCGATCTTCTGGATACAGGCATCAAGAGAGTATCAGAAGCGGCCGCAGAAGTCCATGCCGAAGCCGGGAAGGGGGGACTCCTCAACAAACTCAATCCACTGAATGTTATCCACAGGGTGCCCGTGGAATACAATTCACGCACACACGGCGCACTTGTGGACCTCACATTCCGGCCCAGACCCGGTGTGGAGCAGATCGAGCTCTACCAGGTGAACGAACCCTATGCCTATGTCCGTATCACGTATGACAATGCTACGCATGAGTATCTGTACGAGGTGCTGGAACCGAAACTGACCCCGGCAGAGAATGAACTCTTCATGGATATCAAAGAGCGCATCTTTGAGCGCCTGGATATCAACACCCAGAATGTCCTGGAAGAGATTGCGAAAAAGACCCTCCGGGACGTGACAGATGACATCATCCATGACTACGGGCTCTCACTCTCGCCCCTGCAGAGGGAGAAGATCCTCTATGCCATGTACAAGGAGTTCCTGGGGAATGGAATGATCGATCCATTGATGCATGACCGGTTCATCGAGGATATTTCCTGTGACGGAGTGAATGCCAATCTCTTTGTGTATCACAACCGCTACGAGTCGATGCGAACCAACCTCCTGTATAAAAGTGCGGAGGAACTGGATTCATTCGTGACCAAACTCGCGCAGAGGTCCGGGAAATACATCTCCATCGCCGAACCCATGCTCGATGCAACGATGAGCGATGGCTCCCGCATTCAGATGACACTCGGCACGGAGGTGACCGCACATGGCTCCACCTATACAATCAGGAAATTCAAGGACGAACCGATCACCCCCACAGATCTCATCGAGTGGCATACGTTCTCTCCCCTCTCTATTGCCTTCTTCTGGATGGCGGTGGAGAGCGGGAAATCATGCATTTTTGCGGGGGGGACAGCTTCTGGGAAGACCACCTCCCTCAACGCCATCTCCCTCTTCATCCCCCCGCTGGCAAAGATAGTCACTCTTGAGGATACAAGGGAACTCAAGTTGCCTCATCCCAACTGGATCCCGAGTATCACCCGGACCTCCTTTGACACCAGCGGGAAAGGGGAGATAGATATGTATGAGCTGCTCCGCGCCGCACTCCGGCAGCGCCCGGAGTATATCCTTGTCGGCGAAGTTCGCGGGAAAGAGGCCCTGACCCTCTTCCAGGCAATGAGTACCGGCCACGTCACGTACTCTACCATACACGCCGATTCCGTGGCCAGCATCGTGCACCGCCTCGAGAATCCACCCCTGAATGTGCCCAGGAACATGCTCTCGGCGCTCGACCTGGTCTCAGTCCAGGTCCAGGCACGGATTGGCGGCCAGCGTATCCGCAGGAACAAGCAGATCATAGAGGTCCTGGATATTGACCCCCGCACCAACGAACTCATCACCAATGAAGTCTTTAAATGGCACCCGGCCACTGATGAGATCACCTACTCCGGAAAGTCTTACGTGCTTGAGGAGATCATGGAATCCCGGGGATGGGACGAGGACCGGATGAGAGAAGAGCTCAAGATGCGTCAGGAGGTCCTTGAATGGATGCGCATCAAGAAGATACGCAACTTCCGCGATGTGGGAAATATACTCATACAGTATTATCGTGACCCTGGAAAGACTATGGAGATGATCAGGGCTGAACTCTACGGAGTATCATGAACGGGTATGAACGGTTTGCATTCAGGATGCTCGGGGCCTATGCTGGCCGGAAGAGGGATGCGTATTCCACGCTTCGGAATGACCTGGTCACCGCACGCATGAAGGTTCCATTCGAGGTCTACCTCTCGACTGCCTACCTGAGCGCGATCATTGCCGGGATTATGGCATCCATTTTTCTGGGGCTGATCACCTATCTCCTCAATATCCCGGCGATGATTAAGTACCAGGGAGCCGTCCCGGATTTCATGCTCACCATATCCCAGTACAGCCTGATTATTGGCACCGTACTGGCCGTTATCATCTCCTTTGCAGTGATTGGGGGGATCACGTTCCTCGTCTTTCTTCTCTATCCGAGCATTGTCGCTGGGGGCCGCAGCCGGAACATCGATGCAACCCTGCCCTATGCCATCAACTACATTACCGCCATGTCCACCGCGGGTATCCCTCCCGCAGAAATCTTCCGGCAACTGGGAAGCAGTACCATGTATGGAGAAAGTGCAGTCGAAGCCAGGTTCGTTGCCATGGAGATAGACCTCTTTGGGAGGGACTTGATCGACGCCCTTCGGCTCATATCTGCGACCACCCCGAGTATGCGCATGAAGGAATTCCTGCAGGGGGCCATGGGGTGCATCTCCGCGGGGAGCAGCCTCACCGAGTATTTCCGTACCAAAGCGGAGCAGTATTCCCTGGAGAACCGGCAGAGCCAGAAACTCTTCCTGGATACCCTGGGACTGATTTCTGAATCCTATGTCACGGCCATGGTCGCCGGCCCCCTCTTCCTGATCATCCTTCAGTCCATCATGGCAATTTTGAGCCGGTCATCACAGCCCATCTTCCTGTACATCATCATTTACATGATGATCCCCTTTGGAAGCATCATGTTCGTGATACTGATCAGTTCGATGACCCCGGAGGGTTGAGATGGGATTGAGAGACTCCTTCAAAGGGATAATGCCGAAAAAAGCTCCCGGGGGCAAGACCGGGGAGAGTCCAAAAGTGGCAACCCCCCCTGCCGCGGAACCCAAAACTCCCGTCTCCCCCGCGTTTGGATCTACAATACCCGGTGCCAAAACAGCCAAAAAACCAGGATTATGGGGAATATTGAAGGGCGAAAAACCGTATTCCGTGGATCTCAGCCCCGGGGAGATTGGGAAGTTTGCCAGGGAGCAGGTCGAGATCAACAGGAAATTGGAGCGGCACCGCAGCGAGCGTTCGGGATGGATGCGGGTGGTCAGGCACCCGCTCCAGGTTCTCCTCGAAAAACCGCTTAATATCCTTATCCTGACCCTTCCCCTGGCGATCCTCATCTTCCTGGTCGGGACGGCCTTCGCTATCAAGGACTACGGGATGAGTGTCCTCTTCACCACCACCCTGGTCGATGATATCGTCATCATCTCCATCCTTGTGGCGATCGTGCCGGTGGCGGTCATGGACTTCAGGGAGAACAGGCGGATGAAGAATCTCGAGGAGGCCCTGCCGAATTTCTTCCGTGACCTTGCGGGTATGAATGACAGCGGAATGACCCTTCCGAATGCCATTCACCTGGTGGCCCAGGGGGAATACAGCACCCTCACCCCCTTCATCCGCCGCCTGGACAACGAGATGTCCTGGAACACCACGTTTATCGAGGCCATACAGCGTTTCAGGACACGGCTGGGAACTCCGCTCTCTGACAGGAGCATTGACCTCATTGCCAAGGCCAGCAAGGCGGGCGGCGATGTGAGCGAGGTGCTCCGTGCCGCGGCACGTGACACGTACGAGGTGCTGGCACTCCGGTCTGAGCGGCGGAACAACATGCTGATCTACGTGATCATCGTGCTCATCTCGTTCATGGTCTTTGTCTTCGTGATAATGATCCTCGTAAGCACATTTTTGAGCACCATGGCAACAGCGGGCAGTGCGGCGTCTGCTGCAGGAGCAGGCGGGGCATCCTTTATCGGGAATGTCGATCTCTTCTTCTATACGCGGCTCTTTTCCCATGCCGCTCTGATTCAGGGCATCTTCTCAGGCCTGGTAGCCGGCCAGATGGGCGAGGCGAGGGTGGTTGCAGGCCTGAAATACTCGGCTATCATGCTTGTCATTGCGTGGGTGGTCTTCAGGTTCATGGTATAAAACCCCCCCGTATCCCGAAAAGGAAAGCAGTGAATCTAATTTCTGGCGAAAAACAACCCGACACAAGGGGTGATAAAAATCACATGATTCTCATCGAGACACAAGTATACAGAATGAAAATGGCGGAGCCATTTTCATATTCACACACTATGAACTCCTTTCAGGATTTCGGACATAAATTATGAAAATGGCGAAGCCATTTTCATTCGAAAAAAGGTGACCCTGCCGACGTCACTTTCACCTGAAAAATGAATTGAAGTGCCAGTCAGGACAGTATACCCATCTCCGTAAGCCGCCGGGGAAGATACTCCCTGGTGACAAAATCCAGGCCCCGGGCGGCGAATGCCTGCTGCTCGGACTTGAGGTTGAGTTTCAGTTGTAACTGGATCTGGGTCTTCCAGTACTCCGAAGCAAACCGGGGATCAGAGATCTCGCTCTGCAGGGCGGCCACGTCTTTTTCAGTGAGTGTATCGGAAGGGAGATTGTAATCCCTGATATCGCTTGGCTGAACCCCGATGAACTGGGCACGGGGTGTGGCAAGGAGTTCGGACATATGGGCACTCTTGATGGCCCCGTACGCAACGCTTGCAAAGATGCGGTATGACCAGGGATCGCCATCGGTGAATACCAGCACGGGGAGCCCGAATTCCTCGTTGATCCGGTGCAACATCCGCCGAGTGGAGCGGGCAGGCTGGCCCTTCAGGTGGACAAGTATGGACTGGTAATTCTGGTCAAAGCCGTTTTCCATCAAACGCGCATACATACCGCCGGTCTCAATCGCGATGACAAAGCGGGCGTCATGCTCAAGGAGATCGATATTCTCGACGTTGCTGGGGATCTGGTATCCTGCCTCACCCACGTCGTCCTGGCAGTGGATCACCCTCTCCCCCCTCCGGGTCATCTCCTTGAGGCGGAGCGGGCCAAAGATTGTAGCGCCATCCTCCTCAGGCCTGAGATGGAAGGCCTCCCTCTGCAGTTCGGTGAGTATCTCGAGGTCCTCGATCAAAAAGTTGCTCTCATCCTGGGCAGAGAACTTGGCTCGTTTCCACCCTTCTGAGATGTAATACAGTTCTCTCAGGGTAGAGGAACGCTTCTCCATGAGCTGAGTCTTCAGGAACCAGATCACGTAGGACATCTTCAGGAGATGCAATGCGCTCTTTGCGGTGTGCGCTGACCGGACACTCTCCCGGTCTCCGTATTTCCACACCTCAGATTCATCGTCGAAGGCAATGTTCTGTTTGGTCCTGGTAGGGAGCGAAATGGAGGGGATCGCCCCCTCCTTCATCTGCTCGTACCAGCGCATGGCTATAGAGACCAGGCGTTCATGCGTTCTCTGGTCCATCTCATCACTGGGCATCGATATCCACCACCACGACGTGTTCGGGGGGCATCCCCCGTATCTCCAGGGTGCCTCCTCCTGCACCCTGGTAATCTGCGGTCCATCCCTCCCCCGGAGGGAGCTCGACCTGCCATACCTTGGTATACTCACCGTCCATTTCGGTCACTATGGATGGTTTCGGGCGTGCGTCTTTTCCGCTGTCAGGGGAGATATCATAGAGGGTCAGCGTGCCGGGCTGGGAGGTGTAATTCCTCACCTCAAGCGTCACCCTGCTGTCCTTTAGGATCTTTTTCACCACCACCTTCCGCATGATCTTCCCTTCTATAGGGGAGATATCGGGTACCGGGAGATCCACGATCTCGGCCACCTTGGCGGCTATCTCCGGGATTATGGAACATACCGCCCTGGCCCGGTCCTCCTGCAGGCGGTTTTTGTCCCTCCTTGAGAGGTAGGTCTTGAGTTCCCGGCCCAGTTCCTGCAGCACCAGGGTGATCTCCCTCTCTATCTCCTGTATCCCTGCAATGGCATCTTTGCTCTCGCTCGTGAAGGGAACATTGGTGGATGCGACATGTACCAGGATGAGGAGCGGGCCGGTGGGCAGGCCGGCCTGCGAGATATTGTAGCTCTTCCATGAGATGCCTGCGATGCACCCGGTGATGGCGCAGGCCCCCTGCTGATAGAGCAGGGGGACCCTGTTGGCAAACCGGAGTATATGGGCGTTCCCGTCAGGAGGGAGTTTCCCGCCGTAACCGATTGCCGCTTCGACGAGGAACGGGTGACCGGAGTAGATTGCGCTCGCCCTGGTCCGGGATTTCACGAAATCCATCTGGAACTCCTTCTCAAGGCCTTTCGTGATCAGATCCTCGCCGATAGGAGAGAGGCAGGTCTGGGTCGGAGGGGCAGGCACCTTTACCACCTGCATTGCCTCGAGTAACCGCTTCTGCTCGACGGGGGTGAGTGATGAGGCCGGAGCGCCTGGGGAGATGCCCGCGTTCCGGCACATCTCCTCCGCCGTCTTCTTCCCCACACGGGTGAAGTTTTCCACCAGGAACTCCCCGCACGTCTCTTTGGCCGCCCCGAGCAGCCGCATCAGCTGGCCTATCTCAATCCCGTGGGGGTGGGGTTTGATGGACTGGGGGCAGGCGATTACCTCGTCGCTGACCCGCTCAAAGAGGTAGGTCTCGTCATCGAGTTCCACCCTGATACGTGCATGGGGATTCACCACCGAGGTGTACTTGAGGTACTCGAGCAACCTCTTCTTCGCAGCCATGGTGCTCTTGAACTCGATCTGCACCCTTGTACCGTGGGTCCTGTCCCATGGCACC
>JALOPW010000051.1 GCA_025453675.1 Methanolinea sp.
TGAAACAGCGCTATTGCGTGATCATCGTGACCCACAACATGCAGCAGGCATCCAGGGTGAGCGACTATACCGGGTTCATGTACCTGGGGGAGATGGTGGAGTTCGGGGAGACGGTCCAGATCTTCGAGAGCCCGCGGGAGGAGCTGACCGAGAACTACATCACCGGGCGGTTCGGGTAGGTGACATGAGGAAATGACAGACAAATTCCATGATGAAATGGCGGATATGCGAAAAAAAGTCCTGGAAATGGGACTTTTTGCAGAGGAGATGCTCCGCAACGCCACTGACGCGCTCCGAGCGACCGACACTGCCCTTGCCGTGGAGGTGAAAGCCCGGAAAAAAGCGCTCTCTCTCCAGAACGACGCCCTCGAGGAGGAGGTCTACAAGATCATCGCCCTCTACCAGCCGGTCGCAAGGGACATGCGGGCAGTCGCCTGCGCCCTGAAGGTGATCGCCTCCGCCGAGCGGATAGGCCGCTATGGGAAGGACATCGCAAACGTGGTCATCGCCACCGGGGACACCCGCCAGAATGACCTGGTGAGCGGCCTCTCGCTCCCCCACATGGCAGGCCTTGTCCTCTCCATGATCGATGACTCCCTTCGCGCTTACGAGACCGGTGACCTGCAGTTCATTGCACACCATTCCGAACGGGACGACGTGGTGGATGCGCTCCGCCACACCATCTTCCGGGAAGGGATCACCTACATGATGGAAGATCCACGCACCATCACCCGGTGCATGAACTACCTGATGATCGCCCGCTACCTGGAGCGGTGTGCAGACCATTCCTGCAAGATCGCGGAGAAGGTCCATTACATGGTAACGGGTGAGCGGATCGAGATCAAGTGACCGGGGTGACCATGCCCGTAACAGGCCAGGGAGGGTTCCCCCATCATTCCAACCACAGGAAGAGGATCCTCTTTGTCTGCACGTATAACTCTGTCCGCTCCCAGATGGCCGAGGGGATCCTGCGGCACCTCTACGGGAACTCCTACGAGGTGGCCAGTGCAGGGATCGCCCCGGCAGGCGTCAGCAGATATGCGATATGGGTTCTCCGGGAGAGGGGGGTCGACATCAGCGCCCACCGCTCGAAAGCCCTCACGTCTCTGCCACCGGGAGCATATGACCTCATTGTCACCATCTGCGACGAGGCGGGATGTGCGGTGGGATCCCTCCCTCCTGCCGGCAGGGTCCTGCACCACCCGTTCCAAAGCCCCATGGAGATGGGGAGCGAGGAGGAGGTGCTCGAAGCGTTCAGGGCACTGCGGGACAGAGTGTGGGAGTGGATCAAGGCCGATTTCCGCCCCTGATCCGGGAAGGCCCCCTGGTGCCCAGGATAGACAGTGTCCATCGCATCCCCGTGGAGCGGATCACCTGCGCACGGCCGGATAACATCAGCACGCACAGAGTGAAATCCAGACCCTTTCTGGAGTTTCCAGGGGCCTGGCAGGCAGATCGACCACAAACATTTAAACCAATTCTGTCACACCAACTGAGTAATACCTCTTCGGCCGCAGACACTGCGGCTCGTGGTTCCCCATGTCAGAACCAGAAAGCGAAAACGATGATGACCCTCATGATAGGGTCCATGTTGCCGGTTTTTCGAATATGATCCCCTGCTCCACGGGGAGTCCGCGCTATCTGCAGGGGTTGATCTCCTGATGCCCCAGGGCCAGCTGATCCTGGAACCTCCGCCATCCCCTGAACTTCTCTCTCCCCTGCATACCCAGGCCCGGAGGCCTGCACCACGGGTGAAGAGGGATTCCTCCCTCTCCCGGGACAGCATCCACCTGGTGGAGCGGGATGGGATGGTGCACCTGGTCTCCGAGAATTACTCCTACAAGAGCGAGGCATATTACTCCATCCTGACCCGGGAGATCCAGGGGCAGCGCGTGGCACCTGATACGCGGTCTATCCTTGATGCGTTCGTGGTGCCCATCTGCCTCGAACGGGCAAGGCTCGAGGGAATCCCCGTTGCAGAGTACACCATATCCCAGTCCTGCACCCCCGCACCGGCGGTCATCTACGGGTTGAACTACTTTGCCTGCACTTCGCATTTCGAGGTGCTCCGCGAGGACAAATCTGCCCAGGATATGGTCAGGCATGTGACCAACAACGGGAAATATCCATTCTGCTCCCAGCGCCTGGAGCCGGGTACCCGGATCGAGCGTGCCACCTCTCTCTTCGGAAGGGTTACCGGGAGCGATCCAGGGATGGCAGATATGGCTGCCCGGGTATGGCAGTGCTTCCGGATCCCCCTCGTGGAACTGGTCTGCCTCTCGGGACCTGGGGGCCTCTGCCTCTCCTCGCTCTGCCCTGTCCGCTACTCGCATCTGCGGAAGGATGAGCGGGAGATCCTCACGGCCTTCATCCAGGGCCAGGGATTTTTATGAGCCGGCTCGGGATTTTCGTGGATCGGAAGACCCTCTCTTCGGCCGAGCAACTCAACGCCCTGATCCGCTGCCGGGATGCCGCCGAGGAGATGGGGCACGGGGCCGAGTTCATCTTCCCGGTGGATATCCGGAAGATCCCGCAGATGGACGGGCTCTTCATCCGGGCGCGGACAGATCCCATGAACGTCACCTTTGTTGCCTCCCGCATGGCAGCGTTTGCAGAGATCCCCGTGATCGATGATCCCGCCTCCATCCAGATCTGTTCAGACAAGGTGAACATGTACTCCCGGCTCATGAAGGCGGGGGTGGAGATCCCCCGCACCCTGTTCATCTCCCACCGGGATCTGACCCCGGCGAGGGCCCGGGAGGTCTTTGAGAAGCTCGGCTCACCCCTTGTCGTGAAGGAGCCCTCCACCTCCTTCTCGCTACGGGTTGAGAAGGTGCAGGAGCCGGCAGAGTTCCTCCAGGTGGCCCGGCGCTACTTCAAGATGTCCGACTGGATCGTTGCGCAGGAGTACGTGGAGAGCACCTACGACTGGAGGGTTGGGGTACTCGGGGGCAGGTTCCTCTATGCCTGCAAGTACATCATCCCCTCACAGACCTTCAAGATCCAGGCCTCGGTGAACGGCCACGTTGTCTATTGCGGGGTGGAGAGCGTCTCTCCGGAGATGATCCCCCCGGAAGTCCGCGATCTCGGGGTCCGGGCCGGCCGGGCGATCGGGAAGGGGCTCTACGGGGTGGACATCAAGGAGGGAAAATGCGGCCCGTGCGTGATCGAGGTCAACGACAACCCGTCACTCGAGAGCGGCGAGGATAACGCGTATCCTCACGTGTACCGGGAGATAGTGCATACCCTGCTGGAGACGTGAATACTTCTCATGACACAATCCTTCGAGGAGATAGCAGAGGCCATCTGTGCCCGGTGCGGGGGAAAGTGCTGCCATGAAGCCCATCCGCCGCTCAGCCCGGCGAGAGTCGCCTCCCTGCGGGCGCAGGGGGTTCCCCTTTCAGCGTTTGAATATACCGGGTATACCCGTTTCCGGTCCCACGAGAACGGCATGTGCGTCATGTGCACCGGCGGGAAGTGCCGCATCCATGCCTTCAAACCCGAGACCTGCGTGGCGGGGCCGTTTACCTTCGAGGTCAGGGACCACACCCTGCACCTCTTTCTCAAGCATGAGTCCCTCTGCCCGCTGGTCCCCTACCTGAAGGGAGACGAGAAAGCCTACACTACCCAGTACCGGATGGCAGTAGAGCGCCTGACTGCACTGGTGCGGACCCTGCCCGGATCGGAACTGGAGGTGATCAACGGGATCCCGGAACCCGACACCGAACTTATAGCCGAGATCCCCCTTGACCCCGGAAGAGTCCTGATCCCATGATGACGGGAACGGAGCACGAGTACTCCCTCAACGGCCCCGGCTTCTCCCCTCTCCCTGAGTCCGACCGGGTCCTCCTTGAGGTATCCGGAAGCTGGGACAGGGAGGTCCCGCTCGGAGACGCCACCATTTACAAGGAGCTGCAGAAGACCGTCCTTGAGTTCACCCCCTGCCGCCCGTCAACGAGATTATCAGACCTTGAATCCTCGGTCCAGGGCGGGATCCAGGAATTTTACCGCCGGTTCGGCGGGCGCTACACCCTGCTCGGCCTCGGGATGCACCCCACCCTGACGCTGGACCAGACACGGGTCTGGGACCATGACGAGGGGGAGTATTATACGGTGTACGACCGTCTCTTCGGTATCCGGCAGCACGGGTGGCTGAATATCCAGGCCCTGCAGGTGAACCTTGAGTACGGGAGCGGGGCCCGGATGGTCAGCCTGCACAACCGCATCCGCTCCCTGATCCCTTTCCTCATCGCCATCTCTGCAGCATCCCCCTTCGTTGAGGGGAAGGCCCCGGGGCCGGTCGACAACCGTCTCCTCTTCTACCGGGAGAACCAGGCCCGGATACCGGCCATCTGCAACGGGATTGTCCCTGAACCCATCGCCTCTGTTGCAGACTACCGGGAGAGACTCGAGGGACTCTATGCCGCACTGAGATCAAGGGATGCAGGGATTCTCTGCGAGGAATGGGTGGCATCTGCGGGAGTGATCGTCCGGTTCAGCCGCCCCTGCGTGGAGATCAAGGTCACCGACGAGCAGGAGTGCGTGCACTCGGACATGGCGCTCTGCGCATTCGTGCGGGCTCTCCTCAGGACCGGCAACCTCCCCCTCGAGGAGGACAGGAAGTCACTCCTGGAGATGGCCGAGCAGGCCATCTCTTTCGGGACTGCCGGCCTCGAGGATGAACTCAATGTTCTGTTTCGGCGTGCAGAGCAGGCAGCCACCCCTGAAGAGCGGCACTACCTCACCCTGGTGAAAACCAGGATCGACGAGGGGTCCCTCGGGCAGATCCTCCTGGAAAGGTTTGAGGATACCGGTGACCTGCAGGGGATCATGCAGGACCTTTCCGTGTGCCTGAAGGAGAACCGGCCGTATGGGTGAGCAGGAGAGGCTGTAAGCCTCTCCTGCGGGGGCTACGGGGAGGCCCGGAGGGGGTGCAACCCCCTCCGGTCTGAATAAAACCGCACTCCTTCACGTTGAGGGGATCCTCCACCTCCGGTCAGGTGAGAACCGTACTCCTCATTTAGACGCTCCAGGGGCTCCGCCCCGCCGCTGTGGCGACCCCCCAATGCGATCGCTCCAGTGCTTGGGAGCAGGAGAGGCTGTAAGCCTCTCCTGCGGGGGCTACGGGGAGGCCCGGAGGGGGTGCAACCCCCTCCGGTCTGAATAAAACCGCACTCCTTCACGTTCTCCGGGTCCCCGAGCGAGGCGCTCTTTCCTGCGGGGGCTACGGGGGTGGGCCGGGAGGGGGTTCTCCCTCCCCCGTCTAATGATCTGGATTTCACCAGATTACTACACAAGAAAGGCGCAATCGAGGCGACCGCCAGGTCATTCTGCGGTCATTGCCAGCTCCCCTCGTGCCGTTTCCCACCACCTCACCTCTTCGGCTCTTTCCCGTAGAACAGCGCGATAACAATCCCGATACCGGTCAGCAGCACCCCGACCCCGAGCACCGCGGGTTCGAGATGCACCAGCAGGAAGATGCAGGAGACCAGGCCGAACACCGGGAAGACCGGGAACCTCCCCAGCCTCCCGGGGATGGAAAAAGGCCTCGTGCTCCCCGGTTCCTTATAGCGGAGGACGATCACCGAGAGGTTCACCACCATGAACGTGACAAAGAGGGTGAAGTTCGAGATGTTGGCAACAAACGAGATATCCCCGGTGAACATGAAGAAAAGCGCCCCTGCCCCGACCAGGAGAATGGCGGTCCAGGGGGTGTGCCGGCCGGGATGTATCCTCGAGAGGAGACCGGGAAGCGATCCCGCCCGTGCCATCCCGTAACTGATCCGGGAGGAGGCAAACATCATCATCAGGACGGTGTTGGCGGTCGCACACAGCGCAATCACCGAGAGGAGGAGCGATGCGTCGCCACCCCACCCACCCGATCACGCTCACGGCCGAGAGGCAGACGAAGATATAGAGCACGGTTGAGACCGCGAGGGCGGTGATCAGGGCCAGGGGGATAGTCCTCTCGGGCTTCCTCGTCTCTTCTGAGAACTTCACCATCTCTTCGAACCCCTGGTAGGCGAAGAAGACCAGTGCTGCCGCCGAGAGTACTCCCGAAAACCCGAGCGGCATCTCCAGGTAGTCCACCCGGCCGAGGTACGGG
>JALOPW010000052.1 GCA_025453675.1 Methanolinea sp.
GAGGTGTACTTGAGGTACTCGAGCAACCTCTTCTTCGCAGCCATGGTGCTCTTGAACTCGATCTGCACCCTTGTACCGTGGGTCCTGTCCCATGGCACCTCCTCCCTTGCCACCACCTCGGGTTCGTTCGTCTTGATATTGATCTGGAGGAGAAACCGGTATGCCGGCTGATCCGGGCCTGTGCGGGAGATCACCATGGTGGGGAGTCCGGTGGTCAACTGGGCATACAGCACCGCGGCGCTGATACCAATCCCCTGCTGCCCCCTGCTCTGGCGTATCTGGTGGAATCGCGATCCATAAAGGAGCTTTCCGAATACGAAGGGAACCTGCTCCGGTACGATTCCCGGGCCATTGTCCTCCACGATGATGCGGAAGACCTCGTTGCCTGTCCGTTTTATTCCAACGAACACATCCGGAAGAACCGCTGACTCCTCGCATGCGTCAAGGGCATTGTCGACAGCTTCCTTGATGGTGGTGATAATGCCCCTCGTGGGGGAGTCAAATCCCAGGAGGTGCTTGTTCTTCTCAAAGAACTCGGCTACACTGATACTCCGCTGTTGCCGTGCAAGATCCTCAGCGAGGGTCAGCGCCTCTCACCTCGCAGAGTGCATTGGAGAGTGTGAGTTCTTTCTGCATACCTGAACGGAGGTCTTTTAATGTGACCACCTGTTCATCCCTCTCCCGTGCACCGATGATCAGGGCGAAGTCAGCGGTGCGGGAGATATGGGAGATCTGCTGCCCGATCGATCTCCCCGAGAGGTCGAAAGATATGCATATCCCGGCTCTCCGGAACTCCCTTGCCACCGTGAGGGCCCATCCCCTTCCTTCAGGGGTGAAGGCCAGCCCGATGACCACGCCTCCTGCCGTGCCCTTGTCTCCACGTGCTACCATGACCCTGTCGAACCCGATTGCAAACCCGCAGGACGGAGTATCCTCACCTCCGAAGAGATGGGCCAGGCGGTAAGTCCCGCCCCCGAGCACCTGGTTCTCGGCACCCAGGTTCTCGGCAAAGGCCTCAAACACCATGCCGGTATAATAATCGAGGCCGCGGGCAATCCCGGGATTCAGAGTGTAGCAGATCCCTGACTGGTCAAGTATGGTGAAGAGATCTTCTATTCTCTTCCTGTCCGGGTTGTCACCGGTTATGGCACATGCCTCTTTGAGATCCCGGCATCCTGCGAGCGCGATAAGCCGGTCCGAGAGCCCTGAATGGTCCCTCGAGGAGAGGTAGTCCTCGAGTCCGGCCGTATCCTTCTTGTCCAGGAACATGCGGGCCCTCTTCTGTTCATCAGGTTCCAGTTCCTGCAGCAGGACCCGCATGAACGAGAGGTGGCCGACATGGAGGGAGAAGGAGATCCCGCTGGAAGACAGGGCCTCATGGGCGAGCATGATGACCTCTGCTTCCGCAATCGGGGAGTCGGCACCGATCAACTCCACACCAAACTGCCAGAACTGGCGGTAGCGACCTTTCTGGGGACGTTCGTACCTGAAACAATCGGCAAAGTAATACCAGCGGAGTGGTTTTTGAAGTGTTCGTCCCTCGTTGACATACATCCGAAGCACCGGGGCGGTCAGTTCGGGCCGGAGTGCCATCTTTCTACCCCCTTTGTCCTCGAAGACATACATCTCCTGGATGATCCCCTCCCCCGAGCGGATGGTGAAGAGCTCCAGCTCCTCGAACTCGGGGGTGCAGATCTCCCGGTATCCCCATGTCCGTGCCACTTTCCGCATCATTCCTTCGACTTCCCGCCGCGATTCCATCTCGTCCGGCAGAAAATCCCGTGTACCTCGTGGTTTTTGAAGCATGGTGGAACTCAACCCTCCCGTTCAGGAGGTCTTTTTTTCAGGGGAGCATTTCCCAAAAGACGGTCCCAGGTACTCTCATTTATAAACACCTTCTCCCTGGTGACCTTTCCCTGGAAGTAGAGTGCTGCGAGGAGGACTCCAAGGCCTATGAGCTCTGTCGGGAACCGCTCTGTGGAGGAGAACGTGAACGCACAACCCAGAATGGCCAGTGCGCCATAGAGCACCCCCCGGTATGCGGCGTTCCGGTAGCCGGCAAGATTGGTCCGAAGGAATATCCTGACATCACGGAGCCACAGGAAGAATACTGCCAGCGTCCCGAACGCGGCAACGTAGACCAGATAACTCATACTGCTGCATCACTTATTATACCCGTGTCCATATCTTAATTATCACAGTATGCCATCGAATCACCGCGTAGAGGAGGTTCTTTCCGGGTTCAAAGAGGGCCGCCTCACCCTGAAAGACGCTGTCGACGAGATCGTGGGGCTGCGGATAGAGATCATCGGCAACCTCGCAAACCTGGATATGGGGAGATCAGCCAGGTGCGGTGTCCCCGAGGTGATGCTGGCTGAAGGCAAGTCCCCTTCGCAGGTGGCAGAGATCGCGCGAAAAGCGGTCAGGGCAAGCGGAAGGATCATCGTATCGCGTATATCCAGCGAGCATCTCGATGCAGTCCGCACCCTCTGCCAGGACGAGGGCTTCCTGCTCTCCATCCACGAGGATGCAGCCATGGCGGTGATCTCCACCGGGCCATCTCCCGAACTTGGGAGCGGAGTGGTTGCCATCATCACTGCCGGCACCTCGGATATCCGGGTGGCAGAGGAGGCCAGGGTGATTGCAGGGGAGATGGGCTGCCGGGTGAAGACTGCCTATGATGTAGGAGCTGCCGGGATTCACCGGTTGTTTCCCGCTCTCAAAGAGTGCCTCGGTGCACATGTCTATATCGTGGCTGCCGGGAGGGAAGGAACCCTGCCGGCTGTTGTTGCCGGACTGGTGGACTGCCCGGTCATCGGGGTGCCGGTGAGCACCGGCTACGGTTATATGGGGCAGGGGAGAGCAGCCCTTGCCAGCATGCTCCAGTCATGCTCGGTTATCGCCGTGGTCAACATCGATGCCGGATTTGTAGCCGGAGCATTCGCAGCACAGATTGCCAACATGGTGGGAGAGAGATGAGCAGGGGATTTTACATTGGCAGGTTCCAGCCGTATCACAATGGGCACCAGTACATCCTGGAAAAGATAGCCCGCACCGCAGAAGAGGTAATCATTGGAGTTGGCAGCGCACAGCTCTCACACGAACCGGCAAATCCGTTCACCGCGGGAGAACGGGTGCTGATGATCACCCGTGCCCTGAAGAATGCAGGCTGCCCGGTGTATGTCATCCCCATCGAGGATATCAGGAGGAACGCTTTATGGGTGGCACACGTGCGGTCGATGGCCCCGCCTTTTGATATCGTGTACTCAAGCAACCCCCTGGTGGTCCGCCTCTTTGAAGAGGAGGGGGTAAGCGTCGAATCCCCTGCCATGTATGAGAGGGAATCACACAGCGGGACTGAGATAAGGCGGCGCATCCTGGCAGGTGAGGAATGGGAGAGCCTGGTACCCCCTGCAGTGGAGCAGGTGATCCGGGAGATAGACGGTGTAAGACGGATCAGGCAGATAGCGAGGAGCGATGGGGATATCAGGGAACTATGGTGAGGAAACATGTTTCGCAGGGTAAAAGAGTTGTTCGGAGGTAAAGAAGCCCCGGCTGTCCAGGAAATTCGGCTGGATGAGATCCCAGGTCTCCTGTCTGATTATGAAAAGGAGTGGGGGGAAGAGGCTCGATTGGCCACTTCTGCGTCAAGACAGAAGATCATGGAGACCCGGGATCACCTGCTCATCGCTATTCAGCAGCTTTCAGGGAGTGACAGGGCAGCCGCGTTTCATCCCAAGCTGGAAAAAATTACCCAGAATTCGCTCCCCCAGTTTCAGAAAGCCCTCCTCACCGCTTTGAACAGGGATTTGCCCGAAGATGCCGATGCGTTCTACCAGGCCTGCGCCGAATCCCTGAAGGGATGTGTGAAAGGACTGGCCGGGCCAGGGCGTTATTTGAGAAATGTCTTTCCGGAGGAGATGAAAGAGATTCGTGTAATGATTGATGAATTCGGAACGGAGATCAATGCCCTCACCCAAATGGTCGCGGAATGGAGAAAGAAGAGGGAGATTGGGACCCTGCTTTGCGAAGCCTACACACAGTCCCGGGATATGAAAATCGCTCTGGAAAACCTCTCACGGGAGATCCCGGTTATCAGAGCAGAGATTGCCGATCTCGACCGGACGATTGAAGAAAGCAGGAACGAAAAGGAAAAATGTGCCAGGCAGCTCGCTGAAGATCACGACCTCCTGGATGCAGTAAAGGAGGCTGCACGATTGGAGGATGCACTGCGGGAGACGGAGCGGGAGCTGCACGCAGTTCTCTCCACGCTTACACATGTGCTCCGGAAGGGAGAGAAGATCACCCACCGGGCGGATGCCGAAAGGCTTGCCCGGCAACTGAAGCAGGTGATCGTCCACGTCACGGAGAAAGAGATTCCCCCGGGAGAAGAGGTTGTGCGAGAGGTTGCGTCTGTTTTGCCGGTCATATCCACCATGATTGGGTCAGGGGAGATCCAGTTAAAGAACCAGGAGGAGCGCACACTCTTCTCCACACCTGATCACATCCCGGGGACACTCTCCAGGTTGATAGGGGAGAGAGAACAGGCAAGGAAGGAGGCAGGGAAAATGAAAGACCTTCTGGCTGCCCATCCCGTGAAGGTCCGGCTTGTGAAGGTGGAGGATGATTTGAAACATATCCAGGCTGAGCAGCGTGAGAAAGATATGCGCGTAAAGGATCTGGAACAGAAGAGGAAGGATCTCGAGGCAGGTCTTCCCGGGCGCTACAGGCAGATGGAAGCGCACCTTTCAGTGATACTGGGGAGAAAAATCCGTATCAGTGGTGACTGATCTCCCTACTTCCAATCATCGGCACATGCAGACTGTTCATGCAGTATACGGCTTACCCCGAGACACATTTCTGAAACGATCCATTCAGAATTTGCTCCATTCTTCCCCTGATCATACCCTAGTATACCCCCAGGAAAACAATATGGCTTCTTTGG
>JALOPW010000053.1 GCA_025453675.1 Methanolinea sp.
ACCATTACCCCGGAGAGAGGGTTGCAGTGAGCCATCACCTGGCCGCCCTTGACTTTCCTGCCCGTGTGGCCACCACCAGGCTGAATGCCATGATGAAGGAGACCACTCTCCTGCTGGCGAACGAAATTCGGAGAGAGCGCGAGGATTTTCTCTTCTTCAAGGGTGATGGCGGGCTCATCTCCCCCCTCCATGCAATAGATAACCCATCAGTCCTCTACCGGTCCAGCGCCGCCGCAGTTGCCCTGGGTGCTTATTATCTCAGCAGGGTAAACGATTGCCTGGTAGTGGATATCGGGGGGACGACCACCGAACTGGTTGCCCTCAAAGGTGGGGTGCCCGGGATGGAGACGCTTCTTTTCGATGGTGAGAGGACCATTACCCGGGCGGTGACCGCAGAGTCCCTCCCATTTGGGGGGGACTCGATTATCGAAGGGGGTTTGCAGCCAAGAAGACTTGGAAACGCCCTGGCGTTCGGGGGGAGTCACCCGACTCTGACCGACGCCCTGAACGTGGCGGGGTCTGATATTGGAGAGACCCGGGCATCCCGAACCCTCCCGCCGTCCCTCGCCTCGCAGGCCCTGGAAGAGTACTATGCCGGGGTCTCACGGGTTGTAGCCGCCACTGGAGCCCGCCGGCTGGTGGGGACCGGATACCTTGCTCCTTTCCTGGTCCCTGAGATCGCCAGGCGCACCGGGATCTCATACACCATTCCTCCTCACTGGGGTTGCGCAAACGCGGTGGGCGTAGCGGTCTCCCGGGTCAGTCTCACCCTCACTGCCAGGTTCGACTCAGGGAGGGGGTGGGTGGTGTTCAACGGGGAGATTCAGGAACTCCGTAAGATGGGTGATGAGGAGGCAATTCTGGAGAGGTGCAGGGAAGAGGTGCGGCAACGGGCCCTGGCTGCCGGTGCTCATCCCAGGGATGTGAGGGACGTGCAGGTGCTCTCTTACCATGCCTATGATGTCATTCGGAGTTCATACCGGAGTGCACGTATCGCGGATGTGGTGGTCCAGATAGCCCCCGGCATCACCGTGGAGGCGCAATGACGACCGCGCTCGTATTCCATCCTGATTACCTCCTGCATGAGCAGTCCCGCGATCACCCGGAACGGAGGGAGAGACTGAGTTACACCCTGGACCAGATCCGCGAGGAGGGGTTGTGGGACCATCCCTCCGTGAAGATCCTCACCCCTCACGAGGCACCCATGGAGGCTGTTGCCCGGGTGCACCATCCCGAGTACCTGGGATTCCTCGAGGAGGCCAGCAGGAGGGGCGGTTTTATCGATTTTGATACCAACGTCCCGGTGGATCTCTTTTCTCATGCCCTGCTTGCTGCCGGCGGGGCTCTCAGGGCAGCCGATGCTGTCCTCTCCGGAGAGGTCATAAATGCATTTGCACTGGTGCGTCCCCCCGGGCATCATGCCCGCCAGGGAACCGGTGCAGGGTTCTGTTACCTGAATAACATTGCCATCATGGTGCGGCACGTGCAGCAGCAGGGTGTCCGGAAAGTGATGATCCTGGACTGGGACGCTCACCATGGAGACGGAACCCAGCAGATCTTTTACGAGGATGCCACGGTCCTCTTTTCATCCATCCACCAGATGCCATTCTATCCCGGATCCGGTCATGTGGACGAGATAGGATCCGGAGCAGGTACAGGGTATTCCGTCAACATGCCGGTCCCGGCCGGAACTGGCGACGAGAGTTACCATTACCTCTTCGACACTGTGATTGCCCCGCTGGCAGAAGAGTTCTCACCCGAATTGATCGCCGTCTCTGCCGGCCAGGACAACCATTTTACCGATCCCCTCACCGGTCTTGCCCTCACGGCCCGTGGATATGCGGAACTGATGAAAAAAGCGGTGGGGCTGGCGGAGGAGCTCTGCAAAGGACGGCTGGTCGCTGTCCTGGAGGGGGGATACAGCGTGGAGGGGGGCCTTCCCTATACAAATCTCGGGATAATTGCTGCCATGGCCGGACTTGACCTCCGGAGCATCAGGGAGCCGGATATCTACCAGGAGTGGCTGTTACGGGCAAGGGACCCTTCGGCCCAGGTGCAGGTCCGGGAGCATGCACTGTCCCTCTCCAGGTGCCTTGCACCATACTGGAAGTGTTTTGGGGGAGAGGGAAAAAGGGAGCATCCCGGGAGATGGGATAAAGTAGGAACAGGGTCCACATGAGTCCGTTTATGAGAGCACCAAAAATCCGCATCGGGCTGATCCAGGCCACGGCTGGACCTGATCCTGCAGATAACCTGGGAAAGACACTCCGTATGGTGAAGGATGCCCTCCGGCGTGGAGCACAGGTCATCTGCCTGCAGGAACTCTTCTCTGCACCCTACTTCCCCAAAGTCCATGGTGCCGACATGGAACACTATGCGGAACCTATCCCGGGAAAAATGACCGGGATTTTTGCAAAACTCGCACGACAGCATGGTGCAGTGATCATCGTCCCCCTCTTCGAGAGGGGAGATGGGCACCGTTCCTACAACTCTGCAGTCATCATACGGCCCAACGGCACTATAGGCAGAGTATACCGGAAGGTGCACATCCCACAGGATCCGCATTATTACGAGAAGGAGTATTTCTCCCCGGGATCCGGATACGTGGTGGAAGATACCCCCTTCGGTCGCATCGCGGTCCTCATCTGCTATGACCAGTGGTTCCCTGAAGCGGCAAGGGTGGTTTCCCTCATGGGTGCCCAGGTCATTTTGTATCCCACCGCCCTTGGCACCATCCGGGGAATGGAAGACCCATGCGAGGGCGACTGGGAGGAGGCCTGGCAAACGGTGCAGCGGGGCCACGCCATCGCCAACGGGATACATCTGGCAGCCGTGAACCGGGTAGGCGAGGAAGGGGATATCAGGTTCTTCGGAGGGTCGTTCGTCTGCGATGCCTTTGGGAACGTGGTCGCAAAGGCCGGGAAAGAAGAGGAGGTCCTGATCGCTGAGATTGACCTTTCCATGAACGACCTGGTACGGGATGGATGGGGATTCTTCAGGAACAGGCGACCGGAGACCTACGGGCCACTGGTGAGAAGGGTGGATTTCGATGTGCGGGATACCCCAAACGCATGCGGATTTCATATGCCCGCGGAATGGGAGCCCCACCAGGGGATCTGGCTCTCATGGCCGTATGAGAACGGAACATTTTATGATCTCTCCCGCGTGGAGCAATCCTACCTGGAGATGATCCAGGCCCTCCAGGGGAGGGAACGGATCTTTTTACTGGTCAGGGACCGGGAGATGCAATCAGATGTGCGGGAGTTCCTGTCAGGCGGAGGCATCGATCTGCGATCCGTGAGGTTCACACTCCATCCCTATGCAGATGTATGGTTCAGGGATTATGGCCCCACATTCCTGGTGCATGAGCATGACCCGGTCACCGCCATGGTGAACTGGAAGTTCAATGCATGGGGCGGTAAATACCCGGATCTCGAGCCTGATGATATCATCCCCTCTGTAATGGAAGAAGCGCTGCGTATCCCCTCGTTCTCACCGGGAATGGTGCTGGAGGGAGGCTCGATTGAGGTTGACGGATGCGGGACCCTGATGACTACCGAACAGTGCCTCCTTCACCCCAACCGGAATCCCTCCCGGTCAAAGGAGGAGATCGAGCAGGTCCTCGGGGATTTCCTGGGAATCTCCCGCCTCATCTGGTTGAAAGGGGGTATTGCCGGTGATGATACCGATGGGCACATCGATGACGTGGCCCGGTTCGTAGACACTCATACTGTGGTATGTGCCCTGGAGGAGGACAGGGAAAGTGAGAATTACGACGTTCTCCGTCAAAATTACGGGATACTGCAGAGAAGTGCCGCACATGACGGCTCCCGGCTGCGGGTGGTCCCTCTCCCTCTGCCGGGGCCAGTGGAGGATCCGCTGCCGGCCAGCTACACCAATTTTTACATCGGAAACGGTGTGGTTCTTGTCCCAACCTTTGATGATCCCGCGGATGATCGCGCGCTTCGCATCTTACGTGAGATCTTTTTCGGGAGGACCGTGACAGGTATCGACTGCTGCGAGATGATCAGGGGAATGGGAGCCATCCATTGTGTAAGCCAGCAGCACCCTTCGCCCTGAAGCGGGAGGATCCCCGTATCGTCGCATTCCTTTTTTCAAATGAAACACACATGAGACTGTCGGGTCGCATGCCGCCCCTGATGAAAACCACGGATGCGGTTTTCATACCAACATCACTTCGTGATTTTCATAAATGAGGGTAAAGTATTATTTTTACCCCTAATCTCGCACACAAATCACGACGAAAAATGTGAGTGATTCCACTCTCTAAAATCCAGGTAAAAGAAGTGCAGGCCCTGGATTTTACATCTGATATGCGATTGACCCCGCCGCCCCCGAAGGACGCCCCGGCGGCGGCTCAAAAATATCCATTTTGGCCTTAAAACACGAAATTATCAAATGATACACAGAAAACAGACAGGAAACCTGTCTCAATGTACTAGGATTATTGATACAGATCGAAAAAAAGTGAGGGGCTGGATTGCCATTATACCCTAATTTATGTCCTAAATCCTGAAAGGAGTTCATTCAAGGTTAATATGAAAATGGCTGTGCCATTTTCATGAATCCGTATGCGTGTGTCTCGAAGAGAATCATGGAGTTTTTTTAGGAGACAGGGAGGGGTATGAGAGGTGCAGGTGCACCAGGACCCAGGCATGACCCGTTCCTTTCAGGACAGCAGTAAGCCTGCCTTCCAGGGGGGGGATATCTCTCGTTCTATGACTGCTGAAAATTGCAGAGACCCAGCTGATGGTCCCGATGGCATCCACATTGAGATCGCTGAGTTCGAGCCCCTGCAGCTGCCGGGTCTCCCGTTCCAGGAAGATT
>JALOPW010000037.1 GCA_025453675.1 Methanolinea sp.
TATCAGGGCTTTATGTGGGGGATGAGTTCGTCATAGAACGCTTTTGCCCGGGTCTCGGAGGCCGACTCCACCATCACCCGCACCAGGGGTTCTGTCCCGGAGGGACGGACAAGGGCCCACGAGTCCTCCCGGTTTATGCGGATGCCGTCGGTCAGGTCGAGAGATTCGCCCGCATAGGCCTTTTTCAGGCGGGAGATAAGTCCAGGGGCGTCCCTCTCCCTGATCTTCTCTTTTATCATGAAAAATGGCGGGAGGGCATCCACGAGGGAAGAGAGCGGTTGCGACGCCTCAGCGAGGAGGGCCACCATGGTTGCCGCGGTCATGCCCCCATCCCTGCAGAGCTGGTGCCGGGGGAATATGAGGCCGCCATTCCCCTCTCCCCCGAACGCGACAGCGGTGCCCTCCTGTGAGAGCCCGATCATGGTCCTGGCAACATAGATGCTCCCCACCGGGGTATAGACCACCCTGCACCCGTGACGATGTGCGATCACCTCGATGAGCCGGGAGGTGCTCACCGGGGTGACTACCACACCCCTCTGCTGGCGGCAGATGAAATCTGCGATCAGCCCAAACTGCCGGTTCTCCTCTATGAAGCGCCCCCTTTCGTCGATGAAGACCGCGCGGTCGGCGTCGCCGTCGTTGGCTACCCCAAACCGGGCCCCGGTTGCCTTTACCAGGTCAGCGAGTGGGGCCAGACCCTCCGGAGAGGGTTCGGGCAGGCGACCGGGAAAGGTCCCATCCATCTGGCTGTTGATGGAAACGACCCGGCATCCCATCCTGGTGAGTATCTCGGGGCTGGTCCAGGCCGCGGCCCCGCACCCGGGGTCGGCTGCAACCAGTACCCCGTTCCCTATACCCTGGGCATATGCACCTGCCACCGTCTTTATGTATTCCTCAACCATGTGTGGTGCAGTATGCTCCCGGCCTACTCTGTCCCATGGGACCAGGTGCGAGGTGCCTTTGAAGATGTGGTCTTCAAGGACGATGCTCTGCTCATCTCCCATCTCGGTGCCGTCCGGCTCCACGACCTTCACCCCATTATACTCGGGGGGGTTGTGCGAGGCAGTCACTACTGCCCCGGCATCAAAATGAGCCCGGACGAGGTATTGCAGGGCCGGTGTGGGCAGGATTCCAAGATCCACGACGTCGCACCCTGCCGCAAGGAGTCCTGCTTTCAGGGCGCTTATCAATGCTGGACCGGATGTCCTTGTGTCCCTCCCCACGGCAATGGTGCCCTGGCGCATGGAACCGAGCGCCATCCCGATGGAGAGTACCAGTGCGGGAGTCATCTCCTTTCCTGCCACGCCGCGCACTCCGTTGGTGCCAAAAAGTTTCTTCTCGAGTTTTTTCTCTTCCATGTTCATCCCTTGTCCGAACTGTCGGTGTCAAATGCGGAGAGGAGGCGTCCCTGGAGTGAGGTAAAGGCCCGGATGGCAGCCTCCGGAGATTTTGCTCCCACAGCCATGAGGACCGCGTCCTCCTCACTGAACAAAAGCCCCTGGTGAAGGTGGAGCATCATCTGCACTTCCTCGAAACAGGATGCCGTATCCCGGGATATCTCCGTTAATATGGGTGAAAACCGGAGATAAAACTCTCTTCTCGATTCCGGCGCATCTCCCCCGGCCCTGGCCGGATACGAACCGGCGAGGACCACTTTCTGCCCCTGGGCACTCTCCAGTTCCCTGGTAAGCCCTTCCAGGGAGTAATAAAGAGGGAACTTCTCGAGGGATTCGATGACCTGGCCCACGGTGGGGTTGGTGTGCACCACCCCCCCTGCCTCCGGCAGGGTACCAATGACCACCTTTGGCAGTGGCAGGGTCTTCCACCCTTCCACCAGCACGTACCTGGTTCCCATGGATGATAAAAACGAAAAAATCTGTGCAAGGGAGTTCTTACGGAACACCAGCACGGTTTTTTCCGAATCCACCCCGGCGGAGGCGGTGGCCCCCTCCCCGAAGAAGAGCGTCGTGTCTTTTCCCGCCTCGAGGAGGTAGTCGTGATGCCCCAGGTGCTTCACCACTGCCGTCGCCCCCCCGAGCTCCAGCAGGGGAATGAGTGCCCGGATGAACGTGGTCTTGCCGGAGCCGGAAGTTCCTGCGATATGGATTACCCTCATGCCTGCTCCTCATCAGGGGATTCGGGTGAATGCGGTGGCTCTTCCTCCCCCTGCTCATCCTCCCGCATCCTGGCCCTCAGGATCTGCACGGCAGCCTCACCGACACTCCGCATCACTTCGGTGATGCGGTCCTCGATCTCGATCTCTTCGTCGATGTCAAGCGAGGTCCGCTCGACCTCAAGGAGGAATCGGGCCACCTCGCTTGCTTCAAAGAGGAGGTCGTCGAGTTCCTCGCTGGTGAAGAAACCGCACATGGCACCGTAAAAGAATGTGGCTCCCGATTTGTAGACCTTCTTCTTGAACGAGTTGCGGGCCTGGTTCACCGCCTGTGGGGTGTAGCATTCCTGCATGAAAGGGACCAGTTCCGGGAGGTGCTGCCCGATGAAGGTCATCTCAGCACCGCTCCGTGTACGGAAATCCGTGCAAAGGCGTGCGATAGCCCATTCCCTGGCGGTGACGTAGGTGCGTTTCCGCAGGAACTGGTTGACCTTCCGGTAGGTCGCCCCATCGACTTTCTTGAATTTTTTATATTTGTTCACATCGTCCTGTCCATACTGCGTGCGCATGTGTGCCTCCCGGCGCCAATGAACCCCGATCTTTCATTACGCCTGGATTCCTGTGCAGTTTCTTATTATATAGCATTATATAGTTTATTATTTAATAAGGTTGTATCACTGGAACCTTCATTTTGTGCTCATAGAGAGAAAATAACCTATCATCAGACTTCTTTTGGTATGCTGCTATCTGCGGAGCAAAGGAAACCGGGATGTGGATTCACTTCTGGGCATGACCTCACGGGGATCCCCCCTGCCCCGGTATCAAACGCACATGAGACAGACCGGGAATCCAAAACGCCTGCGAGGCACTTTAGGACCGGTTGAGTGAATCAGGGGATATCTCCATGAGCTGAATGGAATGCCGGTTATGGATCCCCTCATACCCGCAGACCTGGAAGATGACCGGGTGTTGGGTGCCGTCATGGCAGGTGAGGGGTATCTGGATGATCTCACTGAGGTTTCCATCCCCCACCCTTGTAAGCAGCTCAGCCACGTGCGCCTGCTGGCCCTGCAGCACCAGGTCAAGGAAAGTACCCCCTGGGGGTGTATCACGTTTGTACTCCTTCCCGGTGAAGGATGTGGCTGCCGTGTTCCAGAATAAAAGATTCCCATCCCGTGCAACTTCAAAGTACAGCCCCGGAAGGGCATCTGCGACCTGGTGGCAGCGGGCATCCGCGAGCTTCATCATCGCGTAGAGGGCCGATCTCTCCCTCGCATTCCAGGAGTACGCAAAGATGATCCCTTTCTCCTGGAAATTCCCATAGCTGAATGAGACTTCGACGGGAACCTTCTGCCGGTCCTTCCGGGTATGAATTGCCTGAAGGATCATCGATTGGTGGGAACGCAGACGTTCTACGAACCTGTTCCATTCATCAGCCGGAAAAAGAGGATCAATTTCCCCTATGGTCATGCGCAACAGTTCATCGGGCCTGTATCCCAGAGCCTGGCATGATGCTTCGTTGGCATAGAGGAACCTGCCCCTTGTGTCCAGCCAGAAGATCTGCACCGATGCTTTCTCCACGGAATGCCGGGTAACCTGGAGCGACCTCTCGCTCCTCTCCCGCTGCACCGCGAGCCTGATCTTGTGGATGAGCTCTGCGAACTGGGATCTGGGGTCCCCTCCCTTCTGGAGGTAGAAATCAGCCCCGCTGTTCAGCGCCTCGATGACCACGTGCTCCCTTCCTCTCCCGGTGAAGATGATGAACGGGGTGTGGTCGCCGAGATTCCTCATCAGTTTTAAAAACTCTATGCCATCGATTCCCGGCATCTCGAAATCGGAGACGATGACGTCATACGAACGCTCCTTGAGCATTTCTATTGCCTGCTCTGCGGAGAAACAGGTGTCGACCTTGAGATCCCCAGTCTTCTCCAGGTAGAGCCTTGAGACATCCAGGAGGGCCGGCTCATCATCCACGAACAGGACTGTGATCATGGGTTATCATTGGGATGCAAGGCCAGCGGGGGAGAGCTGATCCGTATATACATGGTTTGTGTTCCCCTTAAAATAGGTATCTGGACGATATGGGAATTACTGGGGTTTATTTTCAAATATGGGGCACCATTCCATGGGATTGCACCTCCTCCCTGCTCCTCTCTATCTCCCATGGATCAACAGGGATGAGAATCCCAAGTCATTCCTGCTGTAACCGGGATACATCCCGGTTCTCTTCAAAATGACCTTTATTTGAACAATTGCCCATGCTCAGGTCCCAAGATATTGTATAGCATCATACGGTTTATTAATAAAATGAAAACCATCATATACTGAAAAAAATCAATCGGAAATTGCAATTCAATTGGAAATTAGAAATTAATTATACGTTTTTCAGGATTATTCAGCTATGTTCCATATGAGGGAGAAAAACGGGGCTCCCGGGAAAAAGGGGGAACCGGGGTCCCGTGTCACTCCAGGTTTCTGTTGACTGGCAGAGTACCTTTACACAGGCTTTCAGCCCAGGTCTGTATCTTCAAGGTGGCATTGATACAGACACCATTCATGTTGATGGGACCAGTTCAAAAACCCCTGCCGGGGAGGGTGAAAGTGTATCAGGATATGTTGATGTATGAAGAGTCGTTTGTTAGCCCTGTTGAAATCATTATTCGAAGAAGAGTATCACCTCACTGGCCGCAAGATCGAATGTCGCGTTGTCTCGTTTGTCAGGCAGTCAAAGAACAAGGGGACGATATTTAGATCAACAACCGGCATTTCAGGCTTGTTGGGTTTTCTAATGAAACGCTCATGATAACTTACGTTCACAGACCCTCCCCGATGAAAACCGCGGATGCGGTTTTCATGCCAAAATGGCTTCGCCATTTTCATGATTTATGTCCGAAATCCTGAAAGGAGTTCATAGTGTGTTGGTATGAACCCGCGGATGCGGTGTTCATCAGGGGGGGCATGTGACCCGACGGGCTCATGTGCGTTTCATGTGGACTGATCAAAGACGCCAGAATTCCCTTTTCACTCGTCGAAATAGTGTAACACGATCTGTCTTCAACATCAGTGACTCGTTCTTCTTCAACTGAAAACAAGTATCTTGATGAAGATTACCGGGATATCGTTGAGCTGACCGAAGTGATCGATGCCGCGAAACAGAAGAATCAGGGAAAAGAAGTGCCTCCTATTGCGACGATTCAGAAATACTGTCCCCAAAACCTATGTTCTTCACCCTGTTATTGAACCGACGTATGAACTCGTCCTGTGATTGGAGTGAACGAATCCCATGTACCGCCATTGATTCGTCCGGGCTTATTCGTCCCTACGTGAACCACTGTTTTTCATGGAGAACCGGAAAGACCGGAAATAGGCCCCCGAAAACTTCAATCACAGTCGTTCCTATTCAGCAGAACATCATCGGAGAAGATCTCTGACATATCCTTTCATGACATCCCCCATGCTGAAAAACTGATCACACACCATACAGAACAAGAAAATCCCACGTCTCTGTCATGGACAATGAATACGATTAGGAAGGTATCCATGAATTAATCCGGGATACCCTGAACTCTCGCTCACTCATTCCGGTCCGGTCAGGAAAAAGAGCCTCCCCGCTGTGTTGTGTGGGGAGACAGAATCGAGGTTGTTATCTGCATACCAATTCAGTCACTGAACCGCCGCCGTCCCCACGTTCCATTGTATGGTTCTGAAATTATTATCGTAGTATCAAAGGCACTTTTTTCACCTGGATTTTTGTGAGAGGAATCACTCACATTTTCGTCGTGATTTGTGTGCGAGATTAGGGGTAAAAATAATATTTTACCCTATTTATGTCCGAAATCCGAAACGGAGTTTATGTAAGGTTCGAATGAAAATGGCTTCGCCATTTTCATGATGTATGCCTGAAATCCTGAAAGGAGTTCATAGTGTGTTCTAATGAAAATCACTTCGTGATTTTCATGATTTGTGCTCGACCGCACGGCTGTCATGGGCGGTTACTATGAAAATGGCTGCGCCATTTTCATGAATGCATAGGCGTGTGTCTCGAAGAGAATGTAGTTTTTTCAAGAACGTCCTCATTTCACTCCAAGGCAGGGAGGATAGTAAATCTGAAGGGAAGGAAGGAGTTCATTTCAATGCCTTCGTTTTCGACTCGATAGTGGCCTCTTTATCCCTTCTCTCATCTATCCGTATCTCTGTAACAACCCTCGTTACACCCAAGTCGAAAACGGAATTATGCGCTTTTTCAACTGCTTTGAACAAATCCCTCATATTTTCGGCCTCGATTATCGTCCCCATGGCTTCGGGTTCAGCCCTGATACTGCTTTGTTTTTCCAATTCCTTCAACGCAGCTTTGACGTATTTGCCAACAGCAGTGGTTTTTGTCCCAAGAGGGATTATGCTCAATTCCGCAATGATCATTTTTCCCCGCCTCTTTTTCATCCCCTTCTTTTCCCGGGCCCCATACCCCGTCATCCTGAAAGCTTTTCATATCTTTTATGGAGATTTTCCACGTCTCTCCCGACAAAAGAATACCGGGTAAGCCTTCATAAGAGTTGGTATGAAAACCGCATCGGCGGTTTTCATCAGGGGGAGTATGTGACCCGACAGTCTCATGTGCGTTTCTAATGAAAATCACTTCGTGATTTTCATGATTTGTGCTCGACCGCACGGCGGTCATGGGCGGTTGGTATGAAAACCGCATTTGCGGTTTTCACCAGGGGAGCATGCGACCCGACAGTCTCATGTCCGTTTCAGTATGGATTCATGGACTTCATGTATCTCTTTCACCATACACATGCGAGCAGGATCCATGGCAGACCAAAAAGAGGCATATCCGTCTCTGTGAACCCGGCTATCGCATATACATCGGGACAGAGAGTCCCGGAATTTCCCTGTGAATTGCACCGGGAGTGTATGCTGGCATGAGAATCATCTCGCGAAGTTTTGTGACCTGAACCTCTCAACGCCAGCTCACATCGTAGCAATTGTCAACTCGGCGGGGTTTGTCGCGAAATGTAGATTCTGCGCAAAAAGTATATAATTCGAGGAAAAAAAGAATAGAGCATGCAGGGGGGATTTTTCTCAGAATGGCTCAATCGCTACCGCCACTACCTGAGAATGAGGAATTACTCCTCCCGGACCATCCAGTCCTATGAGCAGGTGGTCAGGCACTTTGCCTATTATGTGTGGCTCAGGCGAAACATCGACCCCCAGAAACTGATGGTGTACTGGGAGGACTTCTCAAAGGCCCGGCTCGAGACCAGTGTGGAGGTAGAACCGGTGCTCCTCTCGGATTACCTCACGTTCATGACCTCCATGCGCACCTACAAGCCAAAGACCCTGCACAGAATCATCTCCACCCTGAGCTCGTTCTACCGTTTTCTCTACACCCAGGGGGCGGTCTCCGCGAATCCCATGCTCGCAGTGGAGCGGCCCAAGATCAAGAACCAGGAGCTGCGGTACCTCAAGCACAGCCAGGTACTCCGGCTGATCGACTCCATCGAGGATCCCCGCGACCGGCTCATCGTGCGGGCCATCTACGCGACCGGTGTACGGGTCTCGGAACTCTGCGACATCAATATCGAGGACATCGACTTTGAGGACGGGACTATCAAAGTTCGGGGAAAAGGGGGCAAGATAAGGATTGTTTTCGTCGATCCCGACACGCTTTCAGAGATGGATGCGTTCATCGGGTCACGGATTGAAGGACCATTGTTCATGGGCCAGCAGGGCCACCATATCTCTCCCCGGGCAGTGCAGCATATCTTCAAGAAGTATGCACCGGCAGGGATCACACCGCACAAAATCCGGCACAGTTATGCGAGCGAGCTCTACCGCCGGTCCAAGAACCTCAGGGTGGTGCAGGAGAACCTCGGGCACACCTCCATCAAGACAACCGAGATCTATCTCCATACGGACCTGGAAGAGCGAAAGAGGGTCTACCAGGAGTTCTTTCCCCTCTCCGAGCGAAAGATTGTTGAGGAGAGGAAGGGGCAGGAACCCCGGTCTGACAGCGAACCTGAGTAGGAAATCACCCGGTGGGTACGATATACTCACCCTGACATCGCGGGCTTTCCCCCCGGGAGACATGATGTGTGGGTATGTGCACACGTGCATGCCCTTTCTGTCTGACCGCCCGCAGTACACGGTCGCGGCTGTAATATCTCTGTGATAAGCCGTTGAAACGGCATTATTCAGGCAGATCTTAGCGCGTTTTCTTCAAGGGGGATAGGTGTAAAAAATACAATAAACCGTATGATGCTATATCACTAAAGGGATAGAAATTTCCTTTTACGACCGTCCCCTGAGTCAGTTTTTAGGGCTGTCTTGAGAACATCGTGAACCTGAGATATTGAACCAGGTATAGAATTCACTCGGGTAGAGAAAGACCGAATTGGCCTTTGAAATACAAAATATACGCAAATAATCATTTTTAAGGGGATTCAGAGCCCGAAAATTCCAATAGAAACAATACTATACCCATTGTATTCTCCCCCTTCTCGCTACCCTCTTATGGGATGAGAAAGAGAGAGATCCATCAATGAGCACGAATCTGCAGGTTGCGGAACAGCGCCGGGGTGATACACCGGTACTCTCCCTGAAGGGGCGGATGGATGCCACCACCTCACCCGATGCCGAGGTGCAGCTCACCCGCCTGATCGAGGGGGGAGACCGGCACATTGTGGTCGATCTCTCCGAACTCGAGTATATCAGCAGTGCCGGTCTCCGGGTGCTGCTCGCCGGGTTGAAGAGGCTGAAACAGTGCGGGGGAGCGATGAAGCTTGCCGCACTCCGGCCCGAGATCCAGAAGGTCTTTGATATAGCCGGGTTCAACCGGCTCTTTGCCATCTATCCAACCCTCGAGGAGGCGCTGGGTGGAGGCCAGGCTGGTTGACCCTCCCCTCAAGAAACCCCGCACCGACCCCTGACACCCATGATCCCCGAACTGATCACTGCGTTCATTGTCCTCTTCCAGATGATGTGCGTGGTGGTGGTCTTTGCCTACCTGGTGACGAGGACCCGGTTTTACTCCGAGATACTGGAGGGGATCTTCTCCTGGAAGAACCAGCTCATCCTCATCCTGATCTTTGGTATCATCTCCATCTACGGTTCAGAGAGCGGGATTGTGATCCTTGGAGCTCCCCTGAATATCCGGGATCTTGGGCCCATGGTGGCCGGGTTTGTCGGCGGTCCCCTGGTAGGCCTCGGTGCAGGCATGATCGGGGCCGGGTATCGCATGACCATGGGAGGGTTTTCGGCCATCGCATGTTCGTTCGCGACCATCCTTGCGGGCCTGCTGGCCGGGCTGATCAACCTGGCCAACAAGCGCCAGTTCCCTGGCATTGTCCTCGCGATCTCCGGGGCCATCCTCATCGAGGGGCTGCACATGGGGCTTGTCCTCCTGATCTGCCGGCCGCTCTCCCAGGCAGTGGAGCTCGTTTCTGAAGTGGCATTTCCCATGATCGCCGCAAATGCTGCCGGGATGTTCATTTTTGCGTTTATCACCCTCAATCTCGAGAATGAGAAGCGGACGACCAGGGAGCGGGACCGCTACCAGGCAGAACTGCAGCGGAAGAATGCCGAGCTCCAGATCGCCCGTGAGATCCAGGAGAGTTTCCTCCCCGCCTCCCTCCCCTCCCTCCCTGGGTATTCTCTCGCTGCAGAGAGCCGCCCGGCAAGGGAAGTGGGGGGGGACTTTTATGACGTGCTCGCCTCTCCCAGGGGCAGGGTGGGACTGGTGATCGCCGATGTCTCGGACAAGGGGGTTCCGGCCGCGCTCTTCATGGCCCTTTCTACCACGGTGATGCGTGCGAGCGCGGCCTGGCACCAGCGGCCCCGTGATGCGGTGAGTGACGCGAATGCCCTCATCGCCCGGGAATCCAGTTCCGGGATGTTCGTGACCCTCTTCTTCTGTCTCCTGGATCCCGGGGCAGGGACTCTCACCTACGTGAATGCCGGCCATAACCCTCCCCTCCTGGTGAGAAAGAACGGGGAGATCTCATCCCTCACCCTGACCGGGATCGCGCTTGGGGTGGAAGGCGGGGCACTCTATGAGGAAAGATCGGTGGATCTTGGTGCAGGCGACCTGCTTGTCCTCTATACCGACGGGGTCACCGAGGCTGAGGATCCCTCGCAGAAGCAGTTCGGGGAGGAGCGGCTGGCAGCCCTGGTGAGGGCACAGCGGTCCTGCACCGCGGGGGAGGTGCTGGCCGCCATACAGGCCGCGGTATCTGCCCATACCCTGACCGCGCCACAGTATGATGATATGACCCTGGTGGTCCTGAAGGTGGGATCATGAGCCGGGAGACCCGCCGGATCACCGTCCCTGCCACCCTGGAGCACCTGGCGACGCTCACGGTCACGGTTACAGATCTCCTCCGGGAGCATGGAATCCCTGAGAAGAACGTCTTTGAGGTGGACCTGGCCGTTGATGAGGCGTGCACCAACGTGATAAGATATGCGTACGGGGCAGGTCAGGGTGAGGTGACGGTGGAGTGCACGGTCACCCCCGACGAGGTAGAGGTGTGCATATCAGACCATGGCCACCGTTTCGATCCATTGGCAGTGGAGACCCCTGATCTCACGGGCGGGGTGGAGGATCGTCCCATCGGTGGACTGGGAGTGCACCTCATCAGGAGCCTGATGGACAGGGTCACCTACGAGTACCGGGAGGGGAAGAATATCCTGTGCATGGCAAAGGTGCGTGAGAGGGGGGCGAATGCCGGTGAGTCTGATCATTTATGAGGAAAGAGCACCAAAAGGAAGAGTGTAGTGGCATCTGATGTGGTGGTCCCGGATGAGTGGGAGGCGGTCTTTTGCACCCTCCGGGATCGGGGATCAGGGACAGTGTACGTGGTTGGTGCAGCGGACAGGGGGAAGACCACCTTCTGCCGCTGGCTGACTGCCCAGCTCGCCTCAACGGTGATGACGGGGTTTTTGGACTGCGATATCGGGCAGTCTACCCTGGGCCCTCCCGCCACCGTCGGGCTTGCCCTCTATCGCGGATCTCTTGATGCCCCACTCTCAACGTACCTTCGGTTCGTGGGAGCGGTGACCCCGAGCGGGCACATGGTCCAGGAGCTCGTGGGGGCGCTGCGGCTGAAGGAGCGTGCCAGGGAGGAGGGTGCGCCCTTCCTGGTAGTGGATTCTCCGGGATGGGTGGTGGAGCCGGCTGCCCAGGAGTTTCACGTCCGCATGATCGACCTCCTGCAGCCTGACCTGGTGGTGGGATTTGAACGGGGGCCGGAACTGGAGGGCATCCTGGTGAACTTCCGCCGCCATCCAAGGGTGCGGATCATCGAGTATGCCGCGCCCCCGCAGGTGGTGGAGCGGAAGAGGGACTGGAGGCGCCTGTACCGTTTCCAGCGTTTTTCCGAGTATTTTGCGAATGCAGTCCCCCAGGCAAGGTTTCTTTCGGGCCTCGGGGTGCACGGGAGGATGCCTGAGTCCTTCAGGGATGAGTCGTGGCGTGATCTCCTGATCGCGCTCTGTGATGCCGAGATGATGGTGGTGGTGCTCGGCCTGGTGGACCGGCTTGACCTGGTCTCGGGCACGCTCACCTTCCGGGCACCGCCGCATGACGCGCACCGGGTTGCCACCGTCCACGTGGGATCCCTTCAGGTGGACCTCTCTAGTCCTCCGGGAAGGGTTGTGCAGGGAAGCCGGCCGCTCTCAGGGCGGCAATCAACCCTTCCCGATGAGAATGCCCACGCACCTGCACCTCGAGTGTCACCCGCATCTGGTGCACAGGCAGGTCGGGGGCGCTCCGTTCCTGATCAATACGGTTGATCACCCCGCCTTCCCGTGCAAGGATCTGCAGGAGCGAGGGGAGGGAGCGGGCCTCCTCCTCGACCGTGACCCGGAGCTGCACCATCCTGCCGCTGGCGTAGAGGCCTTTTTTCAGGATCCTCTCCAGCAGGAAGGTATCCACGTTCCCCCCGCTGATGACCAGCACCACCTTCTCTCCTTCCCTGCATGGGATCTTCCCGGAAAGGAGTGCGGCCAGGGGGGCGGCGCCGGCACCCTCGGAGAGGACACGTTTTCGCTCCAGGAGGTGGAGGATGGCGTCCATGATGGATTCCTCATCCACCAGTACCACGCTGTCTACCAACTCCCGCAGCGCCGGGAAGGTGAGGTCACCGGTCCGTTTCACCCGGATCCCGTCGGCGATGGTGGGCATGGCGTCCACGGTGACCGGGCTGCCCGCCCTGAGTGCACCGGTCGCCGACGGGCATGCCGCTGCCTGGACCCCCACCACCCTCGTATCTGGCCGGGAGGATTTCAGGGCAGCCGCTATCCCGGAGATCAGTCCGCCACCTCCCACGGGGACCACCACGAGGTCAGTTTCGGGGAGGTCCTCCAGGATCTCGAGCCCGATGGTCCCCTGCCCGGCGATCACCAGGGGGTCGTCGTAGGGGTGTATGAAGACCATCCCCTCGTTGCGGGCAATCACCCGGGCGTGTGCGATACTCTCCTCCAGGCTGCTCCCATGGAGAACGACCCGGGCCCCGTACCCGATAGTGGCCTCCTGCTTTGCGAGGGAGACCCACTCCGGCATGACGATGGTGGCCGGAACACCGGCCATGGACGCGGCCACGGCTACCCCCTGGGCATGGTTCCCGGCCGATGCCGCGATCACCCCCGCCGAACCGATCCCGCTCTTCCCTGTAAATATCCGGTTCGCAGCACCACGGACTTTGAATGAGCCGGCTTTCTGCATGCTCTCCAGCTTCAGGTATACCCTGGCACCGGATTTCTCGGAGAAGGTGGGTGAATATACCAGCGGTGTTTTGATCACCTTTCCTCTGATGAGGGTAGCGGCGGCCTGGATATCGGAGAGGGAGACCATGGGTGAAGATTCTGCAGCCTGCGCCTTTAAGGATTCGGGACCCGGGCGAGTTTCAGGATCCGGGCAGGGTGTGCAGGAGATGCTCACTCCAGGTACGGCTGCATGCGGTTTTTGTAGCATGAGGCCCAAGGACTGATGAAGGGTTCTTCTCATGCGCTACGTGGTCACCGGCGGTGCCGGGTTCATCGGGTCCCACCTCTCTCTCGCACTCGCGCTCGCCGGGCACCATGTGACCATCATCGACGACCTCTCCTCCGGGAGGATGGCATATATCTCGGATCTCCTGCCGAACCCGAGGGTCAGTTTCATCCAGGATACCGTCCAGGACTTCTCCTCGCTCCTTGAGTATTTCCAGAATGCAGATGGGGTGTTCCACCAGGCTGCCATGGTCTCTGTCCCGCGATCCATCGACCACCCCCTCTCCAGCCACGAGGTCACCCTTACCGGCACCCTGAACGTGCTCCTTGCAGCCCGGGACACGGGGGTGAAGAAGGTGGTGCATGCCTCTTCTGCCGCGGTGTACGGAAACCTCCCCGGGCTCCCAAAGAAGGAGGACATGGCAGCTGATCCCCTCTCTCCCTACGCTGTGGCCAAGTATGCCGGTGAACGATACTGCCGGATCTTCTCCACCCTCTACGGGGTGCAGACCGCGTCGCTCCGCTACTTCAATGTCTATGGCCCCCGGCAGGACCCCCGGTCAGACTACGCTGCGGTCATCCCCCGGTTCATTGACAGGCTCCGGAACGGGAAGCCGCCGCTCATCTATGGCGATGGCGGACAGACCAGGGATTTTGTGTACGTGAAGGACGTGGTGAGGGCCAACATCCAGGTGATGGAGTCCGGAAGCCAGGGGGTGTTCAATATCGCGTCAGGGAGAGAGACAAGTGTCAAAGACCTTGCTGTCCTGCTCATGGATCTCTTCGGGGCAAAGGGGGAGCCGCTCTATTGCCCGGAGAGGCCCGGGGAGGTGAGGCGTTCCCTGGCAGATATCTCCCTTGCAGCGGATGCATTTGGGTTCAGGCCGGAATTCACCCTGGAACAGGGGCTTTCAGATACCATTGCATTGACACAGTGAGAGGCCCTGCGTTCCCCGGCTCATTCCACAACCCTTATGCATGCCGATTGATCAACCGTCCATGCATGAATACCCGGATTGTACTGCTGCTGCTTCTCCTTGGGACTTTCCTTGCTGCCCCAGGGTGCATCACCACGAGAGAACTGCAGGAAACCCCTGCCTCCGGGGCGAATGCCACGCTGATACAGGCAATTGATGCAATACATGCCCAATTGACCGGTGTCCGGGATCAGAACATTGCCAGTGCGGGACGGCTCTCCCGGGCGGGTCTTGCGGGTCCGGATGCAGAGTTGGTGCTCGGGGAGAAGCTTGCCGCACTGCCCTGGGCGATCTCGTCGGTCACCATCTCTCCTGAAGGGATTATCGTCGCCGCGGTCCCCGCGCATTACCGGGATATCGTGGGCCGGGACGTCAACTACCAGGCACCGGTGCAGGAAGCCCTGGTGATGAAAGTTCCCCGGGTCAGCGAGGTCTTCCTGATGGAAGAGGGATTTGCCGGCATATCCCAGAGTGCCCCGGTCTTCTCATCCAATGGGAGCTATCTCGGGTACACCGACGTCACCTACCGGCCGGAGACCCTCATCGGGAGGGCGGTGGAGCCTGTGCTGGCCGCAACACTCTTTGACATCTGGGTGGTCCAGACGGATGGAAGGGTCATGTACGATACCACCCGGGAGGAGATAGGAAAGAACCTCTTTTCTGATCCCGCCTACCAGGCCCCTGCACTGCAGGAGTTCGCCTCCCGGGTGGTCACTGTACCGTCCGGCGCAGGGACCTACCGGTTCTGGGATCGGAACTGGGACCGTGAGATCGAGAAGGAAGCGATCTGGGGGACTGCCGGGATTGATGGGGCGGTATGGCGGGTGGTGTTGACCTTAGGGAAGGCTCCTGCGAGACAGGGAGGTGCGCCCGGCGGCCGGAATGTGACCCTGGCGGAGGTGGAGGATCTGGATGCCTCTGTGCAGGCGGCTGCAGGCTATGCCAGGGAGAGGGGGAAAACCGCGGCCCTCCAGGAGTTCAATGACCAGGAAGGCCGGTTCGTGGACGGCGACCAGTACATTTACGCGTATGACATGAACGGGACGGTGCTCGCGCTCCCCTTCCAGAAGGGCCTGATCGGGGAGAATCGCCTGGACGTGCAGGATCAGAACGGGGTCGCCTATATCCGGGCACTGGTCGGGGCTGCTTCCCGGGGGGGAGGGCACGTGTATTACGTCTACCCGAACCCTGCTGCAGGGTTTGCCGAGGAGTTGAAGCTCTCTTCCGTGACACCGGTGGACAATGAGTGGTTCGTGGGTTCAGGGATGTACCTCCCCCACCTGGAGGCCGCCTTCGGCCAGCAGGAGAAGGATGACCTGGTGCGGCGGGTGAGAGGAGCGCGTGACTTTGCGCAGAGGGAGGGGAGGGACGCGGCACTCTCCGCGTTCAACGACCTGTCAGGGTCATGGGCAACTGGTGGCGGCTATATCTTCGCCTACGAGATGAACGGGACCACTCTTGCCCTTCCATACCAGCCTGAACTGATAGGCATCAACCGCCTTGGGTTCAAGGATCATTACGGTGTTATGGCGGTCGATTGGGAGATCGAGGTGGCACAACAGGGCGGGGGATTCGTCTACCTGATCTACCCGAACCCGGACACGGGGTTCGAGGCCCTCAAGCTCTGTTACGTTGCTCCGGTAGATGGGGAGTGGTTCGTGGGCTCGGGGATATACGGGGAGACGGTGTGAGGGGTGGGGTGGCCGACCCCGGCGTATCTCCCGCAATTGGGGCTGTGGCCCCAACTGCTCCCCAGCACTAGATCTATCGCGTTTCGGGATGCCACAGCAGCGGGGCATCAGCCCCAGGAATGTCTGAGGGGAGTGTGGTTTTCCACTGGACCGGCGGGGGTTTCACCCCCTCCGGACCACCCCCGCGTCACTCCCGCAGCAGCAGGCTTCCGGCCCACTGATGCTCCCCAAGAGCGTCTGAGGGGAGTGTGGTTTTCCACTGGACCGGCGGGGGTTTCACCCCCTCCGGACTACCCCCGCGTCACCCCCGCAGCAGCGGG